>JBFYTF010000295.1:0-11036 GCA_041300865.1 Anaerolineae bacterium
CAACATATCTTCAAACTTCACGCGCTCCGGCATCTGCCGCTGCTCCTATGTCTCCATCATTCTCCCTTCCTCTCCTCGTCGCCCTGAATTATACCACACTTTCCATATTGAGAATGGCTGACGGGCCTGTTTTCTTGTTTGACAAATCTTCTGATATGTGTTATGTTTTTGCCTTCGCGGGCGACCTTGCTTCTCGGTTGCTGCACAAGCCCGTGGTGCTTCCATCCTGGAGCCAATGAGATAGAAGGAGGGACCCGATGATCGAGAAGAGGCTGCGAGACCTGGATTTCGCCCACCTACGCAACCGGCAGTTCACGCCTTCACCCCGTGCTTGGGAAGACCAGGTGCTCTACTTTCTGATGCTCGACCGTTTCTCCGATGGGCAGGAGATGGGGTACCGGGACAACGACGGGCTGGTGGTGGCCGGCGGCACGACGCCCCTTTTCCGGCCTGCGGACGCGGGCAACGCCATCCGCACGGATGAGGACGCACGCCGCTGGCGGGAGGCCGGCGCCCGGTGGGTCGGAGGGACGCTGAAGGGGCTGCAGAGCAAGATCGGCTACCTGGAGCGGCTGGGCGTGACGGCCATCTGGATCAGCCCGCTCTTCAAGCAGGTGGCCTTCCAGGAGACGTATCACGGCTATGGAGTCCAGAACCTCATCGACGTGGATCCCCACTTTGGCACACCCGAGGATCTGCGCGAGCTCGTCGAGGTGGCGCACGCCCACGGCATCTATGTCATCCTGGACATTATCCTGAACCACGCGGGCAACGTCTTTGACTATGCCGCGGACCGGTACTGGACCCAAGACAGCGAGGGACACGAGGTTCTCGACCCGCGCTGGGATGGGAACCCCTACCAGGTCGCCGGCTACCGCGACCGGGAGGGAGTTCCTCGCATCCCCTTTGCGCCCATCACCCCCGATGGCGAGGACGTCCACTGGCCCGATGGCGCCATCTGGCCGGCCGAGTTCCAGGAGCCGGCGACCTTTACCCGGCGTGGACGCATCAGCAACTGGGACTATGAGCCCGAGTCGCTCCACGGGGACTTTTACGATCTGAAGGACATCGACCTGGGCGACGGCGAGATCGACGCCTACCGGCCGTCGGCGGCCCTGGTGTCGCTGTGTCGCGCGTACCAGTTCTGGATCGCCTATGCCGACATCGACGGTTTCCGGGTCGACACGGTCAAGCATATGGACCTGGGCGCCACGCGGTTTTTCACGTCGGTGATCCACGAATTTGCCCAGAACCTGGGCAAGGAGCGTTTCTACCTCATCGGCGAGATCACAGGGGGACGAAGTAGGGCCTTTGACACCCTGGAGCAAACCGGGCTCGACGCGGCGTTGGGCATCAGCGACGAGCCGGACAAGCTGGAGTACCTGGTCAAGGGGTACCGCAATCCCACCGACTACTTTGACCTCTTTCGCAACTCGCTGCTCGTCCAAAAAGAGTCACACGCCTGGTTCACGAACAAGGTCGTCACCGTGCTCGACGACCACGATCAGGTGCGCAAGGGGAGCCGCAAGGCGCGGTTCTGCGGCGATGACCCGGCCTCCAAAACGATGCTGCTGCCGGCCCTGGCCGTGAGCGCGGCGACCATGGGCATCCCCTGCATCTATTACGGTACGGAACAGGCCTTTGACGGCGAGGGTGGCAGCGACCGGTATCTGCGGGAGGCGATGTTCGGCGGCGAGTTTGGTGCCTTTCGCTCGCGGAACCGCCACTTTTTCGACGAGGACGGCCCGATCTACAAGGAGCTGGCCAAGATCCTCGCCGTCCGCCGGGCCAGGGTCGCCCTGCGGCGCGGGCGCCAGTATCTGTGCCGCATCTCGGACGATGGCCAACACTTTGGCGTGCCGCGCGTGATGGACGGACGAATGCGGTCCATCGTGCCCTGGACGCGGCTGTTCGACGACCAGGAGATGCTGGTGGCCATCAACACCGACCCGGACGCGAGCCACGAGGCCTGGGTGGCTGTGAAGCGGGGCATCCTCCAGTTCAACAACCGCCTGCGCTGCATCTATGCCACCAACGAAGCGCAAGTGGGCGAGGTGCTGCCCATCGAAGAGCGGGACACCGCCACCGGCAAGCTGCAAGTTGTGCACCTACGCGTACCGGCGGCGGGTGTGGTGATCTATGACGGTGAGACGGTCTGAGCGGCCCGGCGAGCTTGCCTGCCAGCCGTCTCCCTCATCGCTCGCGCCATCGCCGGCGATCTAGCCGCCGGCGATGGCCCCGACGACGATCAAGCGCTCCGCCCCCGTGGCGACAGACTCGGGCAGTGGTGCGTCCGGCGGCTCGTGCGACAGATCCTGTTCCGCGGCAAAGAACCGGATGAGTGACCGTCGCTCCAAAGTACCCTGGTCGCGAATCGTGCCGCGCAGCACCGGATAGCGCGCCTCCAGGGCATCCAGGACAGAGCGCTGGGTGACCGGGCCATCCATGTCGAGGTGTACCTCGGCACCGGCCTGGGCCAGGGTTCGCAGGTGGTAGGGGAGCACAACGCGGATCATGGCAGAGTCTGCACTTCCACGGACAGGACCGCCGGCAGGTCGCGGACGATGGGCAGCCAGTGGTCTCCGCCATCCGGCGAAGCATAGACCTGCCCCCCGGTCGTGCCGAAATAGATGCCGCAGGGATCGAGGGTGTCTACGGCCATCGCGTCGCGCAGCACGTTGACGTAGCAGTCTCGCTGCGGCAGGCCGTTGGTCAGCGCTTCCCACTCGTTACCCCCCGTGCGGCTGCGGTAGACACGCAGCTTGCCTTCAGGCGGATAGTGCTCCGAGTCGCTCTTGATGGGCACGACAAAGATGGTCTCGGGCTCGTGGGCGTGGACCTCGATGGCGAACCCGAAGTCGCTGGGCAGGTCGCCGCTGACCTCGTGCCACAACTCGCCGGCGTTGTCACTGCGCATGACGTCCCAGTGCTTTTGCATGAACAGCACGTCCGGACGCGAGGGGTGGAAGGCGATGCGGTGCACGCAGTGGCCGATTTCGGCGTCCGGGTCGGGGAGAAAGTCGGACTGGAGGCCGCGGTTGATGGCCTGCCATGTCTCGCCGGCATCATCCGTCCGGAAGCTGCCCGCCGCGGAGATGGCGACAAACATCCGCCTTGGGTCGCCCGGGTCGAGGAGGATGGTGTGCAGGCACAGCCCGCCCGCGCCCGGCTGCCAGTCAGGCCCAGACCCATGGCCGCGCAGCCCGGGGAGCTCCTGCCACTTGTGCCCGCCGTCGGTGGAGCGAAACAGCGCTGCGTCCTCTACCCCAGCATAGACCGTCTCCGCGTCCACGGGCGACGGTTCTAGGTGCCAGACGCGCGTGAACTCCCAGGGGTGAGGCGTGCCGTCGTACCACAGGTGCGTGCCGGGGACGCCTTTGTACTGAAAGTTGTTGCCCACCGGCTCCCATGTTCGCCCGCCGTCATCGGAGCGGTGGATCACCTGCCCGAACCAATCACTAGACTGCGACGCGTACAGGCGGTTGAGGTTCACCGGCGATCCCTTGAGATGATAGATCTCCCAGCCTCCAAAGTGCGGGCCGTTGACCTCCCACCGCTCGCGCTTGCCGTCTGACGTCAGGACAAAGGCACCCTTGCGTGTGCCCACGAGAACCCGTACTCCACTCATCTATATCTATCTCCTTCTGGAATCTCCAGAGGCGCGTTGGCAAGCGCCTGGCCTGGAGTTGGTTGGCTTCGGTGCCCATCTATCTCAAGCCCGACCTGGCCGGAAGGCTGTGGCCTCGGTGCCGTGACGGCCACCCTGTCCGGTGACCCGGGTCTCCTCCGAGCTGGGGGTCACCGACAGCATCCGCGCACGGTCTAGGCTCTTGGACGCGGGGCGCAGGGGCGAGCGATTGGCCGGCTCACAGGGAATGCTCCGGTATCTCGGACAGGCGGGCTCGCTTGAGGGGCAGCCGGTGCCCGCGTATCTATTGTGCCACGAAATGGGCGTTTTGTCAACGAGGCGGATCAAACAAGCAACCGGCCATGCTCAGTTTGGGTAGGCTGGGCCAGGCAGCAGAGCGGGTGCGCTATGTAGTAACGATTTCAATCGTTTTCTGGTCATTAGCGAGTGAAGTCGCCACTACATGGGCGTGGCGGAGACACGACTTTGTGTTCACCGCCGAGCGATCAGGCCGTGGGGGCCACAAAGCGTTGTCCATCCTCATGGCACAGAATCTGCACCACCATCCGACCCGCGGAAGCCGCGCCAGGGATGCCGCCTGGCGGATTGGTCCACATGCTCGCGGTGTAAAACCCGGACAGCCCGGGTACCGTCTTGGGAATGTAGCGATACCGGCGCTGAAAGTCTCCAGACAGGATCCAGGTCATGTAGGTGCCTTGCCAGTTGCCTGTGTAGCGCGCGAAGGTAGAAGGGGTCGCGACGTCGGTCATCTCGATCCTGGACGCCAAGCCTGGATGACGGCGCTCGATCTGGTCGCGGCACGTGGCGAGGATCTCGGCCTTGGCCGCGTTGTAAGCGGCACGGTCGGCACGGAGGTGCTCCCAGTACGCCCACTCGGCCGGCACATACACCTGCACCACAGATTTGCCCGCAGGAGCAACGGACGGATCGTAACAGAAGTTCTTGATGCCCAGGTAGGGCAGGCGCTTGCCGCCGATGGCGACCGGCTGTTCCAGCTCGTAGAGGGTGCCAAAACAAGAGATCTCGTCGGACAGGTCCATATTTACGCCCAAGTTGACCAGCACAGCCGGTGGGTAAAGACGGCCGTGGTCGAAAAGCTCCTGGTGCAGTGGGTCGACGCGGCTGCCGTCGAGCAGGGAAAACAGGGCGGAGCGCAGGTCACACGCGGCGATCACATAGTCGGTTTGCACCGCGGCGCCGTCTGCCAGGCGCACACCGGTCACGCGCCCGCTGCGCTCGAGGACCCGTTCCACGCGCGAGCGGTAGGCGATCTGGCCGCCGAGGTCGAGAAACCGGCGCTCGATGGCACGCGCGAACTCGAGCGAGCCGCCGAGGGGAAAGCCGGCCGCGCGCTTGCTCATCGCCCCGAGCGTCAGGAGCAGCGCGGTGGCAGGCATTGACTCGTCGAGCATGGAATTGGCCAGCGCCTTGCGCAGGAGCGGATCGGCAAAGCGTGCGCCGAGCTGTCCCAAGGTCAGGTCGCCTATGGCCATCAGGTCTTTCATGTACGGCAACATGCCCGCCAGCGAGCGCAGGTTGTCGAGCCTGCCCATCAACTCGGGTGCGCGATCGAGTGGCATGGGGAAATCGGCCGATGATCACGACCTTCTTGGCCATCCATTCCCTCCGTTTCGAGTGCGTTTCTTTGTCAGCCGGCGCCGGCCGCCCGCGCCAACGCCAGAGCCGGCAACGGGATGCCTGCAACCCCGCCTACTCCCCGTTCACCGACGACGCGCCGTTCGCCTCGACGTTATCCCGCCTTCACTTGGTGTGCATAGAATGCCGCTACGCCGCTGTACACGGCCCAACCGGCGAGCACGGCTGCCAGGGCCAGGCTGCCCGGCGTGGGCCAGAAATCGGGCCAGCCCCCGGGCAGGTAGAGTGGCAGCGTGGTATAGACGGTATAGACGAGAAACAGCAGCCACAGGAGCCACGGCAGGCCGCCCCATAGCCGGCGCGCCTCCGGCCGGGCGACGCGCACGCGCCGGCCGCGTCGCACCTGCCACACCAGCCGAACGGTCGTCACGACCAGCGCCACAGCCAGGAGCACTGCAACAGACAAGGGCAGCAGCGCCATCGTGCCCAGGGCGGGCGCCGGCGCCCAGTCGGTTCGCGGTCCCGGCCCGTACGTGACGTCCAGCCACAGATTGGTGATCGTCGGGTGCAGCGGCGTGGCCCGGTTGGAAGGCGAGGCGACGACAAAGCCATCTCGCCGCACGGTGTCGAGGATAAAGAAGGCGATCCAGCCGCTGTTCTGGCCGCCGTGCGATACAGAGCGGGCACCATTCAGCATGCCGAGTCCGTAGCCCAGCCCCTGGACGCTTCCTGTCCCCGGCTGCGGGGTGATCATGCTCGTCACCGTCTTCTCCGAGAGCACGCCGCGCCCGCGCGGCTCGTCATTCGGTCCGGTGACCGTCGCCGCCATGACACGCGCCAGGTCAGTGACGGTGCCTATCTCGCTGCCGATGCCCTCGATACTTAACTGGCGGCGCTCCAGAGGCTGTCCCTCGTCGCCGTACGGCACCGGTGCGTTGGCCTCCAGCTCTGGCGTCCAACCCCAGCGCAGGCTGGTGGCGCCAAGTGGGCCGGTGATCTCGCGCTGCACGAACTGCGCGAACGGCTCGCCCGTCACGTCTTCGATCACCATCTGCAGCACGGCAAAGCCACCACCCGAGTACTTGAACCCACTGCCGGGCTGTTGCACGAGCGCCACGTTCCCTCGCGACAGCCGGCCCGTCTGCAGCGTTTCCGACACCCCCTCGAGCAGGTGCGCGCTGGTGATCGATTCGACGAGATCCGGAAGAGCGGCGCGCCGCGGGCTGTAGTCCAGGTAACCGTGGATGCTCAAGCCTGACGTGTGGCTAAGGAGGCGCCGGATCGTCACCTCGCCAGCATCGTACTCGGACGACTCGATCTGCCACCGTTTCAGGTACCGGTTTGCCGGGGCGTCGAGGTCGAGCCTGCCCTCTTCCACCAGGCGCATCGTCGCCCACGCAGTCAGGATCTTGCCGATTGAGCCAAACCCCAGCACCATGTCGGGGCGGATTGGCGCACCGGTGGCCCTGTTCGCCACCCCGTAGGCCCGGGTCCAGGCCACGTCGCCATTCGAGATGCGCGCCACGACCGTCCCGGGGACCCCGTAATGCTCCAACAGCCCCGGCATCTCGGCGTCGAGTCGATCGGCAAAGGCGTCGTCCCCTTGCGTGCTGATCACGCGCCCCGCGCTCCCGACAAGCGCTCGGGTGCCATGCGCTGGCGTCCCAGCGCCCAGGACAAGCAACAGCACCATTGCTGATATCACCAATGTGGTCATCCTGTTCTCATTCTCTCCGTTTGCTTGAAAGTGTACCCCGCAGGTGCGTTGCACCCAGCGGCAGCACCCAAAGGCTACCCGACCCAGCGACACACGGGTCGGTCTTGGCTGTTCGGCCGCCAGGCCCTGCTCGTAGGCCGGCACGTCGCGCACGGTCAGCCGCGCGGCATTGCGCGCCGGCAAGAGGCTTGTTGCGCCAGCCTTCGACCGTAAAAAGCGGCTGCAGTGGGCGACAAAGACGCCCAGGATGGCGAAAACGCGCAGCCAGTCGCGAGCATCTCGTCACCTTGTCCTTCTTGGTTCCACGTTGAACCCTTTTTCGATGAAGTCGTTGTTCGGTTGTCGATCCGGTGGCCGCAGTCGTGAAGGCAGGGTGGCGACTGCCTTAATCCCCACACCACCTCTGCCTTGCGCTGCCTCAATGGCTGGGAGCGCTCTCGAGCGGTAGTATAACACAGCAGCCTATGGCCGTCAAAACTACCCCCCGTTCGTCAAGAATTGAATGGCCTTTGCCGCAAGCAACCCACCGATCCCGGAACATCTGCTGCGCCGGAGCTGGTGGAGAAGTAGTGTTTCGGGCTCTCGTAGGAGTAGAACTCGTACGGCATCCCCCGCCGCTCCAGCTCCTCGGCCAGCATGACGCTCTGGTTATAGGGTACCAGGTTGCCTGCCCTGGCTGCCGTATGCCGGGGTCGTCCTGCCGTGCAGGATGCACAGCGGCGGCAGGCCGTCCAGGGGGTACAGGACGCCGTACCTGTGGTATGGGACAGAGACCACAACAGCGGTGGCCTTGGACCACTCGCCTGTTGTTGTGAGGGTGCAGGCATACACCAATAAGGTGTTGTACCAGGTGCTTGCCAGGAGTGCGTTTGCGTGCTATATTGAAGTCAACACAGAAGGGAGAGTGGCCAATGCAGAGACTCACCCTTGATCTGCCCGAGTCGTTGGTGGACGAACTGGGGCCTTATCGAGACAACCTGGACAACTTGTTGCTGGCCGGTTTGCGCCAGGTAAAGCTCGAAACCGCGCTTGCTCTCTTCAAGCAGGGCGACATCTCGTTGTGGAAAGCGGCGCGCCTGGCCGGTGTCTCCTTGCGAGAGATGACCCAGCAAGCCGTGGCTCATGGCTTGCGTTCCACGGTGGATGAAGAAACGATAGCCGAGGAACTGGAAGCTTGGTCGTTGTGAAGTGAGGTGACGCAAAGTGCAAGCAGTCGATTTTCAGGAAGCCCTTTTGGAAGAGATCGAGGATCTTCCGGTTGAAGCGATGCCCAACTTGATTCAGATAGTGCATCTCTATAAGGAAAGCGTTCTGGCTCGGAGTCAGAAGGCTACGGCTGAGTTGCAGGCCGAGTTCGAGGATTGGGATCGACTCAGCGATGAAGCTTTGCTCGAATTTGAGCAAGGGTTCTAACCGTGGAGATTGGTGACCTCTATTCAGTGCAGATTCCGCGCAGTGATGGGCACGAACAGGCTGGCTCCAGACCCGCTGTCGTTGTGCAGGATATCGAGTTCACCAACCGCCTGTCCACTGTCTTGATCGTACCTCTCACGTCCAATCAGGCCGCCTTGTCCTTCCCAGGCACCTTTGTTGTGCAGCCGCACGAGTAGAACGGTCTGCGACTACCGTCAGTGGTCCTGAGTTTTCAGCTTCGCGCCATCGACAAACGCCGGCTGGGTCGAAGGCTTGGCCAGCATGGTGATGCCCACCTCAAGGAGTTGCAAGATCGCCTAAAGGTCTTGATGCGCCTCTGAGAAATCGTGTAGGGAGAAGGGTTAATCCCTGCTGCAGAGTTGCAAGACAGACTGTGACCAAGTACGCGTCGAACACTCATCCCGGCGTTTCCTCTACGGCGGATTACACATTCGTTGTCTACTGACTTTCCAACTCTCGTCGCAAGCAGTCCAGCGAATCCCGAAACATCTGCTGCGTCGTGGCGTTGTCGGCGCTGGTGGAGAAATAGTGCTTCAGCCCCTCGTACGAGTAGAACTCGTGGGGCATGCCCCGCCTCTCCATCTCCTCGGCGAGCATGACGCTCTGGTTGTAGGGCACCAGGTCATCGTCCTTGCCGTGCAGGATGCACAGCGGCGGCAGGCCCTCCAGGTGGTAGATGACGCTGTACTTGAAGTACAGCTCGGGCGAGCTGTTGGGCATGCCCAGTCCGACGAGGATCAGGTCAAACGGCTCGCGGGCGTGGGCTGTGCCCGCCGCCACGTCGTGCCGAAAGGCAAAGCCGTCGGCCATGCCGCCCAGTATGAGGCCGACGTCGACCTCGCGGGTCAGGGCCAGCAGGCGATAGCCATGCAGCGAGGTGAAACTGGCGCCGATGAGGCCCAGGCGCTCGGTGTCGGCAGCGGACGGCACTCTCCCCTGGCGCACGTACTCCAGGGCAGTCATCAGGTCGGCGGCGTCGCCGTCGATGTCGGTACCGCGCAACGGATAGCAGGCGAGGACGCTGAAACCCTGCGCGGCAAAGGGCACGGGGATGAACTCCCAGCCGCGCACGGGCCCGGGCAGGATCAGGAGCAGCGTGGGCAGTCGACCGTCAGCCTGCTCCTGGGCAACCGGCTCGTAGAGCCAGCAGTCATTGACCCGCAGCCCGGCCCGCTCGAAGCTGAAATGGGTGCGCCGTGCCTTGCCCGGCAGCGGGGCGGTGCTCTCCACCTCCAGGGTGGCACTGACCACCAGGGAATCGTTCACGGCGACGTCCAGAGGATCGAGCGGTTTCAGCTCCAGGTCGGGGCCGGGGGCCTGCCGACCGGGACGGACGGACAGGGCGTCTTTCCAGCACAGGCCGGCCAGGCACGTTTGGGGCAGGGCGTCTTCGTAGCCTCGCAGCCCGGCGACGGGCATGTAGCGGCCAGGTGGCACGTCCGCCAGGAGGTATTGGCCGTCGGGGCTGCTCTCGGCGCGGTACACGTCGCCCAGGGGGGAGGCGACCAGCACCTCGGCGCCGGCAGCCGCCTGCCCCCGGGCATCGCGAACGGTGCCGGCGATGGAACCCGGCGGCTCCGTGGTGCGCACCTTCGCGCCCCCTAGCTGCTCGAGGACTCGATAGTGGAGGACGTTGCGCACGCCGCTGACCTTGGCGTTGCTGCTCAGAGCGAACCAGGCCATGCCCAGGAGCAGGACGACGGGGACGAGCAGTAGGATGGGACGATAGCGCCTTCGCATTTGCCCCCCGGCCGTTTCGGCACGACGTCGTGTCGCTGCCGGCACGGCTCAGTGCTCTACCACCGGTCCCGGACGCCGGCCTCTGTCTGCGGCTGCGAGCCCTCCACGCGTTCCATGTGCAGGGGAACGCCGAGCAGCAGGCTCAGGAGCACGACGCCGGCGGCGACCCAGGCGCTGGCGGCAACCAGGAGGGTATCGCTGTGCTTGACGGCGATGCCGGCCAGGGCCCAGACGATGACCAGGACGTAGGCGACGTCGCCCCGGGTGAGGCTGACCGCGAGGGTGATGACCGCCGCGGCAGCGATCATGATAACGGCCCATACCTCCGGAGCGATGCCCCAGCCGTTCCAGTTCAGATAGTCCAGCAGCTGCGTGGCATTGGCAACGGTCGCCACCGTCACCCAGCCCAGATAGATACTAAAGGGCACGCGCACCAGCCACGTTTCGGCGGCCGGCACCCGGCTGCGGCCGGTGCCCAAGCGCAGGTAAATGGCAATCAGCGACAGGAGCAGCGCGACCATCGCCACGATGGTCCACACAAACTGCTCGTAGTGCCAGAGGAAGAGCCAGACAATGTTCGCCAGGCCGCTGAGAACATAGAGCCCGCCGATGCGCTGCAGGCGGGGGTTTTCCCGCTGAGAGGGGAGGGCCTGGTAGACGCTGAAGGCGATCAGGCCCAGGTAGATGAGGCCCCAGATGGAAAAGACATAGCCGGCCGGGACGAAGTAGATGTCGAACCGGTCCGATATCTCGCCTGTGGTCAGGCCGTTCAACGGCAGGGCGTTGGCCAGGCCGTTGACGGCGATGACGGCGATGGTGGTGAGGACGACGGCGATCTGTCTGACGATGTTTCTCATGGTCGGGAACTCCTTGTCTCAAACGTGTAGGAACCTTCTCGTG
>JBFYTF010000299.1:0-14458 GCA_041300865.1 Anaerolineae bacterium
GGCCATCGATGCCGTGCTCGTTTGCTCGAGCACCGACACGCACGCTCGCTTCATGGAAGAGGCGGCCCAGGCGGGCAAGCAGATCTTCTGCGAGAAGCCCATCGCTCTGGACCTGGCAGCCATCGACCACGCCCTGGAGGTTGTGGAGCAGGCGGGCGTCAAGCTGCAAATCGGCTTTAACCGGCGGTTCGATCCCAACTTCCGGCGTGTGCACGAGGTCGTGGCTGAGGGCCAGATCGGGAAGCCCCAGGTGCTGCGCATCACGAGCCGCGACCCGGCGCCCCCACCCATCGACTATGTGCGCGTTTCGGGTGGCATCTTTCTAGATATGACCATCCACGATTTTGACATGGCGCGATTTCTGATGGGCCAGGAGGTCGAAACCGTCTATGCCGCGGCCGGGGTGATGGTCGACCCGCGCATCGGCGAGGCGGTAGACGTGGACACGGCGGTGGTGACGCTGCATTTCGCCAATGGCTCCCTGGGCGTCATCGACAACAGCCGGCAGGCGGTCTATGGCTACGACCAGAGAGTGGAGGTGTTTGGCAGCGCCGGCGCGGTCTCGGCGGACAACAACTATCCCAACACCGCGCTCATCAGCGATGCGCAGCGGGTGCACCGCGACCTGCCCCTCAACTTTTTCATGGAGCGCTATGTCGAGTCGTACGTCAACGAGATGCGCGCCTTTGTCGATTGCGTTGTGAACGACAGCCCGCCACCCGTCACCGGCCGCGACGGCCGCATTCCGGTAGTCATGGGCTACGCCGCCAAGAAGTCGGCGGCGGAGGGACGCCCGGTGAGTCTGGCAGAGGTGGGAGGTTAGCTCGCGCAATGGCCAACCTGAGGATCGCAGTTGTCGGCGTCGGGCGCATGGGGCTGACCCACGCCGAGAACCTGGCCCGCCGCGTGCGAGGAGCTCGGCTCGTAGCCGTCACAACCTCTGACCCGGAACGGGCAGCCGAGGCCCGCCGTGCGTGCGACGAGCCCGAGCTGGCCGTTTACCCCGACCTGGACACCTTGCTCGAGAGTGAGACCTTGGATGCCATTTGCATCTCCAGCAGCACGTCGGCTCATGCCGACAACGTCGTCACGTGTGCCCAGGCCGGCCTGCCCATCTTTTGCGAGAAGCCCCTGGCTCTGACGATTGAGGACTGTGACCGGGCCATCGCCGCCGTCGAGGGTGCGGGCGTCAAGATGATGGTTGGCCACGTGCGTCGCTTTGATGCGGGCCACATCCAGGCGAAAGAGCATATTGCCGCGGGAGCCATCGGTCGTCCCCTGGTCTTCCGCGCCATCAGCGGCGACGTCAACCCTCCACCCCCCAGTTTTGCCGACCCAAACGTCAGCGGCGGCCTGCTCCTGGATGCCATGTACCACGACCTGTACCTGTCGCGCTGGCTCCTCGACGATGAGCCGGTGCGGGCCTTTGCCGAGGGCGGGGCCCTCGTCGACCCGGCAGTGGGAGCCGTGGGCGATGTGGACAACGCCGTGGCGGTACTGCGCTTCTCGCGGGGCGCCTTGGGCAGCTATTACGTGACACGTACCGCGCGCTACGGTCACGATCTGCGCGTAGAAGTCATTGGCGAGCAGGGGGCCGTGCAGGTCGGGCGCTTCCGCCAGACGCCGGTGCGCTTGCTCGATCCCAAGGGCGTACATCACGACATGCCCTGGACCACCCCCGACCGCCTGGGCGAGGCCTTTGTGACCGAGATGCAGGCGTTCGTCGACTGCCTGCTGGACGGCGGCGATCCACCTGTGGACGGCCAGGACAGCCGCGCCACCGTAGCCGCCGGCCTGGCAGCCACGCGGGCGCTGCGCGAGGGTCGACCCGTAGATGTGTGATTCCGGGCTTTAAGCCCACAAACATAAAGAAGAAAGGATCAGATTTCATGTCTCAGCAAGCTATGCAACCGTTGCCGCCGGGGCTGCTGCCCTCGAACCAGCCCGACCTCTTTTTCGAGGACAACACAGTCGGGCGAATGAAAAAAGAAATATGGGAGATGAACGACGAGCAGATCGACGCCCTCCTGGCCGAATACGGCGTCCCGTCGCCTGTCGAGTGGGGCAAGCCCGGATCGTACATCCAGACCACCGTGCGGTGGCAGGTTGAGGAGAACCGCAGGAAGAACGATGTTGTGTTCATCCCTGTTGGCTGCACCGAGCTCCATGGCGCCCACCTGCCCAGCGCCTCCGACACCCTGTACGTCAGCCAGATCTGTGAGGGTGTGCGGCGCTACACCGCCCGCCGCGGCACGGCCGTCAACCTGGCACTCCCGCCCTTGATGTACGGCGCCCATCCGTACCACCACGTGGGCATGCCCGGCACCGTCATCGTCCGCGAAAATGTCGTGCGCGAGCTGCTGATCGACGTCATGCTCGGCCTGTGGAACGACGGCTTTCGCAAACAGGTCATCGTCAACAACCACGGCCAGCTGTGGGTGCTCGAGTCGGCAATCCACCAGTTCCAGATGCGCTACCAGCTCCCGGGCGTTTTCCGCGTCCTCGACTGGCACCGGGCCGTCCGCGAGTTCTTCCGCACAACAGAGAAGGGCGGCAAGTGGGACACCAACTTTGTCCACGCCGACGAGTCGGAAACCTCGCTGGGGCTCCTGCTCCATCCGGACATGGTAGACATGCAGTACGCCGTAGATACAGAGGGCAAGTCCTACCTGCCCGACGGGCACTTTGACAAGTCCGTGGATCCCTTCGGCCGGCCCAGCCGCTGGTCCGAGGGCGAGGGCCAGATTGCCATCGAGATCGCGGCCACTCCCGAGGGCGTCGTGGGCAAGGCCCGGGCGGCTACAGCGGAGAAGGCCAAGCGGCCCGTGGCAGCCATCCTCAGCTACCTGACGCTGCTCAACGACCAGATTCTGGAGACCTTCCCGGCAGGTACTGTGCCGCCCGTGGAAGAGGTCACGCTGCGCACCGAAGCCGAGATGGAGCCTTACTTGCGCGAACCGCTGTCGGAGGGCTGGAAGCCGGTGTACGCGCTTCCGCGCCTGGGGCAGGGCTCCGAGCTGTAGCGGCCGGTCACACAGCACGCCGGCGACAAGAACCGCCGGTGAGTTGTGCCCCTTTGCAGGCGCAGTTCACCGGCGGTACCGGGGAGAGCATGATGTTCAAGTATAAAAAGATCCTGGTTCCCCTGGACGGGTCCGAGTTCGCGGAGCGGGCACTGGGCCCGGCGATGTCCATCGCCGAGCCCATGGAGGCGGAAGTTGTCCTTTTTCGCGTGGCTCAGCCTATTCCGCGCACCCAGGCGCTCGCGGAGATGCCCGATGTCTATGCCGACATCGTGGCGGCTGCCTATCGCGAAGCCGAGGCCTATCTTCAGCAGGTGCGGACGCGGCTGGCTTACCCCAACCTCTCCATTGAGCATCGTGACGGGGAAGGGGGTGTCGCCCGCCAGATCCTGAGCTTTGCCGCGGAGAGTGGCGTGGACCTGGTAGTCATGTCGAGCCACGGCCGGACCGGGGTGCGGCGCTGGATGTATGGCAGCGTGGCCGAAAAGATCCTGCACGGCTGCGGGTGCTCGACGCTTATCATCCGCTGTTGGGAAGACGGAGAAGTGCCGAGTTCACAGGGACAGGGGTAGACGCAGCCATGAAGCTGAGCATTGTGCTTTCGACCCATGCGGCCCAGTTCCAGGCGGTGGCCTTCAAGGGCGACCTGGAGTCCAACCTGTCCAAGATCGCCGCTTGGGGCTATGACGGTGTAGAGCTTGCCATCCGCGATCCGCGCCTGGTGGACGGCGACGAGCTGCTGTGCACCGTGTCGTCTCACGGCCTGGCAATCCCGGCCATCGGCACGGGCCAGGCGTGGGGTGAGGAAGGGTTGTCTTTCACCGATCCCGACGCCGACGTGCGCCGCGCGGCCATCGACAGGTGCAAATCACACATACCTTTTGCTGCGCGGGCGGGGGCGGCGGTCATCATCGGACTGTTGCGCGGCATCGTCAGGCCGGGCGTAGACCAGGACAGGGCTATGGACTGGTTGGTGGAGGCCCTCCAGGAGTGCTGCTCGGCTGCCCGGCCGCACGGCGTGCGCATCGCCCTGGAGCCCATTTGTCGCTACGAGACCACGCTGATCAACAACTTGAGCCAGGGGCTGGACCTGCTGGAGCGGGTGGGTGCCGACAATATGGGGCTGATGCCCGACACCTTTCACATGAACATCGAGGAGCCGGTCATCGAGGACAGCATCCGTGCCTGCGCGGACCGCATCTTTCACTTTCACGTCGCCGACTCGAACCGCTGGTACGCGGGGGCCGGGCACCTGGATATGGTCTCCATCCTGTCCACCCTGCTGGCCACCGGCTACCAGGGCTACGTCTCGGGCGAGTGGATGCCCAAGCCCGACGGCGATACGTCGGCGCAAAAGGGGATCGCCTACCTGCGAAGCGTGCAGCCCGCAGTGCAGGCTGCCGCAGAGCAGGGCCGTTAATGAGGGCAGGTAGCACCTGCGAAGCCGTTGCCGCCGGCCGGCAAAGGGGGTCGGGGCAAGGCAGAACAAGTGCTGCCTGGAGTGTAGGACACCGCGCCGCGGCGGTTCTAACCGTTGGACGGCGTTGTCATAAAAAATAGTCTGGAAGAATCAGAAGGAGAGCAACGATGAACGGAAAAATGCGAGGTGTTACGCTATTCGCAGACTGGGATCCCCGGCCGGGGTTCAAGCTCGGCCCGAAGGATATCGAGGGCAAGCAGACCTATCTGGGCAGCAGAGTATGGCGTAACCCGCGGATCGAGATTGTGGAGCACGACATCCCCAAGCCGGGACCCAGGGACGTGCTCCTGGAGGTCAAGGCCTGCGGCATCTGCGGCAGCGATGTGCACATGGCCCAGGCCGATGACGAAGGCTACACCTGGTATCCAGGCCTGACCGGATTCCCCGCCATCCTGGGGCACGAAGTGTCAGGCGTGGTCGTCGATGCCGGCGCCGACGCTCGCGACAAGGCGACGAACAAGCCGTTCAAGGGCGGCGAACGCGTCTGCACCGAAGAGATGATCTGGTGTGGCGAGTGCAAGCCGTGTGCCGACGGCTATCCTAACCACTGCGAGCGCCTGGACGAGATCGGCATCAACTGCCACGGCGGCTTTGCCAAGTACGTGGTCGTGCCGGCGCGTACCCTGTGGAGCCTGGAGCCCCTGGCCGACCGCTACTCTGGTACGGACCTCTTTGTCGCGGGCAGCCTCGTGGAGCCGACCAGCGTCGCCTACAATGCTGTCGTCGAGCGCGGCGGAGGCATTCGCCCGGGCGACAACGTCGTGATCTGCGGCGGCGGCCCGGTGGGCATGGCGGCGTGTGCCATCATGAAGAGGATGGGCGCGGCAAAGGTCATCATCTCCGAGGTGCAGCCGGAACGTGCTCAGCTCGGACTGGCGATGGGCGCCGACGTGGCCATCGATCCCAGCAAGGAGAACTTTGTGGAGTGCGTCCTGGACCTGACCGCGGGCATGGGCGCCAACCTCTACCTGGAGGCAACTGGCCTGCCGACGATCGTCTATCCCCAGATCGAGCAGACCATCTGGGAGGGCCGCGCCCTCAACGCCGTGGTGGTCGTCCTGGCCCGCGCCGATGCCAAGATGCCGGTTACGGGCGAGGTGCTGCAGGTGCGCCGGGCAGGCATCGTCGGCGCTCAGGGACACTCCGGGCACGGCAACTTCCCGCGGGTCATCAACTCCATGGCCGACGGCATGGACATGACCAAGATCGTGACCAAGAGGGTCGGCCTGGACGAGGTGCCGGAGAACATTGTCATGCTCCGAACCGACCGGAAGGAGTCCAAGATCACCTGCGTGAGCTTTGACTAGGCGCGCGCCGGGGCACCGGGCTGTCATTCTGGCGCGCTAGCGGGTCATGCGGTGGCATGCCTGGCCAGGATGACGGCTGCTCGTAGTTGACGCAGGTACCGGACGGCTCTCTCGCGCGGCAGTCTCCCCAGCGGAGGATGCCGCGCGAGAAGCCGTCCCTTTTCCGAATGGCATCGCTGCCTCTCGGCGTTGAGAGGCAAGGAGGAGCACGAACGATGCAAAAGCTACCCGTAGGTGTGATCGGCCTCGGGCGAATGGGGCAGATCTATGCGCGCAACCTGGCGCGCCAGGTTGCGCAGTGCCGCCTGGTCCACGTCTCCGACGTCGTGCCGGAGCGGGCGCGGGCTATGGCCGAGGAGCTCGACGTGCCCGCCTGGTCCGCGGACTATCGCGAGCTGCTAATCAGCCGGGAAGTGGAGGCGGTCCTGGTGCTGTCGTCGACCAGCACTCATCGCGAGGTCGTCGTCGCCGCCGCCGAGGCAGGTAAGGCCATCTTCTGTGAGAAACCCATCGCCCTGAACCTGGAGGACACGGACCAGATGCTGGCCGCTGTGGACCGCGCCGGCGTCCTGTTCCAGGCGGGGTTTATGCGGCGCTTTGACGCGGGTTACATGGCCGCCAAGAAACATATTGCGGCTGGCGCCATCGGCACGCCGGTGACCTTCAAGTCCGTTGGTCGCGACCCCTTTTGCCCGGACCTGGAGTATGCCCGGCCGAGCGTCAGTGGCGGGCTCATCCTCGACATGGCCATCCACGACTTTGACCTGGGACGGTGGCTCATGGACGACGAGGTGCGGCGCGTCTATACCGAAGGCGGCACGTTGGCCTTCCCGCAGCTTAACACGGTGGGCGACATCGACAACGCCGTGACAAACCTGTTGTTCCGGCGAGGAGCGTTGGGCAACGTCGAGGTCAGCCGCAACGCCATCTACGGCTATGACATCCGCACCGAAGTCCTCGGCACCGAGGGCGGCCTCAACATCGGCTACTACCAGCAGACGCCTCTTTTGGTCCTCACCAGGCAGGGCATTCAGTACGACATGGTGCCCTACATCATCCAACGCTTTGGCAACGCATACCTGGCCCAGACGATCGACTTTGTCGAACGCGTGCAGGCCGGGCGCGAGGCGGCAGTGGGCGGTCGGGACGCCCGCTCCGCACTGGTCATTGGCCTGGCGGCGACTCGCTCCTACCATGAGGCCCGGCCGGTGGACCTGGATGAGTACGCGTGAATCGGCCGTTCGCCTGTTGAGAGGTGAACGCGGGGAGGATTGACCGTGCAGTCGAAAGGCATTGTCTTACACGGCGGCAGGCAACTGGAGATGGTGACCGCGCAGCCCGCGGCGCCGGCCGGCAGCCAGGTGCTGGTCCGCACTCACGCCGTGGGGTTGTGCGGCTCCGACGCGAGCCTCTACCAGGGCACATACGAAGGGCCCCGGAATTATCCACTCTACTTTGGCCATGAGTGGTCGGGCACGGTAGCGGCCGTCGGCCCCGAGGTAGCGTGGTTGAAATCGGGCGACAAGGTAACCGGGGATTGCTCGTTATACTGCGGCACCTGCCAGTTCTGTGGCCGCGACAAGAACTTGTGCCAGCAGATCGAGAAGTTTGGCATCACCGTCGACGGTGCCTCGCGGCAGCTCTTCTTGCAGGACGAACGGTACCTCTACCGCGCCCATCCGAGCGCCGACCTGGACCTGGTGGCGCTGAGCGAGCCACTGGCCGTGGGGGCTCATGCCGTGCGCCGCGTCCGCGAGGTGCGCCCCAACCTGGCGCGCGAAAAGGTCCTGGTCCTGGGCGGCGGAGCCATCGGCCTGGCTTGCCTCTTTGCTCTGAAGGTGCTGGAGGGCTGCGAGCACGTGGAGTTGTACGATCTCGTCGAGGAGCGCGTGGCCAAGGCTGTCGCTGCTGGAGCGGCGAGCCCGACCGACGTAGCCGGGGCGAGCGCGGGCGGGGGTGCGGCCGGATACGGCGGGCTTTACTCCGGGCGAGGCTATGATGCCATCTTTGAAACGTCGGCCTCGCCTGCGGCGTTTGCCGGCGCCGTGGACCTGCTGCGTCCCCTGGGCACCATCATGGCCCTGGGCTTTATCCCGTCCGTCCAGTTCGGCCTGAAGCAGCTCACTTTCAAGGCGGCGCAGGTCATGGGCAGCATCGGCGGTACGGGCGAGTTCGACCGGGTGCTCGAGTTTATCGCCGGCTATCCGGAGTTGGCCGGCCAGCTCGTCAGCCATCGCGTCCCATTTGACGATGCGCACCGCGCCTTTGAGCTCGCTGCCGATCGCGGGCGGTCGATGAAGGTGTTGCTTCAGTTCTGATGCCGGGGTTGGAGGCTGGAAATGGGCGTCCTTGATCTCTTTCGGCTGGATGGCAAGGTGGCCCTGGTCACCGGCGTGGGCCGGGGCTTGGGCCAGGCTATGGCGCTGGCCCTCGCCGAAGCGGGGTCGGACGTGGCGGGCCTTTACCAGCGCAACTATGTGGAAACGCAGGAGCGCGTCGAGGCCCTCGGCCGGCGCTTTTTGCCGGTACAGTGCGACCTGCAGCAGGCCAGCGTCGCCGATCTGGGCGACGTGGTGGAACAGGTGGTCCGTGGCCTGGGACACCTCGACATTTTGGTCAACAATGCGGGCACCACCCGCCGCGCTCCGGCCCTTGAGTTCGAGGAGCAGGATTGGGACCTGGTGGTCCAGGTGAACCTGAAAGCGCTGTTCTTTTTGTCCCAGGCAGCGGCCCGGGTGATGGTGGAGCAGGGTGGCGGCAAGATCGTGAACATTGCCTCCATGCTGTCCTTTCAAGGGGGTATCCTCATCCCGGCCTACACGGCGGCCAAGAGTGGCGTGGCAGGGCTTACCCGGGCTCTGGCCAACGAGTGGGCAGCCAAAGGCGTGAACGTCAACGCCATTGCCCCCGGTTACATGGCGACTGACGTCAACGCTCCCCTGCGCGCTGACCCCGTGCGCAACCCTGCCATCCTGGCCCGCATTCCGGCCGGAGACTGGGGCGAGCCAGACGATGTCAAGGGGGCGGTCGTCTATCTGGCGTCCGATGCAGCGCGCTACGTGCACGGCACCCTTCTGGTCGTTGACGGTGGCTGGCTGGCCCGCTAGGGCGGGCAGCATCTTGGCCGGTAGTCTCCAGATCGAAGGAACCCGTAGTTTTGGAAGGAGCTGACTTGAATATGAGCACCGTGTCCGGTTTTGCGGTTTACCCTCGTTCCGAGGTCGAGCAAGATGGCACGTCCTATCGCCTGGCCCGTGGGCTAGAGGGCCGGGTCCTGCTCATAGCGGGCCACGCAGACGGCTTTGAAGGGCAGTGGCGGGGCAGCGTGTTCGCCGGCCCGCTCTCGGCGGCCAACGCTGCCGTCCTGCGCCAACGCTTGCCCTGGCTCTGTCCGCAGCCCCTGGGCTTGAGGCGCTCCCTGGGCAGCGGTGACCGGCTTGGCCTTGCGACGCCGGGCCATCTGCGCGCCGTCGTCACGGCCAACAGTGTGGACAAGGGCGCGTCTGGGCTTTCAGCGGTCGCTCCCATCCTGGCCCAACAGTCGATGCGCGAAAACGCACGCACCGGCCGCAGCCCGCAGCAGGTGATGGACGATGCCACGTGGGGCATCTTCCAGGAAGGCTGGCGAGAGCCATGGGGGGCCGACGCCGATCACTTGAAAACGACGGACGACATCGATCTGTGCGTTGCTGCCGGCTACACATTCTACACCATCGATCCCGGCGCTCACGTGGACGGCGAGGCGCACACGGCGCCCGTGGAGCGTCTCCGGGACAAGGTGGGCGCCCTTCCCTGGGCTGACCTGGACGATTCCGCCGCAGGCCTCGCCGGGCGATACCTGGGTCGCAGCTTTGACCTGGAGGGCCTCGTGCTGCAGTTCGACGAAGAGTCGCTGCTGCGGGCGGCAGCCAAGTACGGTGGGGCGATCGCCCACACAGCACGGATGTTCCGTCACCTCGCGGCGGCCATGGGTGGCCGCCCCTTCGAGCTGGAAATGTCGGTCGATGAGACCGAGACGCCTACCTCACCCCTGGAGCACCTGTTTTATGCCAGCGAGCTGCGGCGCCTGGGGGTCGAATGGGTGAGTCTCGCGCCACGCTACCCCGGCAGCTTTGAGAAGGGTGTCGACTACATCGGCGATCTGTCGGTCCTGGACCGGGAGCTGGCTCACCATGCCGCCATTGCCCGGGCCCTCGGCCCCTACAAATTGAGCATCCATTCTGGCTCGGACAAATTCAGCGTCTACCCGCTCTTTACCCGCCACGCCGGCGACCTGGTACACCTCAAGACGGCCGGCACGAGCTACCTTGAGGCCCTCAGGGTCGTCGCCGGGGTGGATCCGGCCCTTTACCGCCAGATCCTGGCCCTGGCCCTCGAGCGATATGACGTCGACCGGGCTACGTATCACGTTTCGGCTGAGGCTTCCCGGGTGCCGCGGCCGGAGGCCCTGGCCGACGGCCAGCTGGCAGCGGTGCTGGACACGTTTGACGGCCGCACGGTGCTCCACGTGACCTTTGGCTCGGCCCTGGACCTCTACGGGCAGCGCCTGCTGGACGTCCTGGACGCCCACGAAGAGGAGCACTATGGCGCCCTGGAAGCGCATTTTGTCCGCCACCTGGCGGCGTTTGTCTAACCCGTACCTCTGAGGGTACGTAGGAAGTGATAACCGGGCCTCAGCCCGGTGACAGTTACAAGGAGGAGCAAGATGGCAGAGAAAACGTGTCAGGCAAAGGTCCGGCCGAGGGGCATAGAGCTGCTGCACGATCCTGTACTGAACAAGGGGACGGCGTTTACCGAGGACGAGCGCGAGGCCCTGGGGCTACGCGGGCTGTTGCCGCCCCACGTTCACTCCATGGACGAGCAGGTGCTGCGCGTCCTTCGCAACTTTGCCGCCAAGTCAAACACCCTCGAAAAGTACATCCACATGATCGCTCTCCAGGATCGAAACGAGACGCTCTTTTACCGGGTCGTGCTCGATCAGATCGAAGAGATGATGCCCATCATCTACACGCCGACCGTCGGCCAGGGCTGCCAGGAGTATGGCCGCATCTTTCGCCGCCCGCGGGGCCTGTACGTCTCCGCCGGCGACAAGGGGCGCGTGGCCGATGTCCTCGCCAACTGGCCACACCGCGACGTGCAGATCATCGTCGTCACGGACGGCGAGCGAATCTTGGGCCTTGGCGACCTAGGAGCCAACGGCATGGGCATCCCGGTGGGCAAGCTCTCGCTCTATACCGCCTGCGCGGGCATTCACCCCTGCCTCTGTCTGCCCGTGACCCTGGATGTGGGCACGGATAACAACGGTTTGTTGAACGATCCTCTGTACATCGGCTTGCGCCAGCGCCGCCTGCGGGACGCGGCGTATGATGAACTGGTGGACGAGTTCATGGTGGCCGCGGCCGAGCTGTTTCCCGGCGTGCTGATCCAGTTCGAGGATTTTGCCAACAGGAACGCCTTCCGCCTGTTGAGCAAATACCGCGAGCGGTTCTGCACCTTTAACGACGACATCCAGGGAACCGGCGGCGTGGCGCTGGCCGGCCTCTATTCCGCACTGCGCATCACCGGTGGCCGGTTGGTCGACCAAACGGTGCTCTTCCTGGGAGCCGGCGAAGCGGCCACAGGCATCGCCGGGCTCATCGTGGCGGCCATGGTGGGTGAGGGGCTGGCACCGGAGGAGGCACACCGCCGGTGCTGGCTGGTCGACTCGCAGGGGCTGGTGGTGCACAGCCGGAGCGGGCTGGCAGAGCACAAGCTGCCCTACGCCCACCAGCACCCGCCCCTGCCGAGCTTTTTGTCGGCGGTCCAGGAGCTCAAACCGACGGCGATCGTTGGCGTTTCCGGGCAGGCCGGCAGCTTCTCTCAGCCGGTCCTGGAGGCCATGGCCGGTCTCAACGACAGGCCGATCATCTTTGCCCTGTCGAACCCAACGTCGAAGGCGGAGTGTACCGCTGAGCAGGCGTACAACTGGACAGGGGGACGGGCCATCTTTGCCAGTGGCAGCCCCTTTGCCCCGGTGACCCTCGGGGACAGGACCTACGTCCCGGGCCAGGGGAACAACGCCTACGTCTTTCCCGGCGTGGGGTTGGGGGTCATTGCCTCTGGTGCGCGGCTGGTGACGGATGAGATGTTCTTTGCGTCTGCCAGGGCGCTGGCGGACGAGGTTTCCGAGACCGACCTGGAGCAGGGTCGCATCTTTCCGCCCCTGGCCGACATCAGGAAGGTGTCGGCGGCCATTGCGGTGGCCGTGGCCGAGGTGGCCTACGAGCGAGGGCTGGCCGCCCAGCCGAGGCCCGCCCAGCTACTGGCTCACATCGAGTCGCAGATGTACGTGCCGCACTACGAAAGCTATGTCTGACTCAGGCGGGCAGCCAGACACGGACCTCGGTGCCATTCCCTTCCTCCGAGTCCACCTCGAGCTGCCCGCCGTGCTGGGCGACGATGCTTTGGCAGACAAACAGCCCTAACCCCAGGCCGTCGGTCTTGGTGCTGCGGAAGGGCTCGAAGAGGTATTCCATCTCTGCGGCGGGGATGCCGACACCCGTGTCGGCAAGGTGGACCGTGACGCCGCGGGGTTGGCTGCTGGCCGCGACGGAAACTCGCAGGGTGCCCCCCAGGGGCATGGCATCCAGCGCGTTCAGGACCAGATTCAGAAGGACCTGTTGCATGCCGTCGTTCATGAGCGGCACCGTGGGCAGATTCTCTTCGACCTCGCGCACAACGGTCACGCCCTTCAGCTCGCAGCTCTTCTGCGTCAGAAGCAGTACTCTGTCTATGGCTTCCCTCAGGTCGCCGGGCCGGCGCTCTTCCTCCCGCCACTGCCGGTTCATGGCGCGCAACCGTCCGACGACCCGGGCGGCCCGGGCCAGGGCATCGGAAACTACCTCCAGGTAGTGGCTGGGGTCGCGGCCCGCCTCCAGGTCCTCGCGGGCCAGGTCCACACAGCCGATGGCCGATTGCAGGGGATTGTTGATCTCATGGGACAGGGAGGCGGCCATGCGGCCGGCGGTGCTCAATCTCTCCGCGAAGAGGAGGGCGATCTGTGCCTCTTTTTCGGCGGTGATATCGTTGAGCACACCTGCAACCCGCCGGGCTGTCCCCGGCTCGCCGCCCACCGGAAAGGCACGGCCTCGCAGCCAACGGATCTGGCCGTCCGGCAGGACGATGCGAAACTCCTTCTGTTCGGTGCTCTCGCCAAACCACAGGGCTCTGAGGCTCTCCTGATCTGCCGAATGGACGTCCTGCAGGACCAGCTCCGCTTGGTCGTATACGTCCTTCAACGAGCGACCCCACACGGCTTCATAGGCTGGGCTGACGTAGAGCAGCCGCTGCTCCTCCGGCTCGGCCAGCCAGAAGACCTCCTGGATGTTCTCTGCCATTTGGCGGAAGCGCAGCTCGCTTTCGTGCAGCGCTGTCTCTCGCTGCTGGCGGGCGGCGATCTCGTCCTGGAGAACCTCGTTCATCGTGACCAGCTCGGCCGTCCGCTCCTGGACGCGTTGCTCCAGCTCCTCTCGCGCGCGGCGCAAGTCGGTCACGTCGGTAAAGACGACGATCGCGCCCAGCAGCTTGCCGCCCGGCTCGCGCACCGGCGCGGCGCTGACGTTGACCCAGGTAGGCGGCCCGGGCTGCAGGTCGAGGGCCATGATCACGCCTGTCACCGTCTCGCCGCGCAGGGCACGCATGGCGGGCAGCTCCTCCAGGGCAAAGAGCCGGCCGTCCTCCCCCCTGGGCCTGGTCCGAGCTGAACGCTCGGCCAGGGAAGGGATCGGCTCGCCCCGGACATAGCCGAACATCGCGTCGGCCGCCGCATTGGTGCGGAGGACGCGCGCATCGAGCCCGTAAAAGGCCACGGCGTCGGCGATGGAGGCCAGCATCGTATCCAGCAGCGCTGCCTGCTCCTCGACCCGCTGCCGGGCCTGGACCTTCTCCGTGATGTCGGCCGTGACCAGGATGAGGCTCCAATCGTCAAAGGGCAGGGGCACGGCGCTGACGTTGGTCCACAACACGGTGCCGTCTTCCTTGATCACTCCGGTCTCGACGTCGCGCACGGTTCGCCCCTCGCTGAAGGCGCGGGTGCTGGCGAGCTCGTCGAAAGGCATCAGGCTGCCGTCGGGGTGTAGGTAGGTACGCTGCCGGTACCTGCCCTGCGCCAGGTCCTCGGCGAGCAGGTCCACGATGCGGCTCAGGGCCGGGTTACTGTAGAGGATCGTGCGGTCGGGGCCCAGGATGGAAATACCAACGGGCAGGATCTCGACCAAGGCCTGCAGCTTGGCTTCATTCTGGCGACGTGCTTCGTCGGCCTGCCTGCGCTCGGTAATGTCCCGGGCGTGAAGGTTG
Organism: Anaerolineae bacterium; assembly: GCA_041300865.1. Lineage (GTDB taxonomy): Bacteria > Chloroflexota > Anaerolineae > JAAYZQ01 > JAAYZQ01 > JAAYZQ01. Next base: position 14,145 of record JBFYTF010000299.1, read on the forward strand.
ACTTGCCGCTCTCCTGCCACCGGGACGAGGGCCAGCGAGAAGCTACGGCCCGCCTTATCTTCAGTCTCGACCCGCAGCACTTGTCGCTGCTGCCAGGCTTCGGAAACGAGGGCCAGCAGGCGTTCGGGCAGGCGCCGGCCTTCCGCGCCCCCCATTGACTCGAGCCAGCTGTACCCGGCCTGGTTGGCCCACAGCAGTGCTCCGTCGGGCGTGACGCGCAGGATGGGGTCAGGGTTTAGCTCCGGGACCTGGGCCAGTTGCCGCAAGGCTTCCGCGGCCCGCCGCTGCTCTGTCACGTCGCGCCAGGCGACGAT
>JBFYTF010000359.1:0-5655 GCA_041300865.1 Anaerolineae bacterium
CCGCATCAGACTGTTCGAGTGAGAAAGGAGTGTTTTATCTGATGGAAAAGCTCATGCGTCCGCGTCGCCCGCAGGGGTTGTTCGTCCTGTCGGGTCTGTTGCTCCTGTTTGTGGTTGGGGCCGGTTTTGCCGCTGAAGCTGGGGTTACGCCCTTCGATTCGCTCATCATGCAAGAAAGCCAGTCACTCATTGGGGAGGGCAAGCAGACGTTTCGTTTTGACACATTTGGAGATGAGGCCTTCTGGGGCGGCACACTCCAGCTCCACAAAGCGATCCTGGGCGAAAAGCTCGGCGGCGTAGGCCCGGGCGTTAGTCCGGCGACGGCGATCTCGGTGGGTCTGAAAGTGGACGTGGAGGCCCTAACGAATGATCAAGTCCAGGCAATAAGGACCAATCAGCTCAATCTCCAAGACCCGGCCGTCACGCTGGCGCTGCTGAAACAAAGGGCCGTCGTCGGACTGACAGGCTTGTTCAACAGCAATGGCGCACTTCAGTCGGTCGGCATCCAGTGCGCACTGTGCCATTCCACTGTGGATAACTCGCTCGCCTTTGGGATCGGGCACCGCCTGGATGGCTGGGCGAACCACGACCTGAACGTCGGCGCAATTATCGCCCTGGCGCCAAACCTGCAGCCCGTGGCCGACTTGCTGGGGACCGACGTACCTTCAGTCAGAACGGTTCTGAACAGCTGGGGTCCCGGGAAATTCGATGCGGAGCTGTTTTTGGACGGCAAAGCGTTCAACCCCCAGCAAGTCACAGATGGCGTGGTCACTGGAAGGGACGTGCCAGGCGCAACCCTGATCCCCAATGCATTCGATCTGGCCGGCTACAATCAGCATACCTGGACCGGTGCGTGGGGCACCGTCAGCTATTGGAACGCCTTTGTGGCCGTTCTTGAGATGCACGGCGTCGGCTCGTTCTTCGACCCACGACTGGACAACGCTGCGAAATATCCGATCGCGGCCGCCAATGGCTTCGGACACATCCAGGTGGACCCTGGTAGCGATCGGGTCACGCCAAAGCTGGCGGGCTTACAGGTGTACCAGCTTTCTCTCCCCGCTCCGAGGCCGAGGGCAGGAGTCGACTATAACGCGGCAGCCGCCCAGCGTGGTCATGCACTCTTTAACGGCAAGGCCAGGTGCGGGACCTGCCACGTCGAGCCGCTTTGGACGGAGCCTGGGTGGAATCTGCACCCGGCCGGGGATATCGGTATTGACGCCTTTCAGGCTGAGCGGGCGCCCGATAATGTATACAAGACCATGAACTTGGCCGGGCTGTACATCCGCGAGCGAGGGCTGTTCATGAACCCGGCCAATAAGGGCCGCTTCTACCACGATGGGCGCTTTCTGACGCTGCTCGATGTGGTCAGGCACTACAACAGGCACTTTCAACTGGGACTGAACGGTCAGGAAGTGCAGGATTTGGTCGAGTATCTGAAATCGCTCTAAAATGGGAGTCATGGAGCCGCGTGTTCGGGCGGCTGGCCTCTCGAACACGCGGCTTCTCTTCACTGGAGGAGTTGCGCCACGACGGTGCCATGCGCCGGGCCATGCAGGCGCGGACGGCAGCGATCAAACCCTGCCTCTTTGCCTGACGGCAGGCGTCCGGTATTCATCCGCCCCGAAAGCGGCTACAACACGGCTCGTGAGGTACCCTCCCGCGGGCCAGTGACACCGACGCCAGCTCGTCCCGGAACGTCCGCTATCATCCCATGCTGTGGAGGGAAGCAGACGTGTAGCAGCACGCGGAGTACCGGCTGGTGTTGGAGCCGTAGCGCTTGCGCTAACCCCGGCCCGCCCCGGCAGGGGAGAGGGAGCGCAGCTAGCCGGACGCAGGCGGCGGGCCGGCAGGCCGGCGAATTCCGTGGGCCTTGACGGCCGCAGGAAAGGATGGTAGAATCCAGCTCGAGGCCGGCCGCGCTGCCAGCCCGCAGACTGCACCGCTGCTACGAAACCCTTTGATGTCCTCCGTGACCGGTCCACCGGCCGCGGGGCACCAGAAGCCTGGGAGGATGCAATGTCCATGGGAAGCAGACGCGAGTTGCTGGCTCGCTATGTCGAGTCGCAGGAGCCGGACGCGAGCCTTCTCGCGCCCGATGTGACCTTTACGGTAATGGCCACCGGCGATATCTATCGCGGGCCAGAGGGCGTCGGCCAGATGCTCGACTACTTTTACCGTGACGCCTTTGCCGCTCACGCCGAGGCGAGGAACGTTCTGTTTGACGGTGACCACGCTGTTTGGGAGGGTCACTTTATCGGCGAGCACACGGGAGAGTTCGCCGGCCTGCCCGCCACGGGCCGGAAAGTGTGTGTGCCGCTGTTGGTGATCTATGATCTGAAGGATGGTCTCGTCCACAGGGGGCGCATCTACCTGGAACTGCCTGTACTTTTGCAGCAGATCGGCATTCGACAGGAGGCATGATGGGCACGTCCGCGCTGGCAAGCAAGCTTCGTCTTCAACCGGGCCACCGGGTCCTTCTCCTCAACGCCCCGGAGGGCTACCTCGAGCGACTCCAGCCCCTACCTGATGGCGTTGAGCTGGCCGACTCGGGCGGGGGCAAGTTCGACTTTGTGCACCTCTTTGCGCGCAACAGCAGCGACCTGGCGTGGATGGCCCGCCAGGCAGTGGAAGCTATCAAGTACGACGGGCTGCTGTGGGTCTCCTATCCCAAAAAGAGCGCCAAGGTCGAGACCGATCTGCACCGGGACATCCAGTGGCAGGCGTTCGAAGAGGCGGGGCTGCGGCCCGTCACGCAGGTGGCCATCGACGACTTCTGGTCGGCCCTGCGCTTTCGCCCCGCGGAGCTCGTCGGCAAGTAGCCGGCTGGGCCTGCCGGGCGGCCGGATAAACAATTCCCTTTCGCGGCCCCTGAGCGGGACCCGCGTCGTCGCTCGGGGCTGCCCCTGACGCCCATGTTCTGTCATAAGGAGCTGACTCGCCGCGCCCCCGCTTTTTGCCGCCCGACGCCTTTTACAGTATAATAGGCCCACCATGGTCGTGCAGGTCAAGCTGTTTTCGCGTTTTCGCCAGCTCTTGCCTCGGGAGGCCCGGGGCCAGGCCGCGATCCAGGTGCCGGAGGGCGCCACGGTCGCCCAGCTCCTGGAGCAGCTGGGCGTCGATGGCCGGGTACAGCTCATCTCCGTCAACGATGTGCCCGAGCCTGATCGTGCCCGCATCCTGCACGACGGCGACCGTATCCGCGTCTTTCCCTTTAGCGTCGGCGGCTAACGCCAGCGGATTCTTTTTGCGAGGAGGCAGAATCATGGCATATGGGTTCAACGGCAAGGTGCTGCACGTGGATCTGACCACGGGCACCCTGGAGGTGGAGGAGCCGGGTGAAGCCTTTTACCGGCAGTACTTGGGCGGCAGCGCCATTGGCATGCACTATGCCCTAACGCTCATCCCGCCCGGCGTCGACGCCCTCGGCCCGGAGAACGTGCTGGTCCTCAGCCTGGGCGCGGCGACAGGGGCTGCCATCTCGGGGCAGAGCCGCGTCTCGGCGAACGCCAAATCGCCCCTCGGTGGAGCCATCGGCGACGCCCAGGCGGGCGGCTTCTGGCCGGCCGAGGCGAAGGGCGCGGGCTTTGATGCCTATGTGTTCACCGGCAAGGCGTCCAGGCCTGTCTACCTCTGGGTGCAGGACGGTCAGGCGGAGCTGCGCGACGCCTCGCACTTGTGGGGCCAAGTCACCGGCGAGGCCGAGGCGGCCATCCGCCAGGAGCTGGGCGATGACAAGATCGAGGTCCTCCAGATCGGCCCGGCCGGCGAGCAGCAGGTGCGTTTTGCCTGCATCATCAACATGCGCAACCGAGCCAACGGCCGCACCGGCATGGGTGCGGTTATGGGCTCGAAGAATCTGAAGGCCGTCGCCGTGCGCGGCCACAAGCGCCCAGAGGTGGCCGACCGCAAGGCACTGGCTGGCCTGGCGCGCTGGGGTGCCCAGAACTTTGAAGGGTCCAACGTTTACTCCATGGGGGTCAACGGCACCGCCGACGTCCTCGCGCCGCAGAACGAGACCGGCACGCTGCCCACCCGCAACTGGGCCAGCGGCTCCTTCGAGGGGTATGAGGCCCTCAGCGGCGACACGATGAGCGACACGATCCTGAAAGAGCGCGACACGTGCTACGCCTGCGTGGTGCGCTGCAAGCGCGTGGTCGAAACCGAGTGGCAGGGCCACAAGGTCGAGCCCCAGTATGGCGGGCCCGAGTACGAGACGCTGTCGACCTTTGGCTCCTATTGCGGGGTCGACGATCTAGCGGCCGTAGCGTATGCCAACCAGTTATGCAACATGTACGGCATGGACACGATTTCCTGCGGCGCAACCGTGGCCTTTGCCATGGACTGCTACGAGCGGGGACTTCTGACTACCGCCGACACCGGCGGTCTCGAGCTCTGCTTCGGCAGTGCTGAGGCGATGGTTCGCCTCACCGAACAGATCGCTCGCCGCGAGGGCCTGGGCCACCTTCTGGCCGAGGGCAGCACGCGTGCCGCGCAGCGCATCGGGCGTGGCGCGGAGGACTTGGTCGTCGCGGTCAAGGGTACCGAGCTCCCGGCCCACATGCCCGAGGTCAAGCGCAGCCTGGCGCTGATCTATGCCGTCAACCCCTTTGGTGCCGACCACCAGTCTTCGGAGCACGACCCGGCCTACGAGGACGACTATGACAGCTATGCCGAACGGATGGCTTCGTTGAACCTGCTCGAACCTCAGCCCAAATTCAGCCTGACTCCCGAGAAGGTCAAGTTCGCCCTCTATACCGAGCAGTTCTACAGCCTCCTGGACAGCGTCAACGTCTGCCAGTTTGTCTATGGCCCTTCGTGGCACCTCTACTCCCCGAACCAACTCGTCGACGTGGTCCGGGCCGTAACCGGCTGGGATCTGAGCCTGTGGGAGATGATGAAGGTTGGTGAGCGCCGCCTGAACATGATGCGCGCCTTCAACGTGCGCCACGGCCTGGGTCGCCAAGACGACGTCCTGCCAGCCAAGCTCGCCCAGCCTCGAGCCGGCGGCGCCAGCGACGGTATCGCCATCGATTTCGGCGAGCTGGAGCAGGCCAAGGACCTATATTACGCCATGTGCGGCTGGAGCCCAGAAGGAGTGCCGACGCGCGCCCGATTGGAGGAGCTGAGCCTTGGCTGGGTTGCCGACCTCCTGGCTTAGTCCGGAGAAAGGAGCACTACCATGAGAATCGCCGTCCTCGGTGGAGCCGGCATGATGGGCTGCATTGCCGTGCAGGACTTGGCTGGCAGCCCGGGCGTGGACGAGGTGATCATTGCCGATCTGAGCGAGGAGCGAGGGCGACAGGTAGCCGACTATATCAACAGCCCCCGGATCTGCCTGGCCCGGGTGGATGCCCGTGACCACGAGTCGCTGGTGCGGCTGCTGCATGGCGTCGATGTCTGCCTCAATGCCACCGTCTACTATGCAAACCTGGAGATCATGGGTGCCTGCCTTGAGGCAGGCACGCACTACACCGACCTGGGCGGGCTGTTCCACACCACCCTCAAGCAGCTTCAGCTCCACGAGCAGTTTCGGGACGCCGGCCTGAGTGCGGTGCTCGGCATGGGCAGTGCCCCCGGCGTGCCCAACGTCCAGGCCCGCTATGCCGCCGACCGGCTTGACACCGTCGAGTCGGTGCGCATCTATGACGGCATCAA
>JBFYTF010000362.1:0-17190 GCA_041300865.1 Anaerolineae bacterium
GCCGGTGGACACCGCCCTGTTCGCCGGCGCCGTGCTGAACGACACCGAGGAGTTCAAGCGTCTCTTCTTTGGCTTCCGCTTCATGGCCAACGCCATGGCGGGCAACACCCCCGACCACCGCGACTGGGATACCATCCGCGCCTGGGCGCAGGGTTTGCGCCCGGCCCTGAAGCTCGAAGCTTCTGAGGAAAAAGCGAGAGGAGGCCGACCCTGAGACAAGACACGCCTGCAACCAACGCCCAGATTGTCTATTTCTCCCATGGTGGGGGCCCTCTGCCGATTCTCGGCGATCCGAGCCATGAGGCCATGGTGGATTTCATGCGAGATCTTCCATCTCGGCTCAGAAAACCAGATGCCATCCTGGTCATCAGCGCCCACTGGGAGGAAAGCGCGGCAACACTGCTAGGCGCCCCAACCCCTCCCATGTTCTATGACTACTATGGCTTCCCGGACAAAGCCTACGAGATCACCTACCCGGCACCAGGCAGTCCCGATCTTGCGAGTCGGGTTGCAGAGTTGCTGCGCGAGAGCAATATGCCGGCTCGCATCGATCCTCAGCGGGGTTTTGACCATGGGCTGTTCATCCCTCTGAAGCTGATGTACCCTCAAGCCGATATCCCCGCCTTTCAGCTCTCCTTGGTGCGCGGCCTGGACCCCGCGGTGCACGTGGCCCTTGGCAAAGCATTACGGCCACTGCTGCCTGAGAACATCCTGGTGGTCGGATCAGGCTTCTCGTTCCACAACATGCGAGCATTTTCCTGGCAAGGAATGAGCGCGCCTGACCCGGCCAATGAGGCCTCTCAAAACTGGCTGATCGAGGTATGCGCCGGCCCAATGGCCCAGCCCGACCGTGAACAAAGCCTGATCGAGTGGGAGAAAGCGCCTGGCGCGCGCTATTGCCACCCGCGCGAGGAGCACTTGTTGCCGCTCCACGTCTGTTTCGGTATGGCGGACAATCCGGCGAAACTGATCTTTGACGACCACATTCTGGGCAAGCGCGGGGTCGCATTTTTGTGGTGACGGCGCGAGACATGGAAGGCCAGCCGCTGCCCAGGACAAGCTCGGGACTCCAGGCCGCGCACAGTCACCTGGAGTCCTGAGCTTTTTGTGGCTAGAGGGCCGGCGCCGGCACCGGTGCCTCTGCCTCTGCCTCTGCCTCTGCAGGCCGCAGGCGCCGGCTGCGCCCGACCAGCTCCCAGCCCTGCGTGATGAGCGCGAGCTGGGCGATGCCGAGCCAGACGAGCAAGAGCGACACGCCCAGGCGCAGCCAGTTTATCCATACAGGCAACGAGCTGCTGACCCAGCTCATCGTCGCCTGGAGCTGCTCGATGACACCCTTGTACTGCTGCAGCACCGCCTGGGCGTTGCCGATGCTGACCGCGATCTGGCCGATGTTGTCGGCCATCGTGTCAAAGCTCTCCTCCAGCCCCGCCAGGTTGTCGTTTGTCGTCGCGAGCTGCACCTGTGTCAGCCGCAGCGACTCCGGGATACCGTCCAGGCTGGCCGCGATGTTCTCGAAACCCTCGCTCAACGGCACGTCAGGCTCGTAGGCGGCGAGCCCGAGCAGGGGGATCGCACTCATGACTCCCAGGACGTTGTCGATGGTCTTGGAGCTGGCGGCGACCGACTCCAGCGTCTCCTGGGTGGCCTCGATGGTGGCCGGCAACTTGACGCCGACCATGGTTGACACGCTGTCTATGGCCGGCACCGAGCTGCCCACCGTGTCGCCTACCCCAGACATGGTGGTCTCGAGCGTTTTGACGGTGCTCACGGCCCCCAGCAGCGATTCCTCTGCCACGTCCAGGCCGTCTCTCGTGGCCGACAGCGCCTGGTCCATGAGGGCGACCTGCTCCTGGGCAACCGAGACAATGTTCTTCTCGACCTGCGCCAGGAAAAACATCGCCCCGATGGCGAATACCAGCCCGGCTACGCCGGCGACGACCAGGGCAATACCGACGATCCTTGTGAGTACGCGTGCCATTGTTCTCCTCCTCCTCCTCGAACCCGTATTTTGTTGTGCAGTGTGCGATCTGGCGAGACCTGGATCCTATTCTACCCATGTTCGTGAAATCGTCAAGCCGGCACAGGGGCCTTCTAGCAATTCTCAGTTTGGGTACGCTGGGCCAGGCGGCACTGAACAGGGCGCCATGTAGTAACGATTTCAATCGTTCTCTGGTCATTAGCGACTGAAGTCGCCACTACATGGGCGCTGCGAGGACACGACATTGCATGGGCGAGGCCATATTCAGAATGGCTGATGCGCTATTGCGGGGAGTTGACAATCCCAGAAAAGAGGATACAATATCTTCCAACGCTGTTGACTGTTGACTGGCTATCCTTCAGCCACTCAATGCACGTGGGCGCCAAGAATCAGCACGAAGTGAAGCCTGCTCTTTCCCGACCCTTGCCAGGACGGCGTGGTGGTGGGCGTCACTCTTGACGTTGAGCCATCGTCTCACCATTCCGCCACCCTTGTGCGCAGCACAGGGCCAAGAATCGAGCAAACGAAAGGAGCACGTCCGATGAAGAAACGGTATGGGGTGATTGCGTTGTTGCTGATGTTGGCCGTGACGGCGATGCCCGCCCTGGCCATCACCTGGGGCGAGCCGGACACGGTGCACACCAACGTGGGGGCCATGGTCGTCGATTGGCCCGGCTACGGGCCGTATCAGGTCTGCTCGGGCACGCTGGTTCACCCGCGGGTGTTCCTGACCGCCGGACACTGCACCGAAGGTTGGGAGGGCACCGGAGTGGAGACCTTCTGGGTGAATTTTGACCAGTACGCGCTGAACGAGGCGACGCTTCTGGAGGTGAAAGAGGTCATCACCCATCCCGACTACAATTGGGGGCCGACGTCCAACCCGCACGACGTGGGAGTCCTCATCCTGGCAGAGCCTGCCGTGGGCATCACCCCCGCGCTATTGCCGGAAGAGGGGTTTCTGGACGGATTGAGGAAGGAAGGGCTGCTGGCACAGGGTGCCGACAAGGCCAAGTTCACCATGGTGGGCTATGGCGGTACCCTCAATTGGCCCCCGCCCGACATCGACTACGACGACTCGCGCCAGGTGGCCCTATCCGAGTTCAGAGCCCTGCTCAAGGCGTGGCTGCGCCTGTCGCAGAACCCGGCCACCGGCGACGGGGGGACGTGCGGCGGCGATTCGGGGGGGCCGGCATTCTGGACCCAGGAGGATGGGACCGAGGTCCTGGTGGGCATCACCTCTTGGGGCGATCCGTTATGTATCTCGGCCGGCTTTAACTACCGGGTGGACATCCCCGAGACGTTGACGTTCGTCCAGTCGGCCATTACCGGCCTAGATTGAGGGGCTGCGCCTCGCACGGGAGCGAGACGAGAAGGCGCCCTGACCCTGGACTTGGCGACGACCCTCATGTCTGCCCCTCTTGCCGCGGAGAGGGGCAGCGGCGGGGTCCAGATGGTCAGAATTGTGGGTTGACTCGGGCAGTGTCTGCTGCTGCCCGGCCGCCGGGCAAAAGCGGTTACCCTATCGGCCCAGCCTGCTAGGGGACCGGCTGCAGCGTCGCGAGCCGGCCGTCGGCCTGGAGGGTAGCCAGCCAGACCAGCGACCCATCGTGTACACCTGGCATGGGCCACGGCGAGGAGCGCACGCTCGGGGGCAGACGCTTGCCCACGTCCCAGAAGCCCGGTCCTTCCACGACGCCGACGGCGACACCGTAGCGGCCTGGCTCTTCAACTGACCACGGCAGCGTGTCGGTGCGGATCACCTCGCCTTCCTTCCAGCGCGAGGGTGGGTACCACACCGTCGCCGCAAACTCGAGCTCCGTGCCGGGCAGAGGCTCTCCGGAGGGATCGGTCAGGATGAAGAACAGGCGCAGATCCCGGTCGATGGGCCGCAGCACCTTCCAGTAGAGCACCAGGCGCGCGTGGGGCCGCACCGGGCGCTCCCAGACCAAGTCGAAGCCAAGCAGCTGCAGCGAATCGCCAAAGACCACATCGGTTTTCACCCCCGGTGAGGGCGCGGGCTCCCGGACGAAATCGTAGAAAGCATCGGGGAGGGCCTGCTCGTCCAGGCCGCGTTGGAGCAGCAAGTAGCCGTTGCGCCCATCCACCACGCCATACCGGCCGCCGGTGAGCAGGGCCTGGATCTCCTCGAAGCGGTCGCGGCTCGGAAACGGCGCGTTCCGGTTGGTGACGTCGATCACTGCATAGTCGGCGTCGTGCAGTGAGGGATAGAGGTAGAGGGTCTTACGGTGGCTCAGGTAGGGGCCAAAGACCCGGTCAACGGAAACGGTGCCGTCCCGCGGCACTTGCCGTACCAGGGCTCTAGCCGCGGCCACCTTCTCGTCGTCGTCGGCCAGATAAAAGTCCTGGCTGAAGGGCAGGAAGCCGTGGTAGCGCTGCACCGCCAAAGAGAGAAGCAGCATCGCTCCGACCGCGACACCGGCCACCAGGGGTCGCGCATCCCTGGCGCGCTCCTCTGCCGGGCGGAGCCGCCCGAGTCGCGGCCCCAGGTGCCGGATCAGAAAGGCGGTGCCGTCGATGGCAGCGACGACGACAAAAGGCGCGATGGCCGCCGCGTATTGGAAAAAGTTCAGGGAGAGGCGCTGGAAGGAGAATTCACTCAGGACATTGAGGAGCAAGGCCGGCGCGATCAGCAGCAACGTGGGCAGGCCGAGCAGAGGAAGGTAGGCCAACGGCAACAGCAGCCGGTTGATATACAGAAGGCTCTGCGGCTCGACCAGGCGCTGCCAGACCAGCTCTGGCTCGGTAAATATTCGGGTCACGACCTCCTCGGCGCTCGTGCCGAGCCAGCCATAGAAAAGGCCAAAGTACTGGGATTCACCCTCGGGGCTAAAGTGAGGGACGACGACAAAAATCACCACGACGAACCACAGAGCACTGGCCAGCATCGTCGCCAGCCCAGCCACCCGCTGTCGCTCGACCAACAGCACATAGACGCCCAGACCCAGGGTGGTCAGGGGCAGGACCTCCTTGGTGCTCATGGTCAGGACCAGGCAGAGGAAGTAGGGGACCCAACGTCGCTTTCGCAGGAAGTAGAGCGTGTAGAGGAGGAGGGGAATGGCCAGGGCGCTGGGATGGAACTCGAAGACGTTGGCCGAATGCACCGGAGGGTAGAGCAGGTAGACCGCAGCCAGGGCCACGGCGGAAAGCTCGACCCATCGTGGCGCCGGCGCCTGCCGGGACGCGGCATCGGGCCGGTCCGTAGCCCGGTTGGCGGCCAGAGCTGCCGGCAGCCCATCGCGCGCCAGCCAATACACCGGCAGGGCACCCAAGGCCAGCGCGGCCGTCTGGATGAGGAGCAGCACCTTGGGACTGGCCCACAGCAAATAGACGAGGGCTATGGGCAGGAGGATCGGCTCGACGTGATCGCCCAACAACGTGTCATAGGGTTCTTCGAGCGTGGAACGAAAGGGGCGGCCGTGGGCGGTGTTCCACACGGCCTGGTCATAGATCCCCAGGTCGTGGGCCTGGTAGGTAAACACGTCGTAGGCGCGCAGAGTGAACCAGCCGAAGTAGGCCAGATAGAGGGCCATCAACAGCCCTACGAGGAGTAGAGGCCAGCGGCCACGCAGGTACTTGACCTCCCGGTCAATGCGGACTCGGATCGCCATGCGATCCATTGTAGCACAGCGCCGGCGTCCGTGTCAAACGGACCGTGCCGCTGCTTGCCGTTTTGCGCAGGGCGGAGTACCGGCCGAACTTGCCCAAACTGAAGATTGCTAAGGGCACGAGGCAGGTGCTTGACCTTTTGCCTGTGGAGATGTAGAATGAGCTCCGAACGAGGCTCGCTTCCTCGAACCCGTGCTGCAGGGAGGCATCATGGCTGAAACCTTGTTCGCGATCCAGACCGAGGGCTTGACCAAGCGCTACGGCCCCCTGTGCGCCGTCTCTGACGTGAACCTCTCCGTCCCGTATGGTGCCGTCTGCGGCTTTCTGGGGCGCAACGGCGCCGGCAAGACGACGACTATTGGCATGCTGGTGGGCCTGCTGCGCCCCACCGCCGGGCAGGCCTGGCTTCTGGGCCAGGCGGCCGGCCGCGGCACGGCCCTGCGGCGCACCGGTGTCCTGTTGGACCAGCCGGCATTCTATCCCCACCTCTCGGGCAAGGAGAACCTGTGGGTCGTGGCCCAGGCCCTGGGCGGCGAGGCTCCGCATCGCATTTCCCAGGCGCTTCAGACCGTGGACATGGCCGACCGAGCAGCTGACCGGTTTGGCACCTACTCGCTGGGCATGAAGCAACGGCTGGGCCTGGCCGCCGCCCTGCTCAACGACCCCGACCTCCTCATCCTCGACGAGCCGACCTCCGGGCTTGACCCCGTCGGCCAGCGCGACATCCGGGAACTCGTGCGCCGCCTGGCTGCCGGGACGGGCAAAACCATCTTTCTGTCCAGCCACCAGCTTCACGAGGTGGAGCAGATCTGCGACCATGTAGCCATCATCGATGGCGGGCGGTTGGTGGCCCAGGGGCCCCTGGCCGAAGTGAAGGCCGGGCGCGACCTGGAGAGGACGTTCCTCGACCTGGCGGGTGGCAAGGGACCGGGCACCTTCCCAGAGGACGACGATGGGCCTGCTGCGCTCTGACTTGTACCAGCTGATCCGCCTCCCCCTGCTGCGCTGGCTGGCGCTGGCCCTGTTGCTCCTGGTGCTGGCGCGCGGCCTGATCTGGCCCCCGGCGCCTGATGTACCCTGGTCGGGCCTGTGGAGCCTGAACCTGGTCGCCGCCGTCCTCATCATCCTCACGGCGATCACGGCCGGGCAGGAGTTTGGCGCCGGTACCTTTCGCTCCCTGGTGAGCCGGGGTGTTGCCCGGTGGCGCAAGCTCATGTCCTACTTTGCGGCCCTGATCCTGGTAGGGGGTGTGCTGCTCGTGGGCACGGAAGGCCTGGCCACCTGGCTGGGCGTGCGGCCCGAGCTGCACTGGGGTGATCTGTGGCGGGCGTGGCCGGCCCTGTGGACCTATGTCGCCCTGGCCCTGTTCCTCACGGTGCTCTCCCGGAACGGTGGCCTGGCGCTGCTGGTGGGTGTCATCCAGCTCAGCGCCGAGCATTTCCACGGCATGCTCATGGCCCCGCTGGCCGCCTTTCCCGAGGCCATTCCTGCGGGCTGGAGGATCTTGACCCCGCAGGGGCTGAGCGGCGCGCTCTACCAGTGGAGCTTGACTTACAACAGCGCCAATTGGATCTACCTCGCCGAGTGGCAGCGCGCACCCACGCCGCTCAACGTCCTGATGCTGGCCATGCCCCATTCCGCCGCCTACTCGGCCCTGGTTCTGGTGGGCTTTACCCTGCTGGGCCTGGGGCTGTCCCTCCTGGTACTCTACCGCAGGGATCTGAGCGCGGACGTCGAGGGCACGGGATGGCTCCGCACACGGCGCGCAGGTCCCCGCCCACGCCGCAGGCGAGACCGCCTGCCCCTTGGCACGGGTTGGGGCCCGTTGTGGGTCAGGCTCGTCCGTGCTCACCAGTTCCAGGTGGGGCGAACCTCCCTGGTGCGAATTGGGGCCATTGTCGCGCTGTTCTTTCCGCTGACTTTGTGGGGGATTGCCCGGGCGATGGAAGCATCGGGCTTTGCATACCAGTTGTTCGCGGCCGGGCCAGAGGGAGAGGCTCCCCTGGGGGTTGTCGTTGGCCTGATGATGGTCGGCCCCCTGGTCACGGTGGTCGGCCTTCTGGCCGTGAGCAATGAGCTCAGCCTCGGCACCCGTCGCGTCACGCTGACGCGGGGGGTCTCCCGGCTGCAAGCCATCGTCGCCCAAAGCCTGGCCCTGGCACTGGTGGTCGGAGCCGCGCTGACAGTCGCTATGTCTGTCACCTGGCTCGCCGGCGGGTTGGTGGCCGGTAATTGGGCCGTGGCACCCGCTGCCCGGACACTATTGGTGGGTGTGCTGGCGGCGGGCGCGTACCTGGCCGCCGTCCAGTTGGGGGGTGCGCTCACCGGCTCTGGAGCGGGTGCCATGCTCTTCGGGCTGGGCTTTCTGGTCGCCGACTGGCTGGCGATCCTGGTCCCCAGCGCGACGCTGGGGGCGCCGGGCTTCCTGTCGAGCCTGGCCCGCTACTCGGTGGTGTTCTGCGCCTTTTCCCTCGCGGGCGGGGGGCAGGTCCCCGGCGTGCAGGTGGGCTGGAGCCTTCTGCCTCCCCTGGCGGCCGGCGGTGTGTTGCTCGTGGTTGCCCTTGGCGGCCACGCCCTGGCGGCCCTGGCCGCCCGCAAGCGCGACGCCTGAGCCCCCTTCACTCCGGCACCGCGTGCGACCGCAGGTGCCGGAGTGAAGGGGTGGATTCCCGACAGGTTCGCCGGAACCCTGCCCTTTAGGGTGCCCGTACTGCGGTGACCGCGATCTGGCCCCCGGCCCCACGGAGCTCAAGCGAGTCGGCGCGAACGTCGAAAGTGGCGGCCGACTGCAAGGCAGCCAGGAAGGCGGACTCCTGGTCCATCACACCTACCGGGTCGCCGCAGAACAGATTCGTGACGATGGGCCGCCCGATGGTGATGTTGCTGCCGTTCACCTCGTAGGAGGCTTGGTAGGTGTTGCAGCCGGCGTTGCCGGCGACAACACCATCCGCTTCAAAGTCGATCGTAACGAGGCTGCCGGCGATCACCGAGACCACAGCCTCCTGGCCATTGTTGTAGGTGATCACTTCCCAGCTCGTTCCGAGCAAGGGATCGACGGCGGGTGCCGTCGTGGCGGTTGGTGGCGGAGGCGTCACGCTGACGGTGACCTCGCGGAACACCGTCGAGCCGTCGCGCAGCAGGACGCGCATCTCAAAGGTTGTCGTCGTGGTGAGGCAAACCTGCTCACTGCCCTGGCCGGCGCGCGGAAAGTCCTCGTAGTCCTGGCCCTTGGGATAGACCCAGACGGCCTGGACGTTGTTCACCGACCAGCGGAGGGTCGTGCACTGGCCTGCGTCGATGGTCGTCTGGTCGGCCCAGAACGAGATCTCGGGCAGGGGCGTCTCCGAGGGGAGCGGGAGCGGGAGCGGCGTTGGCGTCGGCGTCGCCGCCGGCGGCGACGCAGGCGGGGCAGCGGTGGCCCCCTCCCCGGCCGTTGCCGAGGGCGACACGGCGACCGTCGGGGCCGCAGTGGCGGGCAGGGGCGTCGGCAGGCCTCCGCTGCTGCGCGCCATCACGACGGCGGTTGCATCGTCGGCCGTGCGCATCTCCAGCAGGTTGCCCTGGATGCTGTAGGTTGCCGCGCTCTCCAGGGCAGCCAGGTATTGGCTCTCCTGGTCCATCACCCCCGGTGGCTCGGCGCAGGCCATGCGCTGGCTGCGAACCGGGCCGATGTCAATCGTGCCGCCCTCTGCCGAGTAGCTGGCCGAGTAGTTGTTGCAGCCGGCGTTGCCGCTCACGTTGCCCTCGTCGTCAAAATTGGCCGTGATCTGCGAGCCGAGAAGCACGCTCACCACGGCCTCCCGGCCGTTGTTGTACGAGACTACATCCCACTCCGTGTTGGCCAGCTCGTCTTGGGCGGCCACAAAGGTCGCCAGGATCCGATCGTCGTCGTCGGTCAGGATGAGCTCGCGGTCGCTCGCGGTATAGTTCGTCGTGGCCACGAGCGCACGCATGTAGGCCGTCGCCTGGTCCATGACCGGCTCGGGACAGGCCATCAGGGTCGACGCCATCGGCTCCTCGAAGGTGAGATTGTCTCGGCGCTGGGAATAGGCGGTGCTGAACTGGTTGCAGCCGTCCGAGCCGGATGCGGTGCCGTCGGTGCCAAACTGGAGGGTTACGGTGATGCCCGGCAGGGGCAGGCTGCCCTCCAGCGAGCTCAGAGCCCAGCTTGTGCCCTCCAGGTCGATACTCCGTCTTGGCAACAGCTGGCACCCCATCAGGGTCAGCAGAACAAGACCGAGCAGGCCGACTTTTGTTAGGGTTTTCATTGGGTAACTCCTTCCTCGGGCTGGCAGTCCGCGGCTGCGCCACCACCTTGACAGCCCAGCGTTGTACTTCACTCGTCACCTTGGTTTGCGCTCTTCAGGACTGAAGAGCGCAAACCAGGTGGCTCCGTCTATCTCTGTCTGAATGCCTGGAAAATCTGGACAATCCCGCCGCCGATGGCCAGAATCGCCACGACCCAGATGAAGGTCACGACCGCAGCCGGAGTGGACCAGTTCGCGATCAGGATGATCCCGAAGATGATGCTCAGCGCGCCCAGGATGGCCGCGCCCCAGCCGCCGCCCTTGAAGGCCATAATCAGCGAGACGATGCCCACGATCACGCCCTGGATGCCGAGCAGCAGGACCAGGATTTGGGGGATGGCTATGGCACTGGCAATAGGGTGGCGCATGACCACGATGCCAGCCAGGATGCCGATGACCCCGATGAACAGCTTCCAGCCCCAGGCTGAGTGATCGAGGAACATCCCTACCAGGGTAAAGAGCCCCTGCATCATCCAGAACAGGCCCAACACCCAGGCCAGAGCGATGCCCGTTTTGGCCGGGTTGACCAGCAATAGGATGCCGACGATGATGTTGAGGATGCCCGACATCAGGATGAGCCACCACGGGCTCTGCTTAGTCTCGAACGTCATTGCCTCTGCTGTCACTTTCCTTCTCCTCTCTCGTTTGTAGTTGAATGATCCGTCTCTACCTGGTGCAGTGTGGGGTTTTGTTCCTCCCTGCTCCTCCCTCCTTTCTCGCCTTACAGGGGCGCGCAAGGCGCGAGCCCGCGCCGGTCACGGCGCCCCAGGTAGTCAGGCCCTGGATCTCGCCCCGAGGCCCGGCGCGCGAGGGCCAGCTGATGAGCATGGTGAGGCCGGAGATGGCACGGCCGGGGCCGTCCTGCGGCGCTACGGAGAAACCCAGGCGGCCGGACAGCCACGCGCCCGGCCGTCTGCCGGTCAGGGTCACTTGGCCATACGCGGTAGTCGCGCAGACCGTGGCAGCCGGCCGGTACAACCTGGTAAGCAAAAAGAGAGACCGGTTCTGATCCAGTATCCTGGGCGAATCTGCCCATGCTCCTGCTACTCCTTACCCTCGCAGATTCTACCATAGGCCGGGCGCTTTGACAAGTGACGGCAGGGGGAGATTAGCTGCCTCGATGGGCTCGAAAGCTCAGACTCTGTGGAGGTTCCCCGTGCCGTCTCAATAATTCGGATGAGAAGGGCCAACACGCTATCGTGAGTGAGACTGAAGGGGTTGTCGTGAGCGTTCTGAAAGCGGACAAATGCTCTAGTTGCCACCCTCAGCGGCCGGCGGAATCAGCCACCAGACAAGCCCCAGAACCAACGACCAGCCCACGACCGCCAGCGCGACAACGCCATAGTCGGCCGGCTGCTGCAGCCAGTCCAGCCTGAGATGCCTCTGCACTGCCGGGATCGCGGGTAGAAAGAACGCGGCGATACCCAGGAAAAGCACCAGGCCAGCCATGCGCCACTCTCTGGCCAGGGTCCCGTCTCGCTGCCCCGTTCGCGAGCGCTTCTGGCCTGTGATCCAGGACAGGCGCGGCGGCTTGATAAAGACCGACAACAGCAGCCCGGCATAGATCAGCGTGTAGGTGACGGCCAGTTGGGCATAGGCCACCCGGCCTGACTGGTCCAGGAAATAGAGATACACAAGAAGCGCCGTCACGCTCAAACTCAGCGCCGCCGGCACCACAAAGCGGGCCAGAATCCGGCCAAGTTGTGCGCTGGAGACCGCACCCGCCGCTGCCCACAACGAAAGCCCGACAGATGGAATCGTGACGGTGATGAGGGCAATAGCCGTACCCTGGGCTGCGACGTGAGGAAAGCCGATGCTCACCGCGCGGATGGCGAGGATGAGCAGCGCCAGGCAGATTACCTGCGTCAGGTTCAGTTTCAGGATGTCCAACAGGCCGTGCACAATAGCCTGTCCGCGGTGGAGGACCTCGAGCAGAGCCCTGGGCGAGTTGTCCAGCAGGACAATATCCGCCACGCCGAGGGCCGCCTGGGTGCTGGTCTGCCGGGCAATGGCCAGGTTGGCCTCCCGCAGGGCAGGCAGGTCGGTGACGCCATCGCCCACCACGGCCACTGACTCTCCACTCTCGCGCAGAGCGCGCACGAGCGCTCCGGCCTGCGCGGGGCTGAGGGCGCCAAAGACGGCATTCTCAGCGGCGACCCGCCCCCACTCTGTCGGGGGAAGCCGTTCCAGGTCGCCGCCCGAGATCGTACCCGCCGCCAGGACTCGCTCCTCGTCCTCCTGGCGCAATCCGGCCTCCCGGAGCATGGCGAGAAGCCGGTCCGGCTCATCCGCGGCAAAGACTTTGATGTTGACCCCGGTCCGGGCAAAGCCGCGCACGATGTCAAGGACCTCAGGGCGGAGACGCCGGGTGTAGTGCAATTCACACAGCGGGATCAGGTCCTCCGGAACCTGGACGTTGCCGTGGCTGTCGTACAGCGGCACCGCTTCGGGAAGATAGGCAAACAATAGCACGGCCTCCTGGCCCGCTGCTGCCCCGCTGATGGCCTGTGTCTGAGCCTCGCTCTCCGTGCGGCGCAATGCGCGGCTGACCCGTTTCGCCCAGCGCCGGAAAAAAACCTGGCGCTCTTCGCTGCCCTCCGGGCTCTCTGTCCTGGCCAGTGCTTCGGCCGCAGGCTCTTTGGGCGCCTCTTCCGCTGCTGTTTCCTCGGCTGGCTTTTGCTTGCGGCGCTTTAGCAAGCGCCCCAACGGAGACGCCAGCCGGCGCACGGTCGCTGCCGGAGAGCGGGGCTCCCCCTTGTCTGGCTGTGCGGTAGGGGCGACGAGATGGCTTGCGAGGATGTGGGGTTCTCCCAGGACATAGACGCCGGGCACATCCCGCTCCTCGAAGATGAAGGCGCTCCAGCCCAACGCCGCCAGAAAGGGCGTCTCCTCGCGGACGGCGCGCCGGCTGCCCTCGAAGGAGTTGCTCAGAACGCGCGTCACCTGGTTCGGCGCCGCCGTACTGCGGGCATAGTCGCCCAGGATCTGGCGCAGGCGCGACTCGGGCAAGCGCTCCGCGCCGCCCGCAAGGGGCTGTGGGACCGGGACCATCTCCATTGACGTACCGGCCAGGATGCCAACCTCGGCAAAACAGAGGACCGTCGCCTCGGCGAGCGACTCGACGGAACGGGCACGGTGCACGAGGGCGCCGCGCCCGGCCAGGTCGGCCGTGCCGGCTGCGTAGGTGACAACGATCATCAGGAACAGACTGCTGGGCGCGAGGTTAAAGATCACCGACGCCGCGTCGTTGTACAGGTCCACCGGAATGCCCAAGTCCAGCCGGAAAAAGGCGGCGAGCAACAGGCCGGCAAACAGGGCAACGAGGACCAACAGCACGCGCAGGATACGATCCACGAGGCGCTCCAGCGGGGTCAACTGCGACGCCCGAACCGGCGTGCCGGCCATGCGGGCGACGATGAGGCGCTTGTCCCCCACCTGCTGAGCGATATAGGCCCCGCGGCCCGAGATGCAGAAGCTGCCGGCATACACCGCATCGTCGGCACGCACCGTCTGCCAGCCGCGCCGGCCGGTTAGCACCGATGCGTCCACGACCATCCGCCCGGGTCCCACTGCCTGCCCGTCTACGAGAAACTGGTCGCCGGGGCCGACGATCAGCACATCGCCCGGCACGACCCGGTTGGGGTCGATGCTGCGAGCCTTGTCCTCCCGAACCACCGTGGCCTTGAGCCTCGCCGACTGCTGGAACTCGGCCAGCCGCCGGAGGGCCAGCAGCTCCTGGCCGACTTTGAGGCCGACATTCAAAACGATGGTCCCCAGGCTCAACAGGGCATTCAGCCATTGCCCCAGCAGCGTCTGGGTGAAGGCCAGGCCGACCAGGTTGAGGTTAAAGATGGTGTAGACGTTGTGGCGCCAGATCTGCTGCCGGGTGTGGAGTGGTTTCAAATAGACGGCATTGTCCTGGCCCTCGCACCAGCGGGCGGCGGCCTCTGCCTCGGTCAGGCCGGGCGGGATCTCGGCCGGCGCCGCGGCTCTCTCCACCGGGCGCCTGCGCCACCGGCGGGCGACGATGGCCGCGACGGCAGCCACAGCCGCGCAGGCGATGCCCAGCCAGAGGACCCATCTCCCCTGGTGCTCCGAGGTCCTCTCGTCCATCAATGCCCTTGCTCCACATTGCCGCCAACGGCCGCCCGTTCTGCTGCCGTGCATCAAGACCGCCGGTCGATCAGTTGGGTCGGGATGATGGCATAGCTGCTCAGCATGCCGCCGGCAGCGCAGCCGAGACAAAGACCATGGCCAGGTACAGCAGGCCGCTGCCAAAGAGGGGGTGCGGCTGTCATGGCGCTCGGTCCGCGCCCGGGTGCCCATCGGCCCAGCCCACGGACCGTGTTCTTTCCGTCGAGTCCTCTGCCGCCATCCGCAGGTTGATGTTTTGGATCGGGAAAGGTGACTCGATGCCGGCCTCATCCAGGGCACGTTGCAGGGCGGTGTGGACGCGGTCGATGATGCGCCGCGTGTCGACGTACGATTCGATCCACCACCGCACGCGAAAGACCATGGCAAAATCCCCCATCTCGTTGTACAGGGCATCCACCGGCTTGTCGGGCAGCACGCCCTCCACCTGCCGGACGGCCTCGATGATAACCCTGCGGGCGGTCTCGATGTCGGTGCCATAGGCGATGTCCACGTGCGTCTCGATCCGGTAGCGGGGGTCGGGATAGGTGTAGTTGATCACCTGGTTGGCGCCGATGACCGAGTTGGGCACGATGACCATGCGGTTGTCGCGGGTGCGGATGCGCGTCGTGCGCAGGCCGATGTCCGTGACGTCGCCCCAGGTGCCGACACCCTGGATCTCGATCCGGTCGCCGATGCGGAAGGGCCGGTCGACGAGGATGATAAAGCCGGCGATGGCGTCGGCGATGGTATCCCGCGCCGCCAGGGAAAAGGCCAGGCCGCCCAAGCCCAGCGCCGCGGTGAGCGCCGCGATGTTGACCCCGAAGTGGGACAGCAGGACCGTCGCTCCGATAATGGCCACCACGCCGCGCCCGACGCGGTCGAACAGGGTGACGATGGGGGCGAGCTCGTCCGCGCGACCGGCCTCCGCCGCCCGCTCGGTATACCATTGCCCTGCCAGGTTGACCAGCCGCCACAGGATGCGGAAGGCCAGGACCATGGCGAGGACGAAATAGACGTCCAGCAACACGAGCCGAAGGCCGGGCCTCAGAAATGTCAGACGCTCTGTGGCGAACTGGAGGACAAAGACAACGACCAGCCACCGGACCCCGGGGCCGGACTGCGCCAGAAAGGCGTCGTCGAACTGGGTCGTCGTGCGGCGGGCAAGGCGCGGCAGCGCCCCGCGGATCAGCCAGGTCCCCAGCAGGTAGCCGGCCAACACGAACAGCAGGGAGATGCCAAGGTTAATCCAGTCGGCCGGGCGCAGGCCGAGAAACACTGCCAGGTCCAGCCCAACTTCGGCGGCCAGTTCTTCCACCCCACTGACGATCGGTCCTGGTGTGGCGGTCGGTGCGGGCGTGCGCGCTTCGACGATGCCCTCCAGCAGGCTGGTGGCGGTCGGCTGTGGCTCTTCCCCCTGGCCGGTGTCCTGGGCGGATGCGCCGGTGGAGATTGCCGCTGCCGGGCTCGCAATCAGCAGCCCGATCAACAAGGCCAAGCCCAGGGCCAGAACCCACTTTCTCATTGTCATCTTGCCCTTCTCGAGAACCAACATTGGGAGTGTGTCTTCCTCAGGTCAAGCCACGGCGCCAAAAACGGCCGGCAGGCTGTCGTCACTCAATGCTCGCGGTGGGCCTGCCACGGCCACCGTCCTTCGACCTCGACCACCAGCGCCCAGCTCAGAAAGGTGCGGATCAACACCAACAGGCCCAAGACCGCGACACTCTCCAGGGTGGCTTCCAGGGCTACGGTGCGCACGATGTCCGCGGCGACCAAGATCTCCAGGCTCAGGAGCAAGGACCGGCCCAGGGTGATTTTTAACTGCTCATACCAAGCCTGTGTCCCAGGGTGCAGGGCTGCCTGGATGAGAAAGCGACCGATGGAATAGACACTGGCGACGATAATGATCGCCACGGCCAGGAGCTCAAGGGCCAAAGCGCCAAATTCGATCCATTCCAGAATGGTATCTCCGGACCCACTACTGGTAATCAGACGGGATAGCATCAGCTTTACACCCTCAACCACAAATCTGGATGGTGCCGCTCATAGTCCGGGCTGCCCTTATCCGTGACAGTCGCCACGAAATCATGGATCGTCTTCTTGGTCAAAGTGTTGTTCCAGGACGGTAGGAACTCAGCCATGGGCCACGCCTCTTTCTCAAGGTGCGGGCGTTACGATCTGTCGCTGAAGATCGGTCAGTGCTTCTAGACTGACGGTGACGAGGCCGGTTTGCGTCCGGTCGTAATCCACGATGAGCATCAAAACCGCGGCCAGCGCCAAGCCGAGAAGTAACCAGGCGACAAGGTTGCGCTTGCCGTCTGCGCTGCTGACGAAACCCACGAGGAAGAAGGTCAGCAGGGTGGTCCCATAGAGCACTATCCACATCAGCGCTGGGAGCCGCAGGCTCAACACGGCCGCCAGCCGCTCGCCATAGGCATCTATCACGACATTGACCGACTCGGCGAAAAGGCTGACCGGATGCGATTCTGGGTTAGCGGCGGCCTGTTTCTCCACGATCGACCACAATTGGTAATGGATCTCTTCGCTACGGCGTATGGCATCCTCCAGGTGCGCGGGATCACGGGCTAGCTGGCGCATGTCGACATACTCACGCAATAGATCGCGCGCGGCAGACCGGTCGGGCTCGGCGAGAAAGCCGGCCCGAAGGTAGCACGTGCCGATGGCATTGGCGTCGGCGACGACCAGTTGGCGGCGAGTGTCAAAGTTGCTGGCAGCGATTCCGATGGAAAAGGCGAGCAAGAAGCCCAGCAGCCCCAGCAAGCCGGCCACCTCCGCAACCGGCATCGAGCCTTGTAGGAAGGAAGGATCACGGCGCTGGAACCGAAGGCCGAGGCGGAAACCGATCTCGGTGATCAGTAGTACCAGCCCTGCCGTGAAGAGATAGACCGCCCAAATCGGCATTCGATCCAGGGTAGACAATGCCTATGCCTCCGACGGACGTCCTACGGTGTCTTCGAACGCCTGCCCAGCTCACCGGCTGTGACCATCAGGACTACCAGGCCCAGCCTGCTGGCGCTGCGGCTCTGGGTGACAGAAAGATGATCCATGATCGCTTGCTATTCCTTGTGCCTTAAGGCTTCAAATCCCATGCTTTGAGTTTCTTCGCCGCCGTGCCGAACGGGC
>JBFYTF010000374.1:0-22385 GCA_041300865.1 Anaerolineae bacterium
CCAGAGCCTGAGCTACCGGACACCGGCAGAGGTACACTATGCCTGATCAGTCTGCTGCTGGCCTTGCTGGTGTCCACCTTATTTTTGCCGATCCGTGGTCCAAAAGATGGGGCCAACCCCAGGGATCAGAGGGTAGACCGCCCCGCATGTATGGTAGAGAAGTTTGGCCCTGGTTCTGGCTTTCACAAAGCTAAGGAAGCGCTTTTGCCTAGGCTTGATGAGCTTGCGGAACAAGGCTGGCGACATGATCGGCCGGTCCTGAAAGCCCATGTCGTCGGCATAGAGCACAACGTCGACCAGGTCACCGACTGCTGCCAGCAAGTGACCCGCGATCTGCAGCTGGACTTCAAGAACCCGGTCCATTAGTTCGCCCAGGATCCGCGGATTGGCGGCGCAATCTGCCAGCCAATTCTCGTATCCCCGCAGAAACTGGCTCTGGTGCCCAAATCCGACCGGCAGGCTCAACACCAGGGCATAGTCCGTCTCCTTCTGGGCCCACTGCGCCTGTTCGGCAAGGCCAGCGGTCCAACCCGGATCGTCCGGGTCGGGCCATGGGTAGGAATCGAGATCGCTTGCGGTTGCCGTGGCCAGGGGGGCAGAGGCGACGTAGTAGTGGCCGCCAGAGACTCGCTGGCGGATCACGCCCCATTCGTCACGGTAGCTGTCGGCCGAGATTTGCACCACCCCTCCAGGCGGGATCCCCGGCAGCAAAGGGTAGGTGTCAACTCCCAACTCGGCCCGGACCGCCTCCTCGACGCAGGCAATGTCAGACCGCTGGCTTGCCACGCGCGTCGGCGAGCAGAGGCCTACGTAAGTCTTGAGACTCTGGTAGGCCTGAGTGTTGATGCCTGTCGCGTAGCTTCCCCCGATATCGAGCGGCGCCCGGTCGGGCTCCTGGTGACCAAGAGCTGCCCGCAGCCGCTCCCGGGAGGTCATGGTCATGGTGCTGGTTCGGCGTACAGGCGCAGCGCCAGGTGGCCCCAACCCCCACAGGCAAGGCCTACGTCCACGCAGCCCACGTGATTGAACAGGTAAGGTTCAGGGCTCAGGCCGGAAATGATCCGTTCCTGCATCACTGCCACGGCCGGCGCGGCTGCCACAGGTATCTGCAAGCAGAGGGCCGCCGGGCCCCTTGTGCTCAGGTACAGTCCATGGGGCGAGAAATAGAACCGTTGCCCCACTTGGTGGCCGGCGGCGCAGCCATGAGAGGCAACGACCTCGGCGACGAGGATCCAGGCGTCCAGGCGGTCGGCGTGTTGCATGACGTATGCCCGCCGCGGGTCGGCGCGGAATTGCACCAACTCCTCTGCACTATAGCCCATCTGCTGGCGAAATAGATCCCACTCGGCAGAATTGAGGCGATCGCTCGATTCGCCCATCGTGCACCCCCTCCTACGCGGTCAGTCGCCAACCACCGTCCATGACAAAGGTGTGACCGGTGATGATCTCCATCGACGGCGCCGTACAGATCAGATCCATCATCTCTGCCACCTGGCTTCGCCGGCAGAGCCTCTTCAGGGGGGACGCTGCCGTAGCACGCTCCGAGAAGCCGGGCTCATAACTGTCCATGATGGCTGCGCTTTCCTCGATCTGGCCAGGTGCGATGGCATTGACGGTGATGGTTGGACCCAGCTCCACAGCCAACGCCTCGGTCAGGACGATGACGGCCATCTTCGAGAGCGTATAGATCGAATGGGTCCGGATGAAGGCCGAGCCTGCGGACATCAAGATCATGCGGCCCCAGCCCTTTTGACGCATGCCGGGTGCCACGAGCCTGGCCAGCATGTAGGCCGCTTTGGCGTTCACGTCCAGGATGGCATCCCATTCCACCTCTTCCATCCGGGCAAAAGGAGTCATGGCAAATGGCCCTGCGCAATGGATCAGGACGTCGATGGAACCCAAGGCACTGGTCGTCTCCTGGACCAGTCGCTCGACTTCAGTGCGCACTTGGACGTCGGCCTCGACGGCCAATACCCGGTGTCCTTTGCCGCGCAGGTCCTGCACGAGTTCGTCGGCCTTCTCGCCGTCGAGATGGTGGTTGATTGCCACCGAGGCTCCCAACTCCGTGAAGTGGTGTGCCACCACCGCGCCCAGGTTCCGCGAACCTCCCGTCAGCAGCACCACCTTATCCTTCAAAGGTAGAGACTTTTCTTGCATGCCGTCCTCTCCTGTACCCGATCGAGTCCCTAGACTTGCTCGAGCAGCACGACCACGCGGGCTACGACCTCGTCCAGAAACGCCGTGAAATCGGCCGTGCTGTCCATGACGTCCAGTTTATTGGCGTCGATGAAGGCTTGTAGCTCGACCCATCCCTCACCGGATAGGCTCGCCGCCTGACAGAGCGCGATCAGGCGAGACATGGCATCCACCAAGCGGAAGGGTCCATAGTCCTTCGGCTCGCCCAGGCAGCCCCGGGCGCTGACTGCCAGATACGACAGAAACGCCAGCAGTTCGAACTGCAGTCCTTCGGCTTTCACCGCTGCGTGCCTTCCACCCTCTCGTAGCTCTTCTGTCCGCCAAAGTATTCCCAGTGTAAGACCTCCTCTGGAGGGCGGCGGGCGGGGATGCGCGCCGGACGGGCTGGATAGCCCAGGGTGATGATTAGCTCTGGCTCGACGGTGCTTCGCAGCTTGAGCAGGTGCCTGACCGCCGCGGGGTTGAAGGAGCGCACCGGGCAGCTCCCCAGGCCGCGGGCTGCCGCCACCAGCATGATGTTCTGCGCCGCCATCCCGGCCTCGATCAGCGAGCAGGCCTCGTCCAGCTCCTGCGAGCGGCCCGACCGGTCGCTGGTTTCGCCGCAGATGATGATGAGGGCTGCGGGTCTGCCCAGCAGCCCGGGCGACACGCTGGCCAGCTTGCGGATTCGCAGTGGATCCTGCACGACGACAAAACACCAGCGCTGCTGGTTCCCACCGGTCGGTGCCCAACGCGCGGCTTCCAGCAACTCGTCCAGCACTGCCGGCGGCACCGGTGCCTCCGTGTGCGCCCGAACGCTGCGCCGTATGCGGATCAGATCGAGGATGCTCGCACCCCCGACAGCCGGTTGCTCCACCTCCCTTTCTTCTGCCATCCGCTCAGCCAACCACCGGCCAGTTGGGGCAGCCGAGAGCCGGCAGCACCGCCACTTGCGCCCCCGGTGGCAAGGAGGCGAGGGCAGCCTGCAGGCCTTCGTCGGCCGAGGCGGCTGTTTCAAAGCCCATGTCTTCCAGGGTACCGGCGTCGATTCCCTCGACGGCCAGGATCATGCGGTACCGGGCCTGGTGCATTTTAAACTGGATGCCCAGCATCACGGCGACAAATGCCAGGGTACCGGCCCTAAGCTTTAACTCTGCCAGGTCCTCCAGGCTGTAGGCGGTGCGCATGTACTCGCGCATCCCGGCCCAGACACCGCCCGGAGCGTTGCCCACCAGGACAATGGTCGCCCCCGGATCGGCGATTCGTTCGAGGCAGGGCAGAGACTGATCGACGAAACCATAGAGCGAGTCCATTGGGAACTGGGGTCCTTGCCACCAATCTACCGTGGTGACCACCACCTCAGGCTTGCCCGGCAGCCGCACAGCGTAGAGGCTGAGAAACTCTTCGCCCATGCAGCGGTGGGTCTGCTGGAACTCGCCTGCGCTCACGGCCGCGATCTCGCCACCAGGAGTAAGCACCAGGTTCACCAGGAAGTCGAGCCCGGCCATGCGAGCGATCTCTTCGCGGTCGACCAGCCCGGGGTGGTCCCAACGGCCTGGTGTGGCGTGCATCATCATGCCGTGGTTGTGGCAGATGGTATCGGACGAGGCGACACCGGGGACGATGATCTTGGCACCGCCTGACCAGCCGCCCCAGGGCGAGGGAAACGCCGAGCCAATGCCCACCACGAAATCAGCATCGGTCACAGCCCGGTCGATCCAGATGGGGCTGCCCAGGGTGCTAAACCCCAGGAAGCTCTGCCCGCTGCGCTGGACCGCGCTAATCTGCCGCCGGACGGGGCGCGCTAGCAGCGCCGGGCCAAAGGTCTGGTCCACAAAGGTCATCGCGGGCGCGAGCCCGAGCCCCCGGGCAATGACCACCGTGATCTGATCGTCAGGAATTCCAGCCTCATTCAGATGATCGAGGACGATGGGCGCGACCTGCCGGCGCGTCGCATCGGACCGCCCCCAATCGTCGACTATGACCGTGGCATTCCTCGCGCCCTGAGCCGCTCTTATCAACGGCGCGCTGTCCGGAGGTGCCGCCAGGGCCTGGGCAATGCTGCTCCGGGGATCGGGCAGCGCCGCCGCCTGGGGTGGGTGATGGATCATCAGGTTCCGCAGGGATATCTCCAGCTCGTAGGTCTTGCCTAACGATTGCAGGACCAGCTTGCGTTTTCCACTCATCCAGGTCTCTCCTTGTGTGTCCAATCTCTGCCCGAACGGAACGTACATGGGGCGCGGCCTGCCGCAGGTCAGCCTCGCGGCCAGCGCACGGCGCGCTTTTCCGGCGGCAGGGGAATGCAGGCAAACAGGTGGTCGAGAAGACCAGCGAATTCCCCCGAGTCGCCGCCCTCTTCGGGCGCGATAGTGAGCGGCTCATCGGTCATCGTCAGCAACGCCCCAAAGCGATCGACGACGGCGTGTATCTCCCCCACTGTGCGGCCGCTGCCTTTTTCCACCATTGCGAACCGGGTCGGGCTGGCGGCGGTGGGCGCAGGGCCGCCGTCCGCCAGCTCGCGCAGATCGTAGCCGGCGCGCGCCAGGCAATCGCGCAGGTGCCAATAGACCTGGGGCACGACGCGGCTGGGAAACCGGTAGACGCGCTCCATCATCGTTGCTCCTTCAAGCCTTCTCTTGCACCAGGTTCTGCTCAGCGCGCGGGCTGCGTGGCGCATGGTCGCCCACCCCCTCGGCCCAGGCCCCCGTCCACTCTCCCAGCCGGCGCAGGTATTCGGCCTTGTCTGCGGCGTCGTGTACCTCCACGAGTGTGCCAGCCCACTTGCCCTGCCGGTCGAACAGCGGGGAGATGTACTCGTACACACCGTGGCCCTGGAAGTTGACCCAGCCGTGGTAGGGGCCGTACACCCGGTTTCGCAGGTCGTCGACCATTTGCTGGACTGCAGGCTCCGACTGCTCGGGATGGCAGCGCATGGCCGACGAGCCGATCCGCACCGCAGGGTCCTGCCCCAGCATCTCCCCCGCAGCACGGTTGAACACGACGATGTTGTTCTCCGTGTCGGTGACGATCACGGCGACGGTCAAGCCATCGAGGACCGCCTGAAGCATCTCCAGCAAAGGAACCATCGCTCTCTCGCCTTTCCGCTCCCTTCCCGTGCGCCTGTCGCGAGGCGTGCTTCCCTTTTGCCGGCACGGCCGCGGGAGGGAGCTAGTCCGCGATCGGGAACCGGCCGTACTCCAGTGCGGCGTCGATCATCGCCAGCAAGTTCTCTACGGGCACATCGGGCTGGACGTTGTGGACCGGGTTCAGGATGTAGCCGCCGTCCGGCGCCAGCGCCTGGATCTTGGCCTTGACCTCCCGCCGCACATCGCCCGGTGTCCCGTAATTCAGCACGCGCATGGTGTCGATCCCGCCCCAGAACGACAATCGGTCTCCGAATTCGCGTTTGAGCCGATCGGCCTCCATGTTTTTTGCAGTCGTCTGTACCGGATTGAGCGAATCGACGCCGATCTCGATCAGGTCGTCGAGGATGTCGTAGACACTGCCGCAGGTATGCCACATCACCGGCTTGTCCGAGCGGGACTTGATCGCCTGCATAAGGCGGGCATGGCGCGGCTTGAATATCCTGCGATAGGTCTTGGGCGACATGCACAGGCGGTCCTGGTGCCCGATATCGTCCGAGACGGAGATGGCGTCCACCAGGTCCTCGACCGCGGTGGTCACCATCTCCAGAGGGCCGAGCATCGACTCGGTCAGGCAGTCGGCGATGCATTCGATCAGGTGGGGAGCTGCGATCAGGTCCATGAACCAGTCATGGTAGCCGCGCACGTTCTGGCTGCACTGCAGCACCCACAGCGAAAGGTTGAGCACCAGCGCGCAGTCGGTCTCGGCACGCATCTTCTCCACCCGCTCGCGCAGTCCGCGGGTGTAGCCGGGGTCATATGGCTCGGGCCAGGGGTGGTGCATGATGTCGGAGAGGGAGATTTCCCCGGCCAACGGTGGCCTGTTCAAATCGTAGTAGTACGAAGTAGGCGGCTTGATCCACTCGATGCCGAACGCATCGCGGTAGCGGTTACCGTCCAGCTCGACGGCCTGGTTCCGCTCCAGCTCCGGGGCGTTGTAACACACGAAGCGGGTATCGACGTGGAGCTTACGCAGGATCTGCTCGTCGATCATGCACACCTGCATAGTGCGCTCCATCAGGAGAGTGGGGCTCTCCACGCCAAAGTG
This sequence comes from Anaerolineae bacterium, assembly GCA_041300865.1. Lineage (GTDB taxonomy): Bacteria > Chloroflexota > Anaerolineae > JAAYZQ01 > JAAYZQ01 > JAAYZQ01. The sequence goes on from JBFYTF010000374.1 coordinate 6,367, forward strand.
CTGCTTGAGCTTCTCGTAAAAGGCAATAGTCGTCGTCGTGCACCAGGTACCGCCCAGGTCGATGGGTACTCGGTCCGACTCCTGATGGTTGAGGGCCGCGATCACTCGCTCCCGAGGCGTCATGCTCTCTCCGCACACGGATCTCTCCCTTCTCTATGGATGGGCCGAGGAAAGCTTCTCACTTTCCTTCCTGCCTGGGACCGGGCCATCTTCTAAAGTCCTCTATCCACGCAATCCCGCTGCGTAGCGGCAAGAAACCGAGTGGTCGTTTCCCACGTCATGCAGAGTTGGTACCTCCTCCCGGCAGGAGCCGGCGGCGAATTCGCAGCGATCGGCAAAACCGCAACCTGGAGGCATCCTGGTCAAGCTCGGCGGCTCGCCTTTCAAGATAATGCGTTGGCGGCGGACCTTCGGGTCGGGGATGGGGATGGCTGACAGAAGTGCCTGGGTATAATGATGCAGTGGCCGATCAAAGATCTCGTCCACTGGGCCCATCTCCACAACCCGCCCCAGGTACATCACCAACACCCGATGGCACAGGTTGCGCACCGTGCTGAGATCGTGGGAGATGAAAAGGTAGGTCATGCCCATCTGCTGCTGAAGGCGGCGCAACAAGTCGATGACGTGGATGCGCCTGGACATATCTAGCGACGAGGTGGGCTCGTCGAGCACTACGAGCTTGGGCCTTGTGACGAGGGCGCGAGCGAGGCCCACGCGCTGGCGCTGCCCGCCGGAGAGCTGGCGAGGGTTACGACCGAGGAGGCTGAGCTCTAGACCGACCAATCCCATGATTTCCTCGATCCGGGCGTTCATCTCCCCGTTGGTTGATGCCAGATGGTGCACCAGAAGGGGCTCCCGCAGGGTCTGGCGCACCGTCAGTCGCGGGTTAAGGGACATGATCGGGTCTTGAAAGACCATCTGGATCGAACGGCGCATGGGCCGGAACTCGCGCTGCGACATGGCCGTTATCTCTTGACCCTGGAAATGGATCTTCCCCTGGGTCACCTGCTCCAACCGAACGATACAGCGTGCCGTGGTGGACTTGCCACAGCCGCTTTCGCCCACCAGACCTAGCGCCTCGCGGGGGGCCAGCTCAAAATCCACCCCGTTCACGGCGTGTACGGTTGTCACACTGTCCAGCTTGAACTGCTTGTGCAGCCCTTCGACGTGCAAGATCGGGTCCAACGGGTCTCACTCTCCCGAATAGAGATGGCACATGACCTGATGCCCCGCTTCGACGGCCACCGTGGAGGGTTTTTCCGTCCAGCAAATGTCCATCGCCAAAGGACAGCGTGGAGCAAAGCGGCAGGCCGTCAGGGTGTAGACGATCTCTTCCACACCCTGGCCGACGGGCATAACCTGTGTGGCGCGGTCCACTCGCAGCATGGACTGCAATAGCATCTGCGTGTATGGGTGGCAGGGTGTCTCAAAAACACGGCTCACGCTGCCTGTCTCCATGACATGGCCGGCGTACATGACCACCATGCGCTGGCACAGTTCGGCGATCACGCCCAGGTCGTGGGTGATGAGCAGCATGGCCATGCGGCGGTTCTTTTGCACCTGCTTGATCAGCTCAAAGATCTGCGCCTGAACGGTTACGTCCAGGCCCGTCGTCGGCTCATCGGCGATCAGCAGCTTGGGCTCGCAAGCGACCATCATCGCGATCAGAACACGTTGGCTCATCCCCCCGCTCAACTGGTGAGGATAGCTGCGCATGTGACGCGCTGCTTCGGAAATCCCAACTTGGCGAAGCATCTCCTCTGATTTCTCCCTGGCCTCACGACGCCCCAACCTTTGGTGAAGCTGGAAGACACGCATTATCTGGTCGCCCACGCGCATGAGCGGGTTGAGCGAACTACGAGGGGTCTGGAAGATCATCGATATCGAGCGACCTCGGACGGGGTACATCAGCTGTTCTGATTTGACTTGTAAGTCTTCGCCCTCGAACCATATCTGCCCCTGCTCTACTCGGGCCGAGTTGCGGCTCAGACGCATGATCGCCAGGGCCGTCACCGTTTTCCCCGAACCACTCTCACCGACCAGGCCCACCGTCTCCTCTCGCCGCACGTGAAACGACACATCGTCCACCACGGCGACACGCCCGTCCCGCCCCGGAAAGGTGATGCCGAGGTGTACCACCTGCAGCAGTTCCTCGTCATCCCATGTTTGTCCCGAGCCTTCTATGTCCAACTCGTCCAAGGCTACTGCAGCCAAAGCTCTAATCCTCTCGCATTACGCGGGCTCGGAGCGTGTCCGCGATGCCGTTGAATCCAAAGACCGCCATAAAAATCGCCAGGCCGGGGAAGAGCCACGTCCACCACTCCACGCTCAAGATGTTTTTCGCCCCCTCACTGACCATCACACCCCACTCGGGGGTGGGCGGTCGGATACCCAGGCCCAGGAAAGCCAGTCCTGCCGTATCCAGTATAGCCCATCCCAGCGCAAGCGCGGCCTGCACCAGGCCAGGCGTAATGCTGTTCGGCAGCAGGTGATAGTATAGGGTCCGCCACGGCGATATACCCACGCAGCGAGCAGCATCTGCGTATTCCAGTTGACGGACCCTGAGCATTTCCCCGCGCGTCAGGCGCACGAAATAGGGTGTGTAGGCCACCGCGATGGCCAGAATTACGTTACCGATCGAGTTACCGAGGACGGCCGCCATGCCCATCGCCAGAATAAAGGCGGGAAACGCTTGCATAATGTCCACGGCGCGCATCAGGACATCGTCGAACCTTCCACCTACATACCCAGACAAGGCTCCCAACAGAGAGCCGACGACGAGCGCCAATCCAACCACCGAAAAGGAGATCGTCAGGTCGAGACGCGTGGCATGCACGAGGCGGGAAAATATGTCGCGGCCAAACTGATCCGTTCCCATCCAGTGCTCCCGCGAGGGCGGCAAGAACTGATCCTCGGGATTCGTCTTTAGTGGCTCGTAAGGGACTAGCAGCGGACCGAAAACAGCCAGGACCAGCAAAACCAGGACCAGGAACAGCGACACTAAGTACAGCGTGTTCCCACGAAAAATGCGTGCTCCTCTGCTCGCCCAACGGCGCGGCCGAGCGTGAGCGAGTGCGTCCGGCCTTTTACTCAATTCTCGGGTCGTCACTTCTCACTGCACCTGCAGGCTTGTCAAGCCAAGCGAATCCTAGGGTCGATGACACTGTACAGAAGGTCAATGACCAGGTTGATGACAACATAGAGAACGCCGATGAGCAAGACAAAGCCCTGAATGGCATCAAAGTCGTTCGACATGAGCGCGCTCCAGGCATAGAATCCGATTCCCGGCCAGGCGAAAAGCGACTCGACGAGCACGTTGCCTGCCAGGAGATAGGCTAGGACGATGCCCATCGTAGTCAGGATCGGGATCATGGCATTGGGCAGTGCGTCGCGCCAGACGAGCCGCGGCGTGCTCAGCCCGATGGCGCGCGCCGTCTGCACGTAATCCGTTTGCAGAACCTCCAACATGGCCGCGCGGGCCATCTTGGCGACAGTTGGCGTCAGCACTATCGCCAGGCACGCAGTCGGCAGTATCAAGTGGCCCACTGCCGATCTGAACTGCTCCATATCCCCGTGCACCAACGTATCGATCAGCAACAACCCGGTCGGGCCGGGTGGCGGCTGCATGAGCGGGTCCAGCCGGCCCATGGGGTCGGGCACCCACCGGAGCTTGTAGTAAAAGATATAGATCAGCATGAGCCCTAACCAGAACAGAGCTACAGAAGCACCGATGACCGACAAGACGTGTACCAACTGGTCGATGGCCGAACCCCGATTGACGGCCGCCAAGATGCCGAGAGCGAGCCCCACCGTACTCGCAACGAGAAAGGCTGCGATGGCGAGCTCCAGCGTTGCTGGGAGGCGCCGCATCAAGTCCTCTCGTACTGGATGGCTGGTGCTCCAGCTCACACCCATGTTGCCATGCAACAAATCCGTGAAATAGTTCCAGAATTGTACGGGTAGGGGCTGGTCCAGGCCCATTTCTTTGGTGATCCGCTCGATCTGCTCAGGCTTGGCATACGGGCCCGCCTTGAGGTACGCTGGATTGCCGGGCAGCACACGCGTCAGCAGAAATACAGCCACGACAACACCAAACACGGTGATCACCGCCAGTCCTAGCCGGCGTAGAATGTAAACTCCTAGCGACATGCGAGGCTCCGGGAAGACTTGCCAGGGGCTGCTTCGGGCAGCCCCCGGCAAGTCAAGATTGACCTACGGCGTCTTGGTCATGTGTGCGTACTGGAGCATCAGCCCAAAGTCGACGGCAAAGCCCTTAAAACTCGGACCGGTACCAATGATCCAGTTGGGATGATAGAGCGGCGCCCAAGGCGCTGCGTCGAGCCACATGTGCTGCATTTCTACACTGATGGCCTCACGCTTGGCCGGGTCCTGCTCATACAATCCCTGGTCAAACAGCTTGTCAAACTCGGGATCGCAATAGTCAACATAGTTGGTCCCCATGTCACACCGGGCCATCCAGTTGAACTGGTAGAACGGGTCGTGCAGCCACGAGTACCAGTCGTGAATAAAGAAAGCCAGCTCATGCTTGTTCAGCTTGTCAAAGTACTGCGCATCGGCCATCTTGTTGACGGTGACGTTGATGCCGACATCGGAGAGCGCCGACTGAATCCAGGTCGCCGCCTCCACGTCCTCCGGGATGCTCAGTCGCACGGCCAGCTCCACATCGGCTCCGTTGACCCCGGCTTCTTGCAACAGCGCCTTGGCCTTCTCCGGGTCGGTGTCATAGGGCCAGTACTCCTGGTCGCTGGTCGCAAAGTCGCTGGGGATGATACTCTTCGCCGGCCGCCCATGGCCGTAGACCGCCTTTTGGAGAATCGTGTCGTACGGGATGGCGTACATGAAAGCCTGCCGCACCTTCACATTGTCGAAAGGCGCGATCTTGTTGTTCATGCCCAGGTAGCGGACGCGGGAGTAGGGGATCTCGATGATCTGGACACTCGGATCGTTCTTCAGTTCGTCCACATCCTTGAATGGGATGCCGATCGTAAGGTCGATACCCCCGCTCTTGAGCAGGAGCACCCTATCCTGCGGGTTCGGGATCAGCTTGACGATGAGCTTCGAGTTCTGGAAAAAGTCTGACCCGCGCCAGAAGCTCAGATTGGGCTCCACGACATATTGCTCACCCGGCTTCCATTCCTGGAGGAGGTATGGTCCGCTGCCAACGACGTTTGTCTTGTACCACTCGGTGCCCCAGGGATCCTCTGCCGTCGCATGCTCTTTCGATGTCTCCTCATCCATGGCCGGGATCACGTTAAACGCAAAGACAGGCTCGAACATGGGTGTCTTTTGCGGCGCGCAGACTTCCAGCGTGTAGTCGTCCTTAACCGTGATCTGGTTGGCGTCGGTCACCCCACCGAGCGCCATCAGGCTCGCCAGGTAGCCAGGACCAAGGAGCGCACGATCCATGCCGTACTTGAAGCTGTGAGCCGTCACATCCTTGCCGTTCGAAAATTTCATGCCCTGGCGGACCTTGAAAGTGGCGCACTGGCCATCAGCCGACCAGGTATAGGACTCGGCGCCGTCCGGTTCAAACGTGTTGGTGCCCATCAGGACCAGGCCCTCGGCGTCAGGCTCATACACCTCGTGCAGCAGCGACTGGTACACGTTGCTGACCAGATAGTAGGCCGAATCGGTCTTGAAGAAGGTCGGCTCCAGGTTGTCGAGGTCGCTGTCCAGCGCCATAACAATGACCGGCTTTTCCGCGGCCGGCGCAGCGGTCGGCTCGGGGGCAGTGGTAGGCGCGGGCGCTTGGGTGGCCTCCACCACCGCTGTCGGCTCAGGCTCTTGGGCTGGTTCCGGAGTCGGGCCGCAAGCGGCGACCGCTCCGATGAGAAGCAGCACCAGAAGCGTCGAGACTGCTTTGTAGGTCTTGGAAACCATCTTTTCCTCCCTTTTCTTCTTCACTCACCCGTTAGTGCTACAGCACAACTCAGAACCCCAACCGTGGCCGGCCAACCGCGTCTAGGCTGGAACATTATTCCTAGGCCGTTGCTTCCTCCTTTTCCGGTACCAGTCTGGCGTCAGCTTATTCTCAGCACTCTGTGGGACCCCTCAAGCCGACCAAGTCGTGCCGATTGCGGGTAGTACCACTACCTTGATGGACTGGCTTACCGCCCGGTTCAGCATCGCTGCAAAGCCTTGATCGAGCTGGTCGAGCCCGACACAGTCGGTGATGAGCGGCTCCAGGACGATCTGTCCGGACTGCATCAGGTCAATAGCTTCTTGCATCTCGTCCTTTCCGTCCCAGAGGCCATAGCCCATCACCCCCACCAGGGTGCGTTCCCCGAAAACCACATCCAGCCAGGGGATGCCGAGCTCCCTGCTGCCCGTCAGTCCCAGGATGGCAAGGCGTCCCCCCTTGCGCAGCATCTTGAGGCCGGCTTCGAGCGGCGGCGCCACCCCACCGACCGCTTCAAAAACCACGTCCACCTCTCCGGCAGCGGCCCGCACCGCGGGCAGCGGGTCCTCGCTCGAGCCCGCGAGCACGAGCGAGGCCCCAAGCCCGCAAGCGAGCTCCAGGTTGCGCTCGTGCTTGCCGACCAGGATTACCGGCCGCGCGCCACGCGCCAGCGCCACCTGGAGCAGCAAGAGGCCAATCGTTCCATCGCCCAGGATCACGGCCGATTCGTGCGCCTTCAAGCGAACGGAATTCGCGGCGTGGACCGCGACCGCGACGCAGTCGGCGAGGGCTGCATGTCTGAAAGGGAGCAGCCCGGAGTCGAAGGGATAAAGGTTGCCCGCTGGCACGGCCACGAATTCGGCAAAACCGCCTGCATACTGCCCGCCGATTCCGTGCAGATCCACGCACAACTGCTGTTCTCCACGCTGGCAGGCAGCGCACAGCCCGCAGCCCACCAGCGGATGGATGACGACAGGGCAATCCCGGGACAGATAGGTGTCCCCGGGGTCGACGACGACACCGGCAATTTCGTGTCCACGCACCGAGCCCCGGACGGCAGGCAGCTCCCCTGTATAGAAGTGTACATCCGAACCGCAGATGCCCGCTGCCTGCACTTTGATCAGGGCCCAACCCGGCGGGAGTGCGGGCAAGGGCCTCTCTTCCAGGCGAATGAGATAGGGAGCCTCCAGCGTCGCGACCTTCACCGTTCTATGCCTCGATTCCACACCGATTGTCCTCCGAGCCTATTCTCGGCCTTGCTCGACGGCGCAGCGCACCTGCTCATCGATCTCGTCACAGGCCGCCTCGCTGAGGCGATTGGGCTCGTGCGTGGCCAATAGCTTGCACGCTTGCTCCTGCGCCCGCTGCAGAAGGCCATCAATGCGGGTCTCGCCCGTCACTCGCTCCAGTAACCGGGGCAAAAAGTGCTCCCGCCGAAAAAAGCGGGCCGTGTGCCCCGTATCCAGGAACTGCCCGCCCGGGCCTACCTCGCGGATCACATCGAAGGCCAGAGTCTCTTCTCGGAGGTCGATGCCTCGCAGGTAGCGGTTGACCATGTTGCACAACTCGTCGTCCACCAGCATCTGCGCATAATCAGCAATTTCGGCGCCACCCAGCATACCCCCAATGGCCGAATGGATCACCTCCACCCCCGACAGCGCAGTCGTCAGCAGGGTGCAGGCCTTCTCAAGGCCAGCCTGCTCCTGGGGCTCACGGGCGTCGGTCCAGCCGCCGCTGCCGTAACCGAACGGAATGCCATAGAATTCGCACAGCTGAGCCGTGGCCGCCTGCATCAGGGCCAATTCTGCACCGCCCATGACAAAGCCGCCGGTCCGCATGTCCATGCCGCCCGAGAAGGCGCCGTAGATCAGGGGCGCGCCGGGCCGCACAAGCTGGGCCAGCGTGACACCGGCCAACACCTCAGCATTTTGCACGAGCAGCGTCCCCGCTAGGGTGGCAGGTGAGGTGCCGCCGGCCATGGCCCCACTTACGAACAGGAAGGGGATTCCCCGGGGCACAGACTTCAAGAGCTTGGTACAGACGTCCTCGGTATAGACCAGGGGGGAGGTAGGGCACCCACCCATGGAGAACACGGGCCCGACAACCCCTGCGTCGCCAGCAGCCACCTCTCCCAGGGCGATGAGCAGATCGGTGTTCGCCGCCGTGTCCTGGCTAAAGTGGATGTGCTTGTCGGTGATCTTGAGCATGGTGGCAGCCGAGTAGAGGTCGTGCCATTGGGCCGGGACGTCGCTGGGACGCACATGAAACAGGCAATAAGCCACATTGTCCAGCGCATCGCTCAGCAGCGTGAACCGCTTCAAGTCTTCAATCGTGGCCGGCACGGTTTCGATTTCCCCCAGGTGGCGGACGCGTACCGGACCAAAGCAGCTCGTGTAGTGGATGTTCCCCTGTCCCAGCAGGACGTCGCGCCGGGGATTTCGCCCCCGGAGGACGACCTGTTGCGGACTGGACTCGATGGCCTTCTCCACCAGCTGTGGCGCCAGATGCGCCGTGCAGCCCTCTACTCGGGCGCCATGGTGCCGCAAGACATCCAAGGCCGCCTCGCTGCTGAACACTACGCCGACCTCCGAGAGCAGCCGCAGGGTTGCGCCGTGCAGTTCCTGCACCTGATCGGGCCGCAGTACCTGCCACCGGTGGGCTATTTCAGGCCGTATTCCTGACATCGCCTTTGACTCCCCGTTTCACGCCTCCCCGCTCTCCCCTCGCACACTGGAGACCGAAGCTGTTTGCCAGACTGGCTCTAGCCACCAAAGGCTTTGGGCATGTAGCTGACCGTGTCGTCCTCGGCCACGGCCCTTTGCCACTCGGCCTCGCCTCGGATCGGGCGGCCGTTCAGCAAAACCAATAACGCGTCGCGTTCAATTGTCCGCAGCTTGTCGCGCGGCCCGGCCTCGCGCCGCAGGCCATCCCACAGCATCTGGACGGTCGTACCAGGCTCCACGGTCCTAGTAAGCGTGTTGTGGCTGGCGTCGCCCTCTCCCAACCCGAAGAGCCGCACTACCACCTGCGTCATCGGCTTAGCCCCCGCTAGCCCTCAAGGGCCACGTCACCGCACACGTCCTCCAGCCCCATCTTCTGCAATGTCGAGCGCAGCGGAACCGCCGTGGCTACATCCCAGCCGTGCAAGGCATAGTACTCATCGAGCAGTTTGTCCAGCAGCGCCTGGTCTGTGATCATACCGGCGTTGGCTCCACTGGGCACCTTCTCATTCATCATGCGCCACGGCAGGAGGTCGTCCCGCCGGCGCGCTCCCTCACGCACGTTAAAACAGCGCTCGATAGTCACCGTGCGCCGTCCGCCGAGCATGAGCTGCTTTTCATCCAGGTCCACGCCCAACCCCAAGCTGAACAAGCGCGACATGTTGCGCGGATTTACGGCAAACGCCGCGGTTGAGGTAAAGACGCAGAACCCAAGCGCCTCTGTGGCGGCATATACGTCCTCGTGCCAGCGCACAATTTCCGCTCGCTTGTCGGTGAGCCTCGGGTTGGCGTACGCCTCGTCTCCTGTGATCTCACGAATTACGTCGAGCGACTCCTGGGTGAACCCAAACTCGGCGAACGTCTCGGTCATCAGGTGGTCCGGCCCGCGCGGGTTGACCGCAAAAGCCAGGGCATAGCTCTTGGCAGCGCGGGTATCCACTGCCGATTGCTCCAGTCCCTTGGCCTGAATGGCCCACTTCTCAGAGTCGCGGCCCACCTCCTGCGATGCTTGCCGTGTGCCGTTGGCCAGAAGGTCAGCGAATGGCCCCTCGCGGCGAGCCATGCGCTGCAGGAGGCTGTGCTGCGCCTCCACGTTTCCAAAACGAAGATCCAGCCCATCGGTCTGTTCGGCGTCCAGGATGCCCCGCTCGTACGTCTCCATAGCCCACGAGATGACGTGGCCAGCCGATATCGTGTCCATGCCCAGATCATTGCACAGGCGGTTGCCGACCAGCAGAGACTCTGTGTCGGTGATGCCACATTCGGCCCCCAACGACAACACCGTCTCCAACTCCGGGCCAGAATCTTGCACGCGTCCCCACTCGTCAGAAAGGGTTTGGACGTAGCGGTGGCAGGCCGTCGAGCAGCCAAAGCACGATTCTCGCCCGATTAGATAGCCCTTGTCCAGCAGGTATTGCCCACTTAGGCGCTCGGAATGGTCGATCCCCAACCTTGAGAAGTTGTACGCCGCCAGCATCCCCATCTCGTTCAGTCCGGGGATCGAGCCGGAGGTGCCCCAGTTGAACAGGCTCTCCGACCCCGAATCGGCGGCCAGGCTGCGGCGCATCTGGCTGGCCAACTCGTAATAGTCCTTGCCATGGACGCACCGCAGGCCGCCTCGTCCCCGCACTGCAATCGCCTTCAGGTACTTGGAGCCCATCACTGCGCCGACGCCGCCGCGCGACGCCGAGTTGTAACGGGTGTACATTATGCAGGAAAAGTGCACGCGGTTTTCGCCGGCGGGGCCGATCACCGCGGTGCGGATCGCCTCGTCGCCCAGCTCGGCTTTGAGCAGGTCATCGGTATCGCGTGTGCCCAGGCCCCACAGGTGGGCAGCGTCGCGGACCTCCACGTGGTCGCCGTCGATCCAGAGATAGACCGGGCCGGAGGCTACGCCGGAGAGGACGATATAGTCCCAGCCGGCGTAGCGCAGCTCCGCGCCAACGTGCCCCCCAACACTGACCTTGAGATAGAGGCCGGTGGCCGGGCTCTTGCAGGTAACGGACGATCTTCCGGACGATGGGGCGTTCGTGCCAGTTAGCGTGCCGGTGGAAAAGATCATCACGTTATCCGGCCCAAGGGGATCCTCGCCGCCGTGCATGCGCTCGTACAGCAGCTTGGCTGCGATGCCACGGCCACCCAGATACTTGACCAGGTCGGCCTGGGGAACCGTTTCCGCCCACATCCTGCGAGTGGTCAGGTCTACGTTGAGAATGCGTTGTTGCGAGATCGGTCGCGACATGGTCGAGCCTCCTATTTCTCCCGGATCCTCGCTGCGATTGTCCTGGCCGTTGCCCAGCGCTTGACCTCGCCGGGCTGACTCTGCGGAGCGAACGTAAGCGCGCCGTAGATGCAGGCGGATGCGCATGCCGGCTCCCCATCACACAGATCGCACATCAGTGCCACATCCTTGTCCGGCGACCGTTCGACGGCGCCAAAGGGGCAGGCGCGAATACACTCACCACAGCCGATGCAGTCCTCTTCCCTGATTCTGACGGTGGGCACCTGGCGGTCGCGATACACAGCACCTGTTGGACAAGGCGGGATGCAAGGGGCATTAGCACAGTTGACGCAGACGATCGGCACATTGACGCCGGCGTCGTGTACCTGCATGATCCGGATTCGCGAGAGGGCGGGCGAAAAGAAGCCCTCCTTGGTGAACGAGCAGGCCAGTTCACACGCCCGACAGGCAGTGCACTTGGCCGCGTCAACGGTAAGATTGACAATGTCTGTCATGCATTGCTCCTATTACTCGGTAGGGTCCGCTTGTGCCTCGCCGGAGCTCGGTCCCAGGCGCCGCAGGAAGATGCCGTAGCCACCATCCGCTTCCAGCTCCCCCCGCAGCGCCAGCCCGCCGCATTGGACCAGGAGAGCCATCTGCGCAACGCGGCGTCCGAGGCTGGTTGCCGCGCGAACCGTGACCTGCGCATCGCGGTCGTTCTCCTGCACCAGTTTGCGCAGGCTGTCCTTACGATCCCCGCAAGCCGTCCACCCAGCCGCGCCGATATAAGCTTCCCACGGATCCCCCGTGACGGGGATGCCGCCCATGACCAAGGAGTGGTTGATGAGCGCCGTGATGGCGTGCTCTTGCCCCGCAAAGAGGTGCGACCCCTGGGTGATGAATCCAAAGACACGCAAGCTCTTGGCTACCACTCCGCCGTAGTAGCTCCACAAGCTATTGCCCAACCGGTCGATGAAGCATTTGAGCTGGCCCGGGATACCCAGGTGGTACACAGGTATCGAGTAGATGATCGCATCGGCAGCAGCCCACTTGTCCCGGAGCTCGGCAAAGTCGTCCTCTTGAAAGCAGTAACCCTCGCGAGAGCCACAGGTGTAACATGACGTACACGGTCTGAATTCCTTGCCCGCGATCGAGTAGAGCTCCGTCCGTAGCCGGTCACCACCTGCCTGCGCTGCGGCCTCGAGAGCAATCTCGAGCAAATAGCGGCTGTTACCCCTTGGTCGGGGGCTGCCGCAGATGCCCAGCAAATAAAGAGACCCGCTTGTCATACTCCTCCCGCGTATCCCAACGCGCTAGAGGCATCTCGAGCCAGCTGGAGCATGCGCTGGACAAGCTGCTCTTCGGCGACGTGCTTGTCCATCCGCGCTTCTGGGCCTGAGATGCTGACCGAGCACGCGACCCCCCTCGTGTAGTCGTAGACGGGCACGGCGACGCACTTGACACCGGGTTCGTGCTCAACGTTGTCCACGCCATAGCCCTGGCAGCGGACCGTGTCCAGAGCGGCCAGCAGTGCCTCCAGGTCGGTGATGGTGTTGGCCGTGTAGCGGCGCAGCCCCTGCTCGGCATAGAAGGCTCGGATGGCCGCAGGATAACCACCGGCCAGGAGAACCTTGCCGACGCCCGTGCAGTAGGCCGGGGAACGAGATCCGACCCGCGAGCTCATCATCCCGATGGGTAGCGAGCCATCAAGTTTGTCGAGGTAGATCACTTCCATCCGATTGCGATCCAGGATGGCCAAGTGGACGGTCTCCCCATACTCATCTCGCACCTCGGTCAGCAAGGGGCGCAGCCGCTCTCGCACGTCCAGCTGGGCCATGACACTCCCACCGAGACGCAGGCACGACATCCCCAGCCGGTAGCGGCCGGTTTGGGGTCGATGCTCGACAAAAGCACGGCCTTCCAGGGTCTGAATGAGGCGGTACGCCGTGCTCGTACTGAGACCCGTCTGATCGGCCAACTGCAAGAGCGTCAGTTCTGGCTCCGTTGCAGTGAAGCAGTCCAGCAGATCCAAAGCGCGATGAACGGCCCGTACCTGGTAGCGTTCCCCGTCGCGAATCTCAGGTTGTGAAGGTGTCGTCTGTGCCATCCCCAATTCATCCATCTGGTTTGTAGTCCTGCGCCGCCGACTGGGAAAATAGACTATTGCCCAGCGTGGAGGTCAGGCATAAGCTGTTCCATAGGCACGTACTTGTGTTGTCCACGGCCGTAGCGTGCCGGGCTGAAAGCCACTTCGCCTGGCGCTGTGCCGAGTGCTTTGCGCAGGCGTGGATGGCAAGCCACACCGACCAGGGCAACCTGTGTGCCCACGTTCAACTCGACGCTCATCAGGCCCCGGCCGGTCTCTGGATCGAGGATCAAGACAAGGTCTGGGAAAAAAGCCAGGGGCCGTTCGTCCACGGAGAGCATCATCGTCTCGTTTTTGATAACCAGTTCTCCCGTGCGCCCATCCGATGGACCTCTGCCGGTCACCGTGGCCGTAGTGAAATAGAAGCCCATGCTCTCTTCTTCCCGCATGGCGGTGATGTCTCCGACGTGAAGTAGCTTGCCGCCGAGGTCGGCACTGATGGCCATGACTACGTCGCTGCCCTTCTGCCTTGCGTCCAGAACGGTGCGTCCCAGCCGCAGAGAGGCGCTGATCGTGCCCGGGATAACCGCCTCTTTGACCTGCCTGCCGCTCATCGGATAGTGGTTGTTTGCTCCCAAACCACCCCCGTGTGTCACGACGTAACGGCCAATCTGATCTGGGTAGGTGGGCTCCGCCGCTTCCTGCACAACGACTACGTTGCCGTAAAAGTCGATCAGTGGCATTGGTGTCAAAGAGATTCCATGGCCGATAAAGCTGGTCATCTGGGTCTCGGGAGCGGAGCGGCCCAGCGCGTCGCCGTCAATCACCCTGATCCCCATTCGAGCAGCCAGGGTAAGCATGACCGGCGTGTTCAGGCCGCCTACTTCAAAGGGCACCACATAATCGACGCATCTTCCCTGTAAGGCCTCCATCACCCGCGTCACCTCGAGCAGTTCAAAGTGCTCCTCCCAATGCGCCACGACCTGCTCGATGCCCATCGACTCCAGGATCTTGACGGAGCCCATGATGCCGCCGCACACGACCAAGCTGTCATCGGGGATATCCATCACGTCGACGATGGTCGGAGCACGGCCGGAGGCAAAGTCCTGCTCGAGTATGGCCCGACCCCACGCCGGCGCACCGCCTCCCCCAGTTCCCAGGATCGCCAGTCCTTCCAGCAGTGGTTCAACATCCTGTGATCGGAATCGATAATGTGCCATGTGTGCCTTGCCTACAAAACAAACGCACCTATTGCCTCGTCTTTATTCGCCGAGACAATAGGTGCATAGATGCTAGCTTGACAGAACACCGATGGCGTTTACGGTGCCCCGCGTAGATTGGCATCACTGTCCACTGTGCACTCAAGAAGAGACCTCGCTGTATCTCCCACCCGCCGTTCTCACCTTATGAAGTTGACTTTCATCTAACAAAGATTATACACGACATGGGTTTGGCTGTCAAGCCGGCCCAGATCGCCGCGTGCGCTGGCGAGTTGTCCTGCGGCTCTGGCCAGGCCGAGCGACTGAGGGTGCGCGAGGTCATCTACGCCAACTTCGATGATTCGCTAGGCGAAAATGACAGAGCCAGGCCGCCGCACAGTGGAGCGGCGGCCTGGCTCGTTATGACCGGCCGTTTGCGTTATGTTGTGCTGTGTAGCTCAACTTATTTGTGAGGGCTTAAGGCTCCGGCCCCACCCCCGCATCCTCCGGGATCGACCGGCCCGTCGGCAGGTCGCGCAAATAATCGCAGCTCACGAAGCGCACGTCGTCCCAGACGTGCCCCTCGGCCAGGAACGTGTCGATGTCCTTGATCCAGCGCTTCTGTTCGTTCTCCAGCCGGTAGATGTGCGGGCTCGCCTGGCACTTGAGCAGGACGTGGATGGGCCGCCCCTCTTCGAACCGATCCAGGTAGCTGTCCTCCACGATGTGTACGTCCTCCCAGGTCAGGCCCAGGTGCTCGAACGCGTCCAGGCTGCTGATCCAGCGCAGCTTGTTTTCCTCCAGCATATAGAATTCGGGCCCGCTGCCCTTGAGCACCAGCCCGTCGCGGATGATCAGGGACGAAGATTCGGGCATAATCCGCGCCAGGCTGACACCATACTGGTTCACGGGAATGTTGACGACCACCAGGAGCACAATCACCAACAGCGCCAGCCGCCACAGCATTTTGCCCATGTTGATGCTCGGCAGACGCGGCGGCGGCACCCAATCCGTGTCGCCCGGCCGGGGCTCCGGGTGGCTTGCGGGCGGTGTCACGGAGCGCTGCGGGGCCAGAGCCGGCTTGCGCGTCTCGGCGGCCCGTGGCTCGGGCCTGGGCGGCGGTAGGGGCTCCTCTGCCTTCGCCAGGCTCTGCCCTTGCTGCTCCGCGGCGGCTAGACGCTCGTCGCCACGGGCCTTCTGTGCTGGAGGGACGGCTGCTTCCCCGAGGGTTCGGCGGGCTCGCTGCCGCTCGGCGAGGGCCTCTAATAGCAGGTCCAGAATCTGATCCGTCGTCGATCGTTCGTTCCCTTGATTTTGACTCGACATTGTCTTTACTCCGGTTTCCTGTTCCCCGCCGCCTAACGCACCACGAAAAAGCCCAAGAACTCGCCGATGCTGGCAAAGATGTTGGAATAAAAGTTGCCACCCAGCTGGCGAAATAGCTCAAACTCCATGCTCGGCGCGCCGACAAAGGGTCGCAGCGTCCAGGCCATCTGGCTGCCGACAAACGCATAGACAATGACCCACAGCCACATCACCCAGCGCCGCGCCGTGGCCCCCTCTTTGCCCGCCGCCGACACGATGCGCATGCCCTGGCTGAGAAAGATGACGCCAACGATGCCGCACACGGCCATGATGGCCACGTTGAGCAGCTTGAAAGACTGATGTACAGAAGTGATTTCGCGCAAAGAAGAGAAACGTAAGGAAACAAAGGACGTTGGTCGGAAACATCCGCGGTCTCTGGCAGCAGATCGAGTATCATCGATGAGGCACGACCGGAGCCGCCAGGCGGGCATTGGAGGGATCCGGGTATATCATGTCGGCGGTCATGTGGGTGCTGCTCGCTGCGCTCAGCGAAGAATTCGCTGGGACT
>JBFYTF010000378.1:0-2822 GCA_041300865.1 Anaerolineae bacterium
CTGGGGCCGAAATGTACATGTCGGGACAGGCCCTCTACCCGATCACCGTCAACCTGTTCCGCAAGCTGGCCCAAGAATTCAACGGCGATCTGCAGGTTTCGTATTCCGGCGGAGCCGATGCTCTGAACCTCACTACCCTGTTGGCCTGCGGCGCTCTGCCGGTCACGGCCGCTTCCGACCTGCTCAAGCCGGGTGGCTATGCCCGCCTTCTGCACTGGCTGGAAGAGCTGGAAGAGGGGATGCGCGCTCGCGGCGCCTCGAGCCTGGGTGACCTCGCCGGCGACCGGCTGGCCAACCTGGAGGTGGCAGCTGCCCAGGCCCTGCGGGATCCGCGCTACAAGAAGAGCTACTGGCTCCCTGATCTGCCCAAGGTCGACACGGCGCTAGATCCCTTTGACTGCATTGCCGCTCCCTGTGTGGCCCAGTGCGCCGTCTGCCAGGACGTGCCCGAGTACGCCTGGCTCATCGCGCATGGCCACGACGACAGCGCCCTGGATGTCATCCTGGAGCGGAACCCACTGCCCGGCATCACCGGCTATGTCTGCACGCATCTCTGCCAGACGCGCTGCACACGCAACAACTATGACCAGCCGGTCGCCATCCGCGCTCTGAAGCGTTTCGCCTTCGAGCGCGGCAAACCGGCAGACCCAGGGCCGGGCGCCGTCCAGGCCCCGGCCGGTGCCGCACCTGCTTCTCCGGGCCCCACGGTCGCGATCGTCGGCAGTGGGCCTGCGGGCCTGTCGGCCGCCTACTTCCTGGCGCGAAACGGGGTGCGGGCTGCTATCTTCGAGTCGCGGGCAATGCCCGGCGGCATGCCGGCCATCGCCCCGCATTTCCGCATCCCGCCGGAAGTGGTTGCAGCGGACGTCCGGCGCATCACCGGACTTGGCGTCGAACTGAGGTTGAACCAGCCGGTTGCCATGCCACCCGGCGAGCTGCTGGAGAAGGGCTTTGCTGCTGTCTACATTGCTACCGGCTTCCAGCACGATGCCGGGCTGGAGATCGAGGGCATCGATGGCGAAGGAGTCTTTACCTCGCTCCGTTTGCTCGAGATGGTCGCCCGGGGGCAAACGCCGGAGTTGGGCTCCAAGGTGCTGATCATCGGTGGTGGCAACACCGCCATGGACGCGGCGCGCACCGCACAACGGATTACCGGCCGGCCGTCAACAATCATCTACCGCCGCAGCCTGGCCGAGATGCCGGCCGAAGAGGAGGAGCTGACATGGTTGTTTGAGGAGGGCAACCAGCTCCTCGAGCTTGCCTCGCCCCGGCGTGTGCTCCTGCAGAACGGGCGCGTGGTCGCCCTGGAGTGCGTGCGCACCGAGCTGGGGGAGCCTGATTCCGGTGGGCGGCGTAGACCGCTGGCTATCCCCGGCAGCGAGTTCCAGCTCGAGGCCGACTCGATCATCCTGGCCATTGGGCAGCGACCCGACCTCGGTTTCCTCGAGGGTGCGGGCCTGACCTTTCGCCAGGATGGGGCAATCGTCACCGATCCCGGCTCGCGGCGGACGCCAATAGAGCGGGTGTACGCCGGCGGCGACGTCACCCGCGGGCCGGCGATCATTATCCAGGCCTGCGAAGACGGCCGGCGTGCAGCGAGGGCGATATGCCAACAGCTTGGCGTTCCCTGGGCAATGCCGGTCGCTCCCATGCCGGAGCTGAGCGACGACGACATCCTGAGCGTCAAACACGAGCGCGCGCGCAAGGTGGACCGGCACGAGGCAGAGATGCTGCCCGTCGCCGAGCGAGCCGGCTTTGCCTGTGTCGAACAGACCCTCAGCGAGGAGGCTGCCCGCGGCGAGGCACGCCGCTGCCTCCAGTGCTCGACCTTCTGTGACAAGTGTGTCGAGGTGTGCCCCAACCGGGCGAATTATACCTACCTCGTGGAACCTGTGACCTGGACGTTGCCGTTGCTTGCCTGCCAGAGCGGCGAGCTGGTCATTGCTGGCCGGGAACGCTTCCGGGTTGAGCAGAGGCGGCAGATCGTCCACATCGACGACTTTTGCAACGAGTGCGGCAACTGCACCACCTTCTGCGTCCATCAGGGCAAGCCGTACGCCGACAAGCCGCGGCTCTTCCTGGAGGAGGCCGGCTTCCACCTGGAAGACGACAATGCGTTCTATGTCGAGGCCGGGACAATCCGGCGGCGCAGCGGCGGACGCGAATCACGGCTCACCGTGCGAGATGGAGGCTTCACCTTCGAGGATGCCAACGTGCTCCTCGACTTCTCGCCCGGCTGGGAAGCCGCTCAGGCGCAGTTGAAACAACCGTTTGAGGGCGTCCTGTCCTTGAAGGATGCAGCCTAGATGGCCGTAATTCTCAAGGGGGTCGCTGCTTCGCTGCCTTTTCTGCTGCCCGCCCGCTAGCGCCGGTGACGCTCGGTCCGGATGCCAAGCTGGCTCCTGGGAAGGGGAGATGGTCTGTGGCACAAGAAGAGAGAGCCAAGTTCGTTGTAAACGGCGTTGAGGTTGAGCTGGAGGTCGGCCCCGACACAAGGCTGGCTGACCTGCTGCGCCGCGATCTGGGGCTGACCGGGACCAAGATCGGCTGTGGCGATGGGCAATGCGGTTCGTGCGTTGTGCTGGTCGACGGCAAGGCTGTCCGGTCCTGCACCTATCTTGCCAAGCGCGCTGCGGGCAAGCACGTCGTCACCGTCGAAGGGCTGGCCGCCACCTGGGACAGGCCCGGCCGGCTGCATCCTCTGCAACAGGCGTTCATCGACCACGGCGCCATCCAGTGTGGCTTTTGCACACCGGGCCTGCTCATGGCCGCCGCAGCTCTATGGGACAAGCTCGATCCCGGCGCTGTTCCCGACGACGAGG
>JBFYTF010000398.1:0-3547 GCA_041300865.1 Anaerolineae bacterium
CTCCGTGACCTGCGCCTGTGGTTTGAGCGTGTGCAGCACCACTTGCGGACGATGGAGGAAGAGACGCGGCTTCTGCTTTCCTGGCAGCTCCTCCTGGACGATCCGCCTGCCCTATTGCGGCGCGAGGATTTGCCCCTGGATGTCGCGGATCCCTGGCAGGCAGTGCGTGAGGCTCTGCCTCATCTGACGACCTTGGATGAGCTGCGCGACATCTGCCGGGTTTCCTGCGCTCCTCTGCAAACGCTGGAAAATGTCCTGGCAGCCGGGGAGGGGGGCGGCGGTGAGGAATGGCGGGAGGCAAGCGCCTGGTGCGCCGAGCTGGCTGCGACCTTGGAGTCTGCGGCCCAGGCAGCCGACGAGTTGGCCGCCGGCCTGCATGAGATCGGCCGCGAGGCAGAAGCGATGTTCCGCGAGACCGACTTTTCCTTTCTCTTTGACCGGCAGCGCGGCGTGTTTTACCTTGGCTACGACGTGGCCAACGAAAAGCTCGACCTGAACCACTACGATCTGCTGGCCTCGGAGGCTCGGACGGCAAGCCTCATTGCCATCGCCAAGGGCGACGTGCCTCAGAGCCACTGGCTGCATCTCGAGCGTCCCGTAGGCCGCGTGGGGGACCTCCGCGTCCTGCTATCGTGGAACGGCAGCATGTTCGAGTACCTGATGCCTGCCCTCTTTTTGCGCAGCTACGAGGGATTGCTCCTGCACGAGACGCAGTATGGGGCCGTGGAGCAGCAGAAGCGCTATGCCCGCCAGAATGATGTCCCGTGGGGCATCTCGGAGTCGGGCTACTATCGTTTTGATGCCAGCCAGAACTATCAGTACCGCGGCTTTGGCGTGCCGGGCCTGGGGCGCAAGCGCGGGTTGGACGAGGACCTGGTCATCACCCCCTATGCCTCGTTGCTGGCCCTGCCCGTGGATCCGGGCAGTGTGGTCCGGAACCTCGAGCGCCTGGCGCGCGAGGGGATGATGGGCCATTTCGGCTTTTACGAGGCGATCGACTACACGCCCCGGCGTCTACCCTTGGGCCACGACCGGGCCATCGTGCGCTCGCACATGGCCCACCATCAGGGCATGATCCTCGCCGCGCTGGCCAATTCGCTCTTGGACGACCTTCTTGTAGACTATTTTCACCGGGACCCACGCATCCAGAGCGTGGAGCTGCTGTTGCAGGAGCAGGTGCCCCGCAGTGCGCCGCTCGAGGGAGACACGGAAGGGCCGTCGGGGGCGCAGCGCCCCGTGGAGGCACCGACCTTCCTGGAGCCTTGGTTCGTCCCGGTCGATGGCCCTCAGCCCCAGGCACACCTGCTGTCCAATGGCCGCTATAGCGTCATCATCACTTCCGCCGGTGCGGGGTTCAGCAGCTGGCACGACCTGGACCTGACGCGCTGGCGCGCCGACACGACGTTGGAGGATTGGGGAACCTGGATCTATGTCCAGGAGCTTGACGCCGCGGGGGGCGAGCTGTGGTCTGCCGGGCTGCAGCCTGCGCGACAGATACCCCAGCAAGCCAGCGCTCGCTTTTCGGCCCATAGTGTCGAGCTCCAGCGCCACGACCACGACGTGACGCTGCGCACCGAAGTCGCCGTCGCACCCCAAGACGATGTCGAGGTGCGGCTCCTAACGCTGACCAACCATACCCCGAGGCGCCGGCGCCTGCGGCTGGCAAGCTACGGCGAGGTGGTACTGAACAGCCAGGACGCGGACCGGCGCCACCCGGCCTTTAACAAGATGTTTATCCAGAGCGAGTACGTGGCCGACGTAAACGGGCTCTTGTTCTGGCGCCGTCCCCGGTCGGCAGAAGAGTCGACGGCCTACCTTTTGCACTTGCTGCTGCCGCCCGACGGTACACCGGCTACCGGCTCCCACGAGACGGACCGGGCGCGATTCCTCGGGCGCGCTGGCTCGCCGCGTCAGCCCCAAGCCCTTGAGCTCGGCCAGGCGGTGCTGCGCGATGGACCCCAGCCGGACGACCCGGTTGCGACCCTCGACCCCATTTTTTCCCTGGCGCAGGAGGTAGTTCTCCGTCCGCACGGCAGCGTACAGATGGCCTTCCTGACCCTCGCTGCCGCGTCGCGGCGCGAAGCCCTCGAGCTGGCCGGGCGATACCGGTCGCTGCCGGCGGTGGCCCGCGTTTTCCACCGGGCACAGTCACAGAACGAGACAGAGGCACACCACCTGGGGCTTGACACCCAAGCTCTGCGCCATGGCCAGCAGCTGCTGTCGGCACTGCTCTACCCCAGCCACGCGTTGCGCGCGGCACCCGAGGTGCTGGCGGCCAACCAGCTCGGGCAGCCCGGCCTGTGGGGCTATGCCATCTCGGGGGACTATCCCATCCTCCTCGTGCGCATCACGGGGCAGGACGACCTGGAATTGGTGCGAGAGATCTTGCCCCTCCATGCCCACTGGCGCCGCCGCCAGCAAACGATCGACCTGGTGATCCTCAATGACGAGCCGGCCGGTTACGCCCAGGAGCTGCACCGCCAGGTGCTGGCGCTGCTGCGGAGCGCCGACGCCGAGATCTGGATCAACCGCCGCGGCGGCATCTTCTTGCTGCAGTCCGGGCAGGTGGACGAGGCCGGCCATGTGCTACTCTTGACGGCGGCGCGCGTCGTCCTCGATGGCGAGGCCGGCTCTCTGGCCCGGCAGATCGAGCCCTTGCGCGAGCGCCCGGGCACCCTGCCCCACTTTGTGCCAACCCAACCTGATTTCGTGGACCCCGGCACGCTGGCCGCCGTGGCTCGGCCCCAGGGTCTCCAGTTCGACAACGGCTTGGGGGGCTTCTCGGCCGACGGGCGCGAGTATGTGATCTATCTCGAGCCGGGCCAGAAGACCCCGGCGCCCTGGGTGAACGTCATTGCCAATCCACGCTTTGGCTTCCTGGTGTCAGAGTCGGGCCTGGGCTTTTCGTGGGCGACCAACAGCGGAGAGAACCGGCTGACGCCGTGGGACAACGACCCGGTGCGCGATGTACCACACGAGGCGCTCTATCTGCGCGACGAAGAGACGGCCCGGGTCTGGTCGCCCACACCCCGTCCCGCCGGCGCGGATTCTGCCTACCTGGTCCGTCACGGGGCGGGTTACTCGATCTTTGAGCACCATAGCCACGGCCTGAAGCAACGCGTGCGGGTCTTTGCCGACCGCGAGGCGCCCCTTAAGGTCGTGCAGCTCCGGCTGGAGAACACCTGGAACCGGACGCGGCGGATCACGGCCACTTTCTACGCCGAGTGGGTGCTAGGGGTGCATCGTGACCATTCGCAGCAGTACGTGGTGCCCGAGTACGATGCCGGGCGCAGGGCGCTGCTGGCGCGCAATGCGTATCATCAGGAGTTTGGTGAGGCGGTCGCCTTCCTCGCGTCCAGCGAGGGCCTCCACGGCCTCACTGCCGATCGCTCCGAGTTCCTGGGGCGGAGGGGAAGCTACGAGGAGCCTGCTGCCCTGCAGCGCGTTGGACTGGGAAGTGGGCTGCGGGCCGGGCTCGACCCCTGTGCCGCTCTGCAAGTGCACCTGAACATCGAGCCGGGCGCAGTGCAAGAGGTCTATTTCCTCC
>JBFYTF010000422.1:0-9222 GCA_041300865.1 Anaerolineae bacterium
ATCCGCCTGTGGCACGACCAGGACAAGTTGGTGGGCTATGCCATTCTGGGCGAGGATCCGTCTTTCGACGTCCAGGTGCTGCCCGAGTACGAGTGGTGCGGCATTGAGGCTGAAGCGATGCTGTGGACAGACTCACGCCTGGCCGAGCTCCGCGAGCGCAGCCCGCAGCAGTGGAGCGGCCCTCTCGTGTCCGGCGCGCGGCAGGACAACGCCAGGCGCCGGGCGTTCCTGGAAGGGCACGGCTTCCGGCCCGGCGGTCAGTTTTCCGAAGTGAACATGATTTGCTCTTTGGGCCAGGCACTTCCAGAAGTGGCGATTCCTGCCGGCTGCCAGGTCCGCGCCGTTGAAGCGAGTGACATCCCGGACCGGGCTGCCGCTCAGCGCGAGGTGTGGCAGCCGTGGACGGTTGGCAATGTCAGTGACGCCGATTACGCTTACTTGATGCGGCTGCCAGGCTACCATCGGGACCTTGACATCGTGGCGGTGGCAGCCGGTGGCGTCATCGCGGCGTACGTCAACGGCTGGATCGACCCCGTCAACCTTGTCGGCGATTTCGGCCCGGTGGGTGCCCGCCCGGCCTACCGCCGGCAGGGATTGACGCGAGCTGTGCTGCGCGAGGGCTTGCGCCGGATGCAGGCCTGCGGCATGGACCGCGTGGCCGTCTCGACGGGCGTGACGAACACACCCGCCATGCGCCTCTACGAGTCGGTGGGCTTCCAGGTCGTGAACAGCTATCTCGAATACGTGCAACGGGTATGAAACTGGCGATTGCGCACAGGTGCGAAGTGGCCTAGACCTCCGAGGTAGACCTCGGAGGTCGGTTGGCGATGAGATCCCGCTATTGGGCGGCCGGTCGCCGCCGTCAGGGTTGGGAATAGATGGCCAGCTCGTCGATGACAGCCTGGGCTTGCTGGTCGGCGCCCGGCGTCGAGCCGACGTACATGGCCGGCGCCAACATCTCGGGCAAGACGGTGCCCGTAGCCATCTCGGCCAACTCTCCGTCCAGGTAGAGGGCGATCGTGTCGGTCCGCCACGAGACGCCGATGCGGTGCCACTCGTCCGCGGCCCAGCCGGCGACGTTGTGGGCCACGCCGTACTCCGTTTCGGCGCTCCACACCATGAAGCGCAAGTTGTTGGCGCCGTCCTTCATAATACGCATGCGGTTGAACCAGCCGTCTCCCACCTCAAAGAAGACATAGCTCTCGCCGTCGCCTCCGTTCCACGTGGGCCGGAGCCAGAACTCGATCCGGCCCGCCTCGCGACGGATGTTGCCGGCCGTGGCGTACGACAACGAGTCCCCATCGTCGACCAGGATGCCCTGCCCGACGTAGCCCGGCACAAAGCTCACTCCGTTCGCCAGGCCAGGCTCGCCCTCCGCGCCGTCGAAGCTGTTCTCGAAGGCGAGGGCCATCAAGTGCTCGGGGGGCGCGAATTGCCCGAGCAGGGTAGGCACGAAGGTCCACCGCGGAGGCCGGCCGGGCGCGAGATCGGCGCTGACGGCATAGACAACCAGATCCTCGTGTCCGCTCCAATAGGCGACGTTCGCTTCCGTCACCTCCAGGAAGCGGTAGACGGACTGCCCTTCGGACGATAGCTTTAGCAACGCCGTCGAATTGTAGGTTGCGATGGAGGACACGCCGTCTCCGAAGGGAAAGCGGCCCAGACTGGCCTGGCCGCGGGCGTCTGAGTACGCGACCCAGTCGGGCTGGGCAAAAAAGACCTTGCCGTAGATAGAGGGGAAAGGCCTGGCCCGGAACAGCTCGACCCGCACGCCGGGGACCGGCTCGCCCCCGAAGGTGCGGATCTCGACCCGGTGGGCGGTGGGCAGATCGCCAAGGTACTCGCCCAGGTTGCACGGCGCGTTGTAATTGCCGCACACGGGCCGCCGGCCGGCGATGCGATTCCAGGCGTAGGCCGAATGCTCCCGGTAAACGACGCCGCCGTTCATGACGTCGTCCGGATAGTGGCTGTAGTACAGGTGGTCGTCCCAGCCGATGACCGGCAGCGCCTCGCTGCCCTGCACCAGGTTGCCGTGCCCGTCCTGGAGGCGCACGGTCGCCAGATTGACGAGTTGGCCGGCCGGGAGGGCACGGGGGGTCGTGCCCTCGACCCCTCGCTCGCAGCCGGTGAACGTGGACCCTGCCTTGCCCTGGCACACGATGAGCTCGCCGCCGACCGCCAGCGGGACGGGTGTGGGAAAGTTCCAATCGCTTTCCACGTCCCGGTCTACGGCCAGTGTTGAGGACGTGCTGCTCACCGGGCTGGCCAACCTGGCGGCATTGACGTAGACGTTGAGCCCGTACAGGTCGATGAGATAGCGGGCGTGGCTCAGCTCGTGCATCAGCGAGTATTCGACGTTCAGCGCTTCAGGATTGTCAAAGTAGAAGTTGAGTGCGCCGCACACGTGCCCACTGGGCACGCCGACCTCCTCGGAGGGAAAGCCCCACTCCAGGTCAACGGTCTTGTCGTCGGGAGCCGGAAAGTTGGTGGCGCAGGGCGGCAAAGCGCCGTCGGGCACGACCGTCACCTTGTCCAGGCGAACCCGGTCGAGGATGCCCTGGGGCGTGAGGGGTGTGATTGCCTCGGCGAACATCTGGTTCCAAACCCGCAGCTGCCGCTGCGCCCAATCGTCCCAGGAAACGCTGCCCAGGCCCAGGTAGATCTGGTTGGCGTTAAACCAATTGTACACGCTCTGTTCCACCCAAAGGCCGACCGCCAGGCCGTTGGTGCGGTCCTCAATCTCGTTGTTGGTCTCGGAGACCTCGAGGATCGCGTCGGCGGGATCCAGCACCAAACGGACCACGTGGTTCCCGGACTGCCAGGTCCAAGCCAGCTCCAGGGTCGCCGCCTGGCCGGGATCCAGGCTCGGCACCGTCCCGCTGCCCGCCGGCAGGCCGTCGATCGTCCAGGCATAGCCACAGGCGCCGGCCGGCTGGCTGCCCCGGTTGGCCACGTGGCCGACAAACGTGACCAGATCTCCCGGGGCATGGGTGTTCTTGACCGGGTCGTCATAGTCGTAACGGGGCGTCTGCATGATGAACCGGGCGTTCAGGTCTGGACGGTCCAGCTGGGCGGGGCTGAGCGGCTGCCATGCGCGCAGCAGCTCGGGCGGGAAGAATCCCGGAAACTGGCAGCGGTCGTGGGCGCTCCCGGTGGTCTGCCCCGCGCCTGTTGGGCAGCCACTGGCATGTGGTGGCTGCGCAATGATGGGCTGCGTCGCGGCTGCCAGGACAAGAAGCAGCACGCAGCCTGCCGCCGTCTTCACAAGGTGGCCGGTAGTCTGCTGCAGTGAGGAACGACGATCTTGCACTTCTGCCTCCTCCACAGCGCGCTCTGTTCCACAGCCGGCTCGCTGAGGCCCGGCTGCTCATGGTCCCCCATGGTCCCCCATGGTCGGGACCACTGATTTCTGAATCCGCTGTTGTCTGTCCTGTCACGGCCGCGGCGCGGGCACTGCCTGCCAGGTGCCGTCGTCGAAGAGCAGGTAGGCGGTGCCG
The DNA here is from genome assembly GCA_041300865.1 of Anaerolineae bacterium. Taxonomy (GTDB): domain Bacteria; phylum Chloroflexota; class Anaerolineae; order JAAYZQ01; family JAAYZQ01; genus JAAYZQ01. Next base: position 3,498 of record JBFYTF010000422.1, read on the forward strand.
GGGCTGCCGCCCGCGGGCAGCGGGGCATCGGTCCAGACGAGGAGCCCATGCTCAAAGGCCTGCACCCAGCCGTCCACCGCCCGCTCGTTCTCCAGGGCCCAACCGGTGGCTGCCTGCGGGCCACCCAGCTGCTCGCGCCACACCTTGCCAAAGCCGCGCTGCGGCTGCTGGGGCGGCGGCGGCAGGGCCGGATCATAGGCCGGGTCCTGCCCGTCAACCCAGGTGTCGTCGAAGGACTGCCATGTGCCCGGGGCGAGGAGGACATAGATGCGCCGCGGGCCCGAATCCCAGATCATGGTGCCCTGTTCGAAGGGCTGCTGGGCCAGCATCCGCTGCTCTGCCGCTGTGGCCGGGCACCCCAGGCGCCCGGCAGCCTGCTCCCAGGCAGCGCGAAACTGAACCGCTGCCAGGGGGCAGGGCGTGGCACGCGGGGTGGGCAGCGGGGTGGGCGATGGCGCCGCCGTGCCCGCCGGCAGCGGCGCGGTTGGCGGCGCGGTGATGGGCACCCAGGGACCCTGCGCTGCCCACTTGTACAGGCCGCCGCCATATGGCACCAGGAAGAGCAGCCCGTCCTGAGCATGCGCCGGAGAGAAGACGACCTGGCGGATGCCACCTTGGCCCGCCGGCAGCCCGGCGCGCAGGTCCTGCCACGACTGCCCGCCGTCCCGTGAGCCGTACACCAGGCCCGGAAGCCCCCAGGCCAGCACGGTGCGGTCCTGGCCGAAGGTGGGGGAGAGCTGCAGGCCGATCTCATCCGCGGGCTGCCACGGTGCCGCCGGCAGGCGCTGCCAGGTCGCGCCACGGTCCCCGGAGCCGTAGATGGCGTTGCCCTGCTGGATCAAGATGGCGCCGTCCCGCGCATAGTCCGGCGAGAAGCTGGCGCGGAAGGTGAGAGGGCCGGGCTCCAGGACCTTTTGCCAGGTGCTGCCGGCGTCGGTGGAGCGGTAGAGCGCACCGCCCGCCTCGAGGAGCAGCACGCCATCCTGGGCGTAGGCCGGCGAAAAGGTGACGGCTGCCAGCCGGTAGCCGCCCGTAGGCGCCACCGCCCGCGGCATCTCGCCCTCCCACGGCCCGTCAACCCGGGTCCAGCTGTCTCCGCCGTCCCGGGAGCGCCAGAGGCGGTTGTCCTCGGTGCGCAGGAAGAGCAGGGCGTCGCCCTCGAAAGCGGGCGACATGTCCAGCGCCGAGAGAACGCCGCCGGGCGGCAGGGGCATGGGCTCCCACGGCCCTCCATCGCGGGTGCGCAGCGGCTCTTCCCAACCGCTGGCCAGGTAGGCCGTGCCGTCGCTCGCGAGGGCCGGCGACAGGACCAGGTCCTCGGCCGCCGCCGGCCGGGGCGCGGGCGGCAGCGCCTCCCGCCAGCTCTCGCCGCCGTCCGTCGACATCCAGACCCACGGCCCTTCCTCCTCCTGCTGGAACACGAGCCGCAGAGAGCCGTCGGGCCCTGGCGTGGAACTCAGGGCGCTCCGATTGGGCAGGTTCGCATCCACCGGCTCCCAGCCTGAGCCGTCAAACGCGTAGAGACCCAGGACCGTGCCGGCCAGGACCCGGTCGGGGCCCAGGACGGTCAAGGCCGGCGGCTCGCCAAAGGTCACCCGCAGGGGAAAGCCGGTGTCCTCCCAGGTCAGCCCCGCGTCCTGCGAGCGGAGAACGCCGGCGCCTTCGCCAACGGCAAAGAGCGTGCGGTCGCGGGCAAAGCCTGGGGAGGGAGTCAGGCGGAAGAATTCGATCTCGTCGGGGGCGGGCAGCTCGCTCGGCTGCCACGCCAGTTCGGCCACCGGCCAGCGGACCAGGTGCCCCTCGCCGTCGAGGGCCAGGAAGGCGCCGCCGTCGTCCGAGAGCCGGACATCCGTGGCGGCGGCCGGCAGCGCCCCGGTCAGATGCTGCCAGCTCTCTCCCCTGTCCAGGGAACGAAAGATCTGGCCGGCCTCGTCGGGCGAGGAGGGCATCCATTCCAGGTAGAGGGTCCGGCTGGAGGGGTAGTCGGGCGCGATCGTGACGCGGCCGCTGCCAAAGCCGCGCAAATAGAGGCCCTTCACCGCCGGCTGCCACGTGTCGCCGCTATCCGTGGAGCGGAGCAGGCCTGCCTGCCCGAACCAGCCGAACAGCGTCTGGTCGCTGGCAAAGGCGGGCGACAGGGCCAGGGAGCTGGGCTCCAGGCCGGGGAGCGAGGACCAGGTCTCGCCGCCGTCCGTGGAGCGCTTTAGCCCGTCGTGGGCCAGGAAGATGGTGCGGTCCTGGGCGTAGGCCGGCGAGAAGGCGACCAGTCCGGCGGTTTCGGGGTAATGTACGGGCTCCTGATAGCGCTCGGTGAGGCGCTCCCAGCTCTCGCCGCCGTCTGTGGAGCGAAAGAGGCCCTGTTGCCGCGCCAACGCCAGCAGCGTTTGATCCTGGCCGAAGGCGGGCGAGATGGCCAGCTCGTGGACGGCCAGATCGCTCAGCCCGCGGCTTGCCAGGCGCCAGCTCTGCCCTGCGTCGGTCGACTTCCAGACACCCAGGCCCTGGTCAGTCGCCGGTGGCAGGACGAACAACGTCTCATCCTGCTCAAACTCGGGGGAGACGGCGACCTGGGCCACGCCCCAGCCGGGCAGGCCCTGGCCCACGAAGGCCCAATGCTGGCCCTCATCATCGGAGCGATACAGGCTCCCGGCAAAGAGAGGGGCATCGCCCGGGCCGGGGAAGAACTGCCGGACCTCAGCCACCGGCAGCGGTGCCGGCACCGGCTCCACGGGCGCCGGCAGCCGGCCGCCGGTAGCAGACCAGGCCTGCACCCGCCCGTCGGCAGACGCCAGGTAGAGGAGGTGTCGCTCCGGGTCCGCGGCCCGCAGCGTGAAGCCAGCCGGGATGGGAACGCTGCCCAGCACATCGAGGTTTGACGCGTCGAGAACGAGGAGCTGGCCCTTGTCGTCGCGTGCCAGGGATACATAAAGCCGTCCAAGGGCGGGGTCGAGCGCCAGGGCGCCAAAGACCGCGTCCAGGCGGGCCTTGTACGCCCGGCCGCCGGCCAGGAGGCTCGTCGAACGCCCGGCGAGGTGAGCGCGGGAGACGTAGGCCTGGCCGCTGAGGGGGTCGATCTCGACATAGTTCGCGCTGCGCTCCGTGTCTGTCAGGATGCGCCGGTAGCTCTCGGGCTCGTAAACGTAGAGGTAGTTGCCGTTGTTCGAGCCGGGCACGCCGTTGTTGACGATGGCATAGATCCTGCCGCTGCCGGGATCGACCGCGGCGTCTACAGCGGCGGGGTTGGGTGAGTAGCCGGGCATCTCGGGCAACGTGTCCGAGATGGCCGCGGTGATGGTCAGCGTCTCCAGGCTGGCCAGGTAAATGCCGTTGCGCACCAGGAGCAGCGTGCCGTTGTACTCGTCGGCCACGGGCAACGCGCGCACCTCGATCTCGCCCCGCTCTGCCACGGGCGGGCTGGAGCCGGGCGGGAGAAGGTCAAAGACGCGCACGGCCTCGGCCTCCAGGCCGCCGGTGTACAGGCGACCGTGGCTGCCGTCGACGGCGATGCGGCCCTGCCCGGGCAGAACGGATAGCTCTTTGCCGCCGCCGGCCTCCAGGATGTGCAGGTGGCCGGTGGTGTCGGTGACAAAGAGCAGACCGCGACCCGGGTCGGTGGCCACGTCCGTGAAGTTGATCGCCGTGGGCCAGGCTGCCGCCAACTGGCCGGCGGCGACGTCGACGACGCCGATCTGGTGGGCGTAGCTGTGGCTGACCAGCAGCCTCCGGCCGGCCTCGTCCCATGCCAGGAAAGTGGGCGCGGAGTCAAGGGGGGTCTTGGCTTCGCGCCCACTGACGAGGTCCAGCACAATGACGTCCCGGTTGTAGCCCTCGCGCGCCACAAAAAGCCGGTCCCCACGGCGGTCCAGGGCCAGGCTCGTGTTCTCAGTCCACTCGCCGAGCGCCCGCTCGTCGAGCTTTTGCCCGTCGCGGTCCAGGGTCCAGAGCAGGCTCTGCTGCCCGTCGTCCAGCGCCAGGTAGAGGCGGCCGGGCTCTCCACCGGCGACCAGGTCGTCGGGCGCGCCGGGCAGCGCCAGTGTGGCTACTTCGGCGAGCGAAGGCGTGTCATAGATGCCCAGCAGGAACCGGCCCCCGTCATTGTATGCCAGGTAAAGGCGGTCTCCGGCCGGGTCCAGGGCCGACAACAGAAAACGGGGCGCCGTGCCCACGGCCACCTGGCGCTGTGGCGCATGGCCGGCTGCGTCCAGCAGCCGCAGGCCGCCGCTGCTGGCGACGTACAGCCGGGCCGCTTCGGCGTCGAGGGCCAGGCGCTGGACACCGTCGAGCAGGCCCGCCGGCGCGAGGCTGCCGGCGCCGAGAACAGAGCTTGTCTCATCGCCCGGATTGACGGCGTACAGCAGCTCGCGGACGGGATCCAGGAGGAGCTGCCCCTCGGCGTAGCTGTCGGGACCCGTCTCGGCGATGGCCAGCACGTCCCCGCTGCGCGCGTCGAGCATGGTAACCAGGCCGGCGCCGGCCTGGGTCGTGCGGTAGGTGCGGGCATAGACGCGGCGCCGCTGCGCATCGAGGGCCAGCGACCGCGGCCCGTAGCTGTTGCCTGCCGGCACGCTCAAGTCGATCTCTCGCAGCAGGGCCGGCCAGGATGAGTCTTCGGCGACAGGGCCTGCCGCCTGGGGCGCAGGGCGGGCTGTCTGGCCGGCGGTTGGGTCCGCGGCAGGGGTGGCGGGCGGCGGGGGAAGGCGTGTGGGCTGTCCTTCCGTGCTGGAGGACGGCGCCCCGGTGACTGCTCGAGCTGGTGCGGCGCCGCCGGCCGGCGCCTCGGGCGAGGGTGGCGAGGTCCCGGCGCAGGCCGCGAGCAGGAGCAGCACCACCAGGAGGGCGGCCAACCTTTGTTTCCGCATGCGCACCTCTCGTGCAGACTCGGATCTACTCTTCAGACGCGCCTGGCCGCCCCCTGGTTCCGCCGGCATCCCGATTGTGCCCGTCCGGGAACGAGCCGCTACGGTCCGGTGACAGACAGCTCCGTCACGCGGTTCAGCCTGCAATTCTCGGTGACAGATACCTCTGTAATATTCGATAGGCGTTGGCACTCGATCGCCGTCGTCACGCCGTCCTGCTGGGCACAGGTGTCCGGCTTGACCACGGCAACCTCGTACTCGCCGAAAGGCAGGCCGGAGAGGAGGACGTCGAACTTCCCATCGGCCTTGGAGATGCCCACCGCACCGACCCACGTGGGCGACCAGACGCCGACCGCGACGCCGGGATAGGGCGAGCCGTTGCTGTGCTTGACCGTGCCTGTCACCGCCGCGAAGCCGGTGCAGTCGGGACGCCCGGTGACAATGGCCACTCTGAACGCTGGCGCGGGCGTGTTGGTGGGCACGGGAACGCGGGTGTTTGTCGGACGGGGCGCCGGGGGCCTGCGGGTCGCCGTGGGCGGGACCGTGGGCGGGGGTGTAGACGTCACGGTGGGCGTCAGTGTCACCGTCGGCGTGTCGCTGGGCAGCGGAGTGTCCGTGGGCGGCGGAGTGTTGGTCGGTGTGTTGCTGGGTGTCGGCGTCAGGCTGGGCATCAGTGTCGGCGTCGCCGTTGCCGTCGCCGTGAAGGTGGGCTTGGGCGTGCGCGATGGCGTGGCGGTGATGCTTGCCCCGCGCTGGGGTACCAGGTCTGAGGCCGAGCAGGCCAACACCAGCCAGCCCAGGGCGACGGCAATCATCAAGATCAAGCGCATTTTGAATCTACTCATGGAAGCTCCTCTCTCCGCTGGCGG
>JBFYTF010000086.1:0-2679 GCA_041300865.1 Anaerolineae bacterium
GCTCTGCGCCTCCGTGGAGCATTTCGCTTAGGTTTAGGGTACGGCCGGTGGATTCTACTTGACCTCGCGAGAAATGTCAACTCGATGCTCTCTCGCCTTTCGGGCTCGGTCAAAGTCAAGAGCGGGGATACCGGATAGCCAGTCGCTCGCGCAGCAGGTTTGGCACGCCGGAGGCAACGCCGCGAGCCAGGGAGGGGGGAAAGCTCGACGGGGCAGGATCCTGCTGTCGCTTGCAGGGCGGACTGTTCGCCCGCCGGTGCACCGGTCTGTGCCTGGCGCAAAGCCTGCGCACCACACCTTGACTGGCAGCCCACGCCCATGTATAATACGCGTGCGGCCGCGGGGCGGCGCTGCCCCGCGGCACACCCCAACCCAAGATCGGGAGGAACCAATGGCCGAAACAGTCGAGATCACGCGGTACGAGTATTACACCTTTTCGTCACGCGACAGCAGCATTGCCCAGACCGTCATCCTGCTCTATGGTGCTGACGGCTACCTGGGCGGCATCTTTTTCAGCACCGAAGAACAGCCATTGAAGCCGGCAGAAAAGTTCCCGAGCGGCGTCTACGGCTTGTACTATGACTACCAGGAGCTGCAGATCATCATCGACATGCTTCGCAACGAGAAGCCTGTCTATCTGATCTACAACGGGGAACTCAATACGCGCCTGTCGACGACCCAAGAGCCCGTGGGCGAAGGGGAGGAGTAGGCCAGGACGGTGAAAAAAGAACAGCTTGTGGCGAAACTGGGGGGGGCGTGGGCCGATCTCCAGGCATCATACGCGGGCCTGACGGATGCACAAATGACAGAACCGGGCGTCACCGGCGACTGGTCCGTCAAGGACATCCTGGCCCACGTCACAGCCTGGGAGCAGGAAGCGATCAAGTTCTTGCCGGTGATCCTGGAGGGAGGTAGGCCGCCGCGCTACTCGGTCACCTATGGCGGCATCGACGCCTTCAATGCCCGGACGGTGGAACAGAAGCGCGACGTGCCGCTGGAGGAGGTTCTCCGGGAGATGGAGGACACCCATCGTCGCCTTATGGCTTATGTCCGCGACGCGCCTGATGAAGAGATCACCCACGAAACCCGCTTCCGCCGCCGCCTCGGCTGGGACTCGTACAAGCATTATCCCCAGCACGCGAAGGCGATCCGCGAGTGGCGGGCGCGGGTGGAGGCGGAGGGGAAAGCCTGACCTCAATTCGTCGCAGATCGGAAATTGTCACGTCGTCAAAGGCCGCGACTCCGAGCCGTCGAGCCCCAGGGCGGCCGCCTGCTCCTGCATGGCGGCCAGCACGAGGGGTACGTGCTCCGTCCAGAGGTCGACCCCGAGGGCCTGGCAGGCATTCTCGATCTCTTCCCGGTTGACGGCTGCGGCAAAGGCGCGGTCCTTCCACTTTTTCTTGACCGACTGGATCTTGACAATGTCGCGGATGTCGCCCGAGGGCCGGACGAGGGCCACCGCCACCAGGAAGCCGGTCAGCTCGTCGACGGCCACCAGCGCCTTCTCCATGGGCGACTCGGGCTGCACGCCCGTGTATTCGCCGGCGTGGGCCAGCACGGCGCGGATGACCTCGGCCGGCCAGCCCCGCTCCTGCAGCAGCCGGGCACCCACTACCGGGTGTCCCTCGACCGAAAGATCCGGATGGCGCTCGTAATCAAAATCATGGACGAGGCCGGTGATACCCCATAGCTCCTCGTCCTCACCGTAGCGCCGGGCGTAGGCGCGCATAGCCGCCTCAACGGCCAGCATGTGGCGCACCAGGCTGAGGCTGGCCGTGTGCTCGTTCACCAGCTTCCAGGCATCTTCTCGCGTTGGGTTCATGTCACCTGTCTCTTCCGTGCTTGGCGGCAGCCGGCCGGCCGCCGATGAGCGATCTAACCCTGTCCGTTGCTCCGAGCCTGGCTACCCAAGGAGCATATTCAACACCAGGCCCGCGGCGGCGGGCACAGTCAGGTTGTCGATGCCCCAGGGGGACAGTGCCTCGACCAAGGTGCAGACGACGGCCACGATGCCGCCACTGATCAGCGCCAGCAGCCAGCTGACGGGAGCCAGCGCCAGCAGGTAGGGCAGGGCAAAGAGCACCGCCGACGTGGCCACCCAGCTGTAGAACAGCATGGCCATTGACCCCTCCAGGCTCCTGGTCCGCCCGCCGACCGTGTAGGTATAGTGCCCGTAGCGCCGCCCGACGATGGCCGCCAGGGCGTCACCCCAGGTCATGGGCATCAGGCTGGCCACGAGCAGCAGCGGCTCCTCCCAGAAGGCATAGACGGTCACCGCAAAGGCGATGGGGAAGTAGATCGTCCCCAGGTTGCCCCGCTCCTCGCTCTCCATGGACCGAAAGACGCCGAGCCAGTAGGAGAGGGCGTTGATGAGCACAAACGTGATCGGCGGGATGATGGCCATCTGCCACGTCTCGAACAGGGCCACCGTGCCAATGCTCCACATGCCTACGCCAATGTGGATGAACTTGCGGGTGAACTCCGGCGGGCGATTGCCGATCCGGCGCAGCAGCTCGGCTACGCCAATGACGCCAAAGACATAGATGTACGAGATGATGAGTGCTGTGTAATCCGGTTTCCACTCCACGCGGTGCGCCTCCCCGGCTCCAGAATGGTCTTCTGCAGAGGGTACACCGGTTTGCGCGGAATGTCAAGTTGCCGGCCCACGTCCAGGGGCAT
>JBFYTF010000509.1:0-3716 GCA_041300865.1 Anaerolineae bacterium
AGTCCAGAGCCCTGCCCACGGCCTCACTGCCGGCCTGGCCGGCGGCCGCCAGGGCCTGCACGGCAAAGGCAGTGGAGTTGGTATCGGCGGGCGTCGCCTCGGTGCCGTCCCAGGCCCAGCCCCCGCTGTCCTGCTGCGCCTGCAGGATCTGATCCACAGCGGCGGCCGAGATGGGGCGCCGGACACTAGCCAGGGCCAGGACGGCCAGGAGGTGGCTGACAAAGGTGTCGTTGGCCGTGGCGATGCGGCCGTCGGCGCCGGCCATGGCCTCCAGCCGGGCGACGGAATCGGTGCCGCCGAACGTGCGCGGGTTCTGGCCGGCGGCCACGGCAGCCAGGATCAGCTTTGCCAGGTCGCCGGACGTGTCCACGGCGGTGGTGTTGGCGGCCAGGTAATCCACGGTGCTGTTGCCGCCCTGCTCAAAAGCCGCGGCGTCGCCACCGGCGGCCACGATGGCCAGGACGGCATCGGCCGTGTTGGCGGGAGTGCTGCCCGGGGCAAAGCCGCTGCCAAAGCCACCGTCGGCGTTCTGTTGGGTGCGCAGGTAGTCGAGGGCCGCTGCCAGGTCGGCGGCAGCCAGGGCGGGGACGATGCTTGCCAGGGCGAGCAGCAGCGCCAGGGAGAGGGCAAAAATCCGATGTCTCACGTTTCCTCCTTGGAACGAGATCGGGGGCAACGTGCGCGTTGCCGCCGGGTTCGAGCCATTCACAAAAAAGCCCGACCTCTCGGTCAGGGCTGTCTTCTCAACGAGAAACCCCTTGCCTTTCGACAAGGGGTGGTCATGGGCCTTGGTCCATGCGCCACACCCCTTTCCGCGAAGGTTCGCAGTGCGCGACCGCGGCGGGCGTCCTGGCTTGGGCACTCGGCCCTTACAGTTGCGGGACAGCGCCGGACTCTCACCGGCTTCTCCCCTTGGACCCCGCGCATCCGGGCTACGGGGTACCACGGTCTGGCATATTCAGTTGCGCGCAGTATAGCACAGCGGCGGCGCCATGTCAAACCGGGCCCGTCCAGAAGTGATCAGGAGGTAGGGTGCGCCTGCCTTCGCCTGCCCCGCCGCCCGGCCAGGGGTGCACCCCACCCGGCGCGCTAGTACTGACTCACAATCGAAGGCAGCAGCATCCGCAGCCACCACTCGTCTGCGCCGATGTCAAACCCGGGACCACCGGGGCGCCGGCCGCCGTCGATGTCGGTGTCGACGCCGGCGTTGGCGCCGGCGTCAAGGGCGTCGGACAACGGGGTCAGGTGGTAGTGCCCCAGGCGCGGATTGCCAAAGCCCGGATCGCCCGCGACCTCGTGGGTGCTGGTGACGCTGTGGGTACTGGTGATGCTCGTCTGAAAGTTGGCCGCATTGAAGGCGAAGAAGGTGTGGTCGGCCTGGACGCTTGTCGCGACGCCGTCTACCGCGATGCCGACGGTGTGGCTCACGACGATGTTGTTGGCCATGGTGAGGGCGGTGTTGTTGCCGACAAAGATCCCCTCGTCCCCCAACGCCTCGTGCGCAAACGTGTTGTGGGCCAGCGAGGCGACAAGGGGCGGCCACCAAGGGTTCAAACACAGCTGGTCGCCGTGGCCCAGGGCGCTGTTGCCGGCGAGGACGTTGTTCGTCATCGATAGGCTGCCGTCAAAGACCAGGCAGAATCCACCACCGTCGCCACTCGCCACATTGTCCAGCACCGTGTTCCCCTCAAAGCTGACCATTTCCGTGGGGAGGTTCTCGTAGACGGCGCCACCATTCGTCGCCTCATTTCCGCCCAGGTAGTTCCTGAGCAGAGTGAGGCGGCCCCGTTCGTGGTACAGACCGCCACCTCGGTCCGCGGCGACGTTGCCCGTGATGTGGTTCCCGGTGAGCGCGGTGCTCTCGGACGCCCACACGCCCCCACCGTCGGTGGCCTGGTTGCCGGTGATGTCGTTGGCGGTCAGGGGTCCACTCCGGTACAGGTAGAGCCCGCCCCCGGAGGAGGCACGATTCTGGCTGACGGTGTTGTGTTCAAATGCAGCGAACGAGCTGCCGTTTGCCGACACGCCGCCGCCCTGCCCGGTCGCCTCGTTGCCGGTGATGACGTTGTCGCTGAATGTGCCGCCGCTACTGCCCATGACGCACAGGCCGCCGCCCGCCGCTGTCCCGTTGCCGTCGACCAAGTTGCGGCGCACGACCACGTTGTTGCTGCCCTGGATGTGAATGCCACCTCCAGACCAGGGCGCATCGTTGCCCTGAATGGTGTTGCCCTCGATCAGGGACCCGTCGCCGTACCATAGGTAGATGCCGCCACCTCTGCCCAGGGATGTGTTGCGCGCCAGCAGGTTGCCCTCGATGGCCCCCGGCCCTTCAATGTAGAGCCCGGTACCCGCGTTGTCGGCGATGGTGTTGTTGCGGATGACGGCCCACACCCCCTCCCAAGAGTCCACGCAGACGCCACTCTGGCTGTTGCCGGACACGGTATTGCCTTCGACGAGGGCCGGCGCCCCAACGCTCAACGCGCACTCGTCCCCGACATGGCTCGCTCCATTGCCGGTGATCACGTTCCCAATGGCCGTCACGTCGCCGTCCAGAATCTTGGCCCCGCTGCCGCCGTTGCCCTGGAACGTATTGCCTTCCAGGTGCACCTGACCGGAAAAGACAGAGAAAAGCAGGCCGTGCGCGGTATTGCCGGAAATGGTGTTGGCGGTGAACGTCGATCCGTTGCTGTATTGGAAGTAGGCTCCGCCCCCTTCAAGGGCGTTGTTTTCCGAGATGACGTTTCTCGAGAAGTCGGCCGCGTCGCTATCTTGCAGAAACACCCCGCCGCCCTGGTCAGCGGTGTTGCTCAAGATCTGGTTGTCGACCAGCTGCGCCCCGTTCACCCCGAGGATGTATACGCCTCCGCCGTAGCTCCCCAGGCCGGTTGTGGCCTGGTTGGCGACGTTGTTCTGAATGGTATTGCCGCTCAAGATCGCCCCTGCTGCCGCAGAACCGCCCCACACATGGACGCCACCGCCTAGCCCCCAGGTGCTGGGATTCGTGGTCGCCACGTTGCCGGCAATCACGTTGCCGAGGATGAGTGGCGCGGCGTTGGAGCTAGAGATGCCGCCACCGCAGTCGCCACTGATGCCGCAGCTCTCAGAGCGGCCGGTGGCATTTCCGCCCTGAATGACAAAGCCCTCTACGACGGGGGCAATGCCTGGGGACGGGTTGTAGATGCGCAGCACCCGCCCTAACCCCTGGGCGTGGAGGATCGTGGGGTAGGTCTCGGGATTGCGCTCGGTGAACGCCAGGTTCCAGCCGCCCTCCAGCCACACGGTCTTGTAGATCCACACGACGTAGCCGACCCTGGCCGTATCCGCATCTGTGTAGGTGCCGGCGGCGACCCGGAGGGTGCTGCCCACCGGTGCCGCCACAACCGCATCCTGCAAGTTCTGGTAGCACGGCTTGTGACCGGCACAGGTGCCATCGGTCGCGGAGACATAGACGACATCATTTACATCGGCCACGCCTGTCGCGGGCGGCATGGCCAGCCACGTGCTGGCCAAGCCAACGGCCAAGAGCATTCGTATCCACAGCGCCCCTCGGTGATGCATCGATGACCTCCTTGTCACACTGTGCTTGCTTACGCCTCGCCTTCAAGCCAGCCCGCGTACCTCCAGCTCCAGCCGCTCGAAAAAGGCGACCATGAACGCGTGGCGCTCCCGGGCGATCTGCCGAGCGCTTTCGGTCAGGAGCCGGTCCTGGATCCTTG
>JBFYTF010000087.1:0-2723 GCA_041300865.1 Anaerolineae bacterium
ACGAGATCGTGGCGCGCGGCGTCTCCCAGGCGCCGGAGGGCCGGCGCGTCTTCGGCCGGCTCAACGTCACCGAGAACCTGGAGATGGGCGCCTTTGCCCGCAAGGACAAGGAGGGCATCCGCCGTGACATCGATCGCGTTTTTACCCTCTTTCCTCGCCTCAAGGAGCGCCGCAGGCAGGTGGCCGGCACCCTGTCGGGCGGCGAGCAGCAGATGCTGGCCATCGGCCGCTCGCTCATGGCCAACCCCCGGCTGCTGCTCCTCGACGAGCCGTCCATGGGACTGGCCCCCATCCTGGTGGAGACCATCTTTGACACAGTGACCGAGATCAACAAACAGGGCACCACGGTCCTGCTTGTAGAGCAGAACGCCCTGATGGCCCTGTCGATTGCGAAGCGGGGCTATGTCCTGGAGACCGGCGCCATCGTTCTGCACGACGAGGCCGAGTCGCTGCGCGAGAACGAGATGGTGCGCAAGGCATACCTCGGAGAGGAGTAAGCGCCTTGGCGACCATGATCCGAGAATCGGAAGCCCCCGGCCTATGCCGGGGGCTTTTGTTCATCGCTCCCCTCGCTCCTGGCAAAACGCCCGGCTTGCGCTAGGGGCTCACTGTCTCCGACACGGTCACCTCGACGAACGGCGCCTGGAACTCGATGCGGCGGTGCGTGCCGTCGCAATAGGGCTTGTTGTCCGAGCCGCCGCAGCGGCACAGGGAGACCAGCGTCCCCTCGCGGACCTGCACCTCCCCGTCCTCGCACACGCACTCGGCCGGACCGGGGACCATGAACGGGCCGTTCTCGCGACCTTTGATCGTGATAGGCATGCTCACTCCTCCTCTCGTCATCGGGGCTTCCCCGAAGTCTTCTGCTCAGGCCCACAAGGACCTGGTCGATCAACCACAAGATCATGAGAGCCCGCAACCTGGGACCGCGGGCATCCCTGCCACCCCCTCGGACCGCCGGCCCCTGGGAGCGCCGGCATCCCTGCCGGCTCGGCTCCGGGCAGGCCGGCACTAGTTCAGGGCTCGAGGCGAAAATGCGCCGTGAGAGTTGGCAGGTTCACCTCGGCGAGTGACAGGCGCAGCCGGCTGTTCAGGGGCACCTCCCGAGGGACATGCAAACGCGCGTCCAGCGCCAGATCAGGAATGACGGCCGTGGCCCGCACGTCAAACCTGTCGACCAGGATGGCGTCGCCCTGCCAGCCCGGGTTCTGCAGCAGATAGACCATCGTCCAGTGCAGCCGCGACAGGCGCTCGGCGCTGCGGATGCTGCCGGCCGCGGCCGCCGTGGCCCCCACGCGCTCCACGATCTCGGCCGTGCTCAGGGGAGAGGCGTACGCCGGCTTACAGGCCGTGTCTCCCGCCCCGGCAGGCACTCCCTCCGCGCCGGCGGGGAGGCCCTGCTCACCCTGTAGCCAGGCGCGGATCTGCTGGTGGACTACCAGGTCCAGGTAGCGGCGCAGCGGGCTCGTGGCCTGGGCGTAGGCGGGCAGCCCCAGGCCGGCGTGCGGTCCCGGCACGCTGCTGTACTCACTCGCCCTCAGGCTGCGCCGCAGGGCAAACATGCCGGCCAGATCCTGCGGCCGGTCCTCGGTGCCGGGCGCATCCTGGGTAGTGAAAGGCAGGGGCAGCTGGCGCTCCAAGGCAAAGCGTGCCGCCCCTTCGCCGGCCATGAGCATCGCCTCGGTGACCAGCTCGCGGCTGGGCAGGGCCGGGATGGGCCGGATCCTGACCTCGTCTCCCTCGAGCCAAATGCGGACCTCCGGGAGGGCCATGCTCACCGCGTCAAGGGCCAGGCGCCGCCCCCGATAGCGGGCAGCCAGGCGGTCCAGGCTGCAAAGCGGCTCCTGATCGAGGCGGGACGCCGCTTCTTCGTACGTCAGGCGCGTGACCCGCACCCAACTGGGCACAATTTCCACACTCGCCAGCTCACCCGTGCCGTCCAGCTCCAGTCCGAAGGACAGGGCGGGCGAGACCTCGTTCAGCCCCAAGCCCAGGCATGCGACCGCCGCCGGGGGCAACATGGGCACCGGCCCGTCCGGCAGGTAAAGGGTGCTGCCCCGGGCCCGCGCCTCCAGGTCGGCCGGGCTACCGGGCGGTACGATGGCCGAGACGTCGGCGACGTGCACCCACAGCCGGCCGCCGTCCAGACTCAGGGCATCGTCCGGCTCCTCGTTGCCCTCGTCGTCGATGGCCAGGGCGACTAGGTGGGTGAGATCGACGCGGGGCTCGGGCGGCAGCTCGGGCAAGGACAGGTCTGGTACCGAGAGGGACACAGCCAACCGCTGCGGGTAGGGATTGACCGCCGGAGCCCAGTAGCCCACCTTGAGCAGCAGGGCGTGGGCACTCTCCGGAGTCTCGGGGCGTCCCAGCTCTCGCAGGACCCGGCTTCGCTCGATGCGGCCCAGCGCCAAGTCCTCGACCTCGCGCAGGAAGCGGGGGGCATCGGGGGCCATGTGGCTGCGCGCCAGGCCGGCGACGAACTCGGCCCAGGCCCTCTCCTCGATGGCCCGTGCCTGGCGGAGGGCCTCCTCGGAGGCTACCTCGCCGGCGGTGCGCGCCACGATCCGGTCGGGAGTGCCCTGGAAGTATAGGCCGTCGGCGACCCACGACCAGGCAGCCCAGGCGGTGGCCGGGGTGTAGGCGCCGTGGGCGAGCTCGGCCAGCTCAGCCAGATTGGTGACACCGCCGGCCAGGAGCTCCCAGGCAGCCCGGATCTCGCCCTC
>JBFYTF010000520.1:0-23836 GCA_041300865.1 Anaerolineae bacterium
ACCATCTAGAACGCGGCGGTGCCGATTTGGCGCTTTTGCTCGCGTAGTCACTCAAAGAAAACGGTAAGCCTGATAACAAGGCGCCTACTCGCATCTGTTACCAAACTTCGAACAGTCACACAAGGATTTTCGTCTCGGTCGTTGTGAATCGTGCATCGCTATGGCTTGTGTGGTATACTGCCCCGGTTCTCGCGCAGATGCAAGAAAGGGTCGTGCCTGTGTATGAGCGGTAAACGAAAGCGGATGGTTGCCTGGGCCTTCAACCTCGCAGGGTTGCTGTCTCTTGCGTTGATCCTGTACATGGGCGGGTTGAGGGCTTGGGATCAGATACTGAAGAGCGACTGGCTCCTGATGCTCGCCGCCCTGGGCGTTACCCTGCTCTGGAACGTCGTTGCCACCTACCGCTGGGCCATGATTGCCGATCGCGTCATCGACTTCCCTGAACCGTGCCCCTTCCGCTACTATTTCACCTACCACATGCTTGGCATGCTGCTGGGCCAGGTCGCGCCCATCACTCTCGGCATGCTCGGTGTGCGGCCCGTGGCTCTAAGCCTGTCCAGGGGGGTGCCTCTCACCCGCTCTGCCCTCTCGGTGTTCCTGGACAAGTTCTTTGACCTCCTCCTGGCCCTGCTCTTGGTCCTGCCCACGGCCTTTTACCTTGTTGGCTGGATTGGCCTACCTGTGTCGCTGGCCATCATGGCCGGCATCGTGGTCGCGGCTGCTCTGGCCCTGTCTTGGCGGTACGAATGGGCTGTGCAGAGGCTGGGGCGCGTAGCTGCGCGGCTGGCGCGGCCCATGTCCTACCTGCCGTTCGTCGGCAAGCGGCTGGCCGGGCGGCTGCCGGCCCAGATGGAGCGCCTCTCGAAGTTGAGCGTCGGCGCCAATGGCCTGGCGACAAAGGCCTTCCTCGTGACGCTCGTCATGTACACCCTTTTGGCGGCCCGCCTGATCCTCATGTCCGAAGCTTTCCACTTGTCCATCCCCTGGTATTTGTTGGCGATGTCCGTGTGCGTCACGCAGCTAACCCTGATCTTCTCCGTTACGCCGGGCTCCCTGGGTTTTCTGGAGGGTGGTTGGGCGGCCGTGTTTAGCCTGGGCGGCGTGCCGCTGGAAGAGTTCACCGTCTTTGTCATTGGGCGGCGGTTTTACTTCCTGATCTTTACGGCGCTCATGCTGGTGGGGTCCTTTGCCTGGATCCGCGAAAGCCCTGCTCGCCTGTTTCGGGCGGTGCTCAGCGCCCGGCGTCGCGGGGAAGACATCCCGGAGCCGGGTGCCGCAGAGCACGGCGAGGAATCCCCGCTCAGGGTCTAGAACGTCAGCCCCAGGCTTGTAGTCAGATACGCTCGCAGGAGGATCATGCCCGCCATCTCCAGCAGGGCCAAGCCGGCGCCGACGGTCAACGGCAGCAGTGCTTGCGGCCAGGTGCGGGCATAGCCCTCACGTCCAAGGACCACGGCGGCGATCATGGCATTGATCATGGTCAGCATGAGCAGGACTCCGGCGCTACTCACGATCGCCAGGGGATAGAGGAGTGCGCCAATGCCGAGGTTCACGAGAAACACCAGCAAGGCTGCCAGAGGAAGAATGGCTAGGAGCTGCCAGGCATTGTCCAGGACCGGCTGCTGCTTGGTATCGCGCCACAGCGTAAAGTTAAAGACGGGCCATACCAGGATGATCAGTGCCAGGCCGTTGAGCATGCCTGTCGTCATACGCAGCCAGTTGCGCGGCTCGTAGAGGTGCGGCGCCCCCGGGAAGAAGGTCATGTAGGAGTTGAGCCCATCGAAGGCCCACAGGACGACAAAGAGGACCATGAGGCCCAAGACAGGCACCGACGGAAGCTGAGAGGCCCTCTGGCGCCGGTAGGCGAGGAGTGCTCCCAAGCCCAGCATAGCCCCCAGGAAAGTGCCCGTGCAGCGGGCACACAGCGGAAGCTGGCGGCCGTTCAAAAAGAACGAGCGCTCGGGAATGCGGTGGCAGATGGCATAGCCTATGGCATCGGCTTTGCCCAGGAGCGTGGAAGGAGGGACTTCCACTGCCAAGACAATGACCGAGAGAGCCAGGGCCAGGGCCAGGATGGCCAGCCGCGGGCGCGGCGCTCCAGCGCGCTCTCGGGCAGGCGGCCGGGTTTCCTGCTCCACCCTCAGGCGTCCTGCCCCTGACCGCCGGGGACCAGGCTAGCAAGGGCTTCCAGTACTCTGGCAACGGTTTCGATATCAGGCCCGACCACCACGACGGCTCCCTGGTCCTGGGCCAGCAGGGCGGTGACCTGGTCAGCGCTTTCCCACCAGCGTACGGCTCCATCGCGCCGCGGCTCCTGCCCGTACTTGGCCGAGGCCCATTGTTCATAGGCCCGGGTGAACTCTTCCTGCTCGGCCGCGCTGTCCCAGGTTGTGGCCAAAGCCAGGAGTTCGTCGTCGCCCTCGACATAGACGGCAAAACGATCACCGTCCCAGCCGGCACTGGCCGCTGCGGCCGTTTCGGCATCCAACCTCTCGCCCAGGTAGATGCCCATCTGGAACTCGCCCAGGACGTTGTCCTCGATCTTGGTCCAGCCGGCACCCAGCGTGCCGGTCAGGGGCGGCAGGCTGAGGATCTGCGGCTCGTCCCCCTCCAGGTACTTCTCGGGATGAAGGATTTGCTCCGTGGACAGGGGCGGATCAGAGAAGAGTCTGTTGACCTCCTCCCAGTCACCGGAAGCCACGGCGGTCACGAACTCTGTGCCATAAGTGTAGGGGAATGCCAGCGTCTCCCGGATGATCGCCGGCGCGGCATCCAGGGCATCCTGCCCCTCCGGCTCCGCCTCGATCAGGGCTTGTAGCTCTTGCTGAGAGACCTGGTTCACCTGCGCGAGAAGGTACTCGGTCATGGCCAGGGTCGCATCGCCCTCCACCAGGGCCAGGCGCGCCAGGGCTTCATCATCGCTCATAAGCTCATCGTCGATAAAGGTCGTGAGGTCGAAATCCTCATCCTGAAGCCCGTGGACATACTCGTGGGCATAGGTCATCCGATCCAGCAGGTCGAACTCGCCCTCGTTGACGACGATGAACGAGTCTTCCTCGTCGTCGTACAGGCCCAGAACCTGCGAAGAATAGAGATCCACAAGCACCTGGTAGAGGTCGAGGTCCTCGGGAACCAGGTCAAGGATGGTCAGGACCCGGGTGTCATTTGCAACCTCTTGGGGTGGATAGTCCTCGGCGAACTCGGCCTCCATGTACTCCCCGAAACCGGACCTGGACTTGACGGTCTGAGTCAGGGGAGCGCTCATTTCCAGGCCGCGGATGGTCTCTATCTGGGACTCGATCTGGCGCATAGTGAGCGCCAAGTCGGGCGAAAGGGTGGCAGCAGGCACGGGCGTGGATGAGGGCGCTGTCGTGGCGGCGGCGAGCGTCGGCGGCAGCGTAGCCATCGGAGAGGGCGCGGCGGTGCTGCTGGCTGCTG
Source organism: Anaerolineae bacterium (assembly GCA_041300865.1). Classification (GTDB taxonomy): domain Bacteria; phylum Chloroflexota; class Anaerolineae; order JAAYZQ01; family JAAYZQ01; genus JAAYZQ01. Next base: position 3,439 of record JBFYTF010000520.1, read on the forward strand.
GGGTCACTGCGGCCGGCAGGGTGGCGGTGGGCAGAGGTGTGTTGGCCGCCGCCACCGGCGAAGCCGTTGTGCCGGGCGTCGGCGTGCAGCCCGCGACCAGCAGGGTCAGGGCAGCGATCAGGGTCAAGAGGACGGCAGAGAACCGTGGCATATGTCGGAACTCCTTAAGACTAAAAAGCGCGGCGCATGCCATGCGCCGCGCTTGTCACAGCTTGTCTAGCCAAAGCTCGGCAGCGTCTCGGGCCCCGGCTCGTCGTCTGGATCCGGGTGTGGCTCCCATTCCGGATCCTCGCCATCACCCGGCACGGCCGGCCGGGTGCCTGCGGGCAGGCTCGCAGGCTCCACACCTGACAGCGGCAATGCCTCGGCCTCGCGGTCGACGGTGAGCGACACCTGGGGCGCAGGCTGCAGCGGAGCCTTGACCGCGCTCTGTACCGCCCCGCAGTACGGGCACAGGTTCCAGCGCAGGTGCAGGAGCCGGCCGCAGGCCGGGCACGCCTTCTTCAGGCGCGTATGGCAAGTGGGGCAGATCATGAACTCTTCCTCGATATGCCGGTTGCACCCCGGGCAGGCCATCCGCTCCTCGATGCCCTGGAGCAGCGCCTCTTCTTCCAGCGAGCGCTCGTAGGTCTCGCTCAGGGTCTCGCGCGGCCGCAAGATGAGGTAGAGAACCCAACCCGGCAAGGGAAAGAGCGGGAAGAAGATAAAGACCATGAGGGTCGCCAGGATCTGCGCAAATATGTCGCGGGAGCGGGCGCGAATGTCGCGAAAGGTCCAGATCACCACACTGATCCACGTCGCCGTGAGAAACGCGGCAAATAGGGCCGCGAACATGATCAAGAACGGCTGGATCGTGTTTAAAATGCTCTCAAAATCCATCCTATTGTTCGACTCCCTTTGTCAAGGTTGGGGCGCATTATACCATCTTTGGCAGGGAATGTCCACATCGGGTGACCGACTCGATCCGAACTTGCCAGGCTCTGACCGTTCTGACAAGGATTGACTTTTCAGGGCTGATGCTGTATATTGTGGCTGCCGAACAACGGCACCAATGCTCAAGGGACCGGTTCAGCGGAAGGTTGTCCTAGATGCGAGGTCAATATGGAGAGCTCTAGTATCATTCAGGATATCGATTCCTTGCCACCAGAGGCACAGAGGCAGGTGGCTGACTTTGTTGCGTTTCTCAAGACGCGCTATCGGACTGAGCCAGCCACCCCGAAGAGCAAGCGCAAGCTGGCTGATGAACCCTTTATCGGCATGTGGCGCGATCGGGACGATCTGAGGGACAGCAGCGCTTGGGTACGCGAGTTGCGGCGTCATGAGTGGGAGCGCAGTGCATGAATGTGACGATGGTCGACACTGACATTCTGATCGATGCGGCCCGTCAAGTTGGCGAAGCCGTTGACTGCTTGCAGCAACTCGAGCTGAGATCGAGTTTGGCGGTCAGTGTGATCACACAGATGGAGCTCTTTGTGGGCTGTCGCAACAAGGTCGAGTTGCGGGAGACGGAGCGTTTTTTGCAGCGCTTTCGGATCATCGCTCTGAATGAGCAGGCGTGCCAGACGGCAGTTGACTTGTTGCGCCAGTACCGCCTGAGCCATGGATTGGCCATTCCGGACGCCTTGATCGTCGCAAGTGCACTGTCCCTGGACTGCGAATTCGTCACCAGGAATCAAAAAGACTATCGTTTTGTCGATGGTCTGCAACTGCTATCCTATCCTTGATCAATCCCGGGTAAAGGTGAATGAAGTGGGATTATACCATGCATCTTGTAGAAATGGAAAGTGCAGCCAATCCACGCACGATGCCACCAGATCGGCGCATGGTTACTGGCCCATTTGCGGGTGTGGCCTAAAGCAGAAGCGTCAGCCCAACGATCCGCTTGGCTTGAAGGGTGTCGTCACTGCCTGACGCGGCGCAGGGAGCAGTCTTGGCGTGCACCTGGCTGGCACCGAGTGCGACGTACACGTGTTGCCGCAGGGCGCTCAGCCGGACTTTAGCGGACTGCACGCAATCCCAGAAGGTTCTCGAAAGGGTCGAAGTCGCGATCGCAGTGCAGGAGCGTGAAGCCTCGCTCGATTACGAAGGTTGCGATCAGGCAGCCAACGGTCTTCCGTACCGTGATCCCTTGTTGGCGTAAAGCGCGATAGTTCTCGGCGGTCTTGAGGGCAATGTCGGTGCCACCTATCGTGTAGATCGGAAATTGGAGTAACGCCTGGCGCGCAGCCTCAAAGTCCCGCTGGCGACGATATCCTTGAAGCACCTCGGACAGGATGATGTCGCCGAGGGCAATGGCTCGCCGGCCGAGGGCCGCATGCAGCAGATCGGTCTGGGGAGTCAGGTTGCCCCCGAAATAGTCGATCCAGACCGATGAATCAACGATCCACATAGTCGAACCTTCCCTCGCGCAGCACGTTTAGGTCTCCTTCCCATTGGAGCCTGCCGCGCAAGGATCGGACCTGTTCCTGTTTTCCAAGACGCACCAGCGTTCGTAGGGCTTCCTCTATGACAGCCTTCTTTGTGCCCAGTCCTGTGGTTTCCAGTGCCTCGGCCATCAGCTCATCGTCAATCACAACATTTGTCCGCATCTCGTACCTCCTCACTTGATGTGTATATTTTACCACATCTGTGTGTACGTGGCAAATGCAAGAGACCGCAGGTTGGGTCTGCTAGAATGGCGCAAGAGGTCGATGAGCTCGACCGGCACGTCGGCCACCTGGCGGTTGTGGGCGGTGCGCCAGTGGTATCGCTGCCTTCTGGCCCGTCGCAAGTCAGTTGTCGCCCAGCATCGTCCTTAGCTCCAGAGCATTGGCCACCGCGTGGCCCTCTGCGTCGTTGTTGAAGTAGACGTACACAGGGCGGCTAGCCCTGTCCGGGGTCTCGGGCGCGGTGCCGGCGGCGAGATCGCGCAGCAAGCCGGCCCAGCTGCCAAGATCCTCGGTACCGTAGCGGCCACCATAGCGCGTGCCCGACCCGTGAAAGCGGAGGTAGACGACCGGGCCGGTGACCCAGCGTGGGCACGGTACGCCGGGTAGGTCATAGATGCAGAACGAGAGCCCGTGACGGACCAGGACATCGCGCACAGCCTCGACAAACCAACGCGGATCGCGGAGCTCGAAGACGTGCTCCAGGGTGCGAGCCGGGTCCATGCGGTCCAGGAGCGCCGCAAACCCCTCCAGGCGATCCGGGTTCGCTTTCCAGCGGGGTGGCAGCTGGTAGAGGATTGGCCCCAGAGTCGGGCCCAGGCGCCGGGCGCGCTCCAGGAAGCGCTCCAGCGGTTCGGCGCAATCGGCCAGGCGTCGGATGTGCGTCAGGTAGCGGTTGGCCTTGACGGCGTAGATAAAGCCGGGTGGTGCCTGCTCGCGCCAGCGGTCAAAGGCCGCCTCGGAGGGCAGGCGGTAGAACGTGTTGTTGATCTCGACGGTGTTGAACACGCCTGCATAGTGGGCAAACCAGCGTGAGGTGGGCAGGCCGGGAGGGTAAAAGACGCCGTTGGCCCAGTGGCGGTAGACCCAGCCGGAGGTGCCGACGACTGCTGTCTCAGCTTGGGCAAGTCGAACCATAGTCCCGAGATCCAGCCGGCCTCATCGACACGATGCGCATGGTGTCGTGTTCTTCATCCTGCAAGTTGCCCATGCCGCTAGCGCACGAACGACCGCAGGACCAACGGTAGATAGACTTTCCCCCGGGGTCCCGCGATCTCGTGCCTGGGAACCATGACTTCGACCACCACCCCGCCGAGGAGCTCGTCGCCGACATAGCCCTCCACCGCCACGCGCGGCCTGGTGCCCTGCACCGCGGCCAGGCCAGGACGGATGGTGAGCAGCCCGGTGACCCCTTCGCCTGCCTGCAAGTACACAGACGTCGGGCTGACGCTCGCCATCCAGTCGGGTGGCAGGTCGAGGCTGCGCACCCGGAGCTCGACGGTCGTCGCCTCCGCCAGCGGGTTGTCGATCCGGAAGGAGGTCTGGCTGAAAAAGATGCGGGCCAGGTTCGTGCTGGCCAATGAAGCATCGGCAGCCCTGGTAGTGGCCGCTTCATCAAAGTTGGGCGGGTTCATGAGCACCGCCCCGAGGGGACGGAGGGCATCGGCGATGGCGGCCAGCCGGGTCATCACGCTTCCGGCCAGTTCCTCCGAATCGGCGGCGATGCGCGCCTGACGAATGGCCTCAATCTCGGCGTCGCTCATCCCGATGGAGCGGGCGGCCACAATCTCGTCTTCGAAAAAACCGATAAGCGCCAGGCGTACTTGGTACTCGAACACCTCTTCTGCCGTGACGGTCAAGTCCTCCGCGCCCTCATCGCGCATCACAGCCAGAAGCGCGTCCAGCCGGTCGGCCACTTTCAGCATCGTCGTGCCCGACTCTTCCTTGAAGTAGATGAGCGTCGCCGCCTGCTCCGACGCCCAGTGCAGGTCGCCGGCGTTGGCCGCGCCGGAATAGCGATCCAGCGACAGCGTCGCAGCCCGCAGCTGGGCCGTCAGATCGGGCATCGCCTCCATCAGGGCATTGCCCGCCGCTGCCCGGGCCACGGACAGATCGTCGCCGGGGATCAGGGGCGTGAAGGTATAGCTCTCGACCGTAGCGTAGGTGTCATAGTCCTGGCGAGGCGGACATTGGCCGAGCGCTTGTGTGGACCTGGCCCAGCTCTCGAGGTTAAAGTCCATGATGTAGCTGAACATGAGATTGGGAATGGCCAGCCCGGACAAGTTCTCAGGCGAGGACACGGCATCGAGGGCCATCTGACCGTCGTTGATGGCATCAATGGCCGCCGTGGTCTTCTTGAGGCAATCCTTCTCGCTTTCTGCATCGCCTTCGTCCGGCTCATCTTCCGGGTCCTCGTCGGCCTCTTGCGTCCCGGGAGAACCCAAGGGACCAGGCTCGATGGCAAAGTTCGTCTGGCCACCGCCCACGGCCTGGATGCCCGCCGCAGGGCGGCTGACGGGCTGGGCCACATAGTCCAGCCGCAGGCAGACGTGGCCCGACGCCGGAGGTGTCCAGGGCACGCTGATCTCCCGCTCGCTGTGGGCTTCGAGGCGCACGCCCTCGAGTCCACCCAGGGGAGCGAAGGCCACTCCAATGCCGTATTCGGCGTAGGCAAAGGTCGCGTTGACCTCGATGGGATAGGAGTTGGGATTGGTCAGCCGGGCCCGGACGGTGCTGGGCACCCCCTGGATGATCGGCTTTGGTTCCACCTGGATGTCGCCGTTCATGTAGGGCGCTTCGGCGCCCGGCAGCAGCGTATCGTCGGCAGCCTCGCCAAAGGTCACGACCGCCTGGGGACCGGCAACGCACTCACAGTTATCGCTCTCTTCCACCATGGCCGTCAGCACGGCGTCGCCGGGTGTGTCGGAGGCAATGTAGGCCAGCGTCTCTCCCTGCGAGTCGGTAATGCCGGCCCCGCTCACGGTGCCCATATCGCTCTGTAGCCTGATGCTGCGTCCCGGCAGTGCTCGCCCGGCACCATCCCGCAGTGTGATCTTGACCGGGATGAGCGCAACGCCATCGGCCGGGGCAAACCACCGCTGTGGCGCCAGCGACAGCCGGAGGGCATCGCTGGCGACGACCGGTGCGGGTTCCTGGTCTGGCGCGGTCAAGAAGGGCCGAAAGACCACACCGGGAGCATAGGTGTCTTCGATGGCATCGCCCACTCCAGAAGGGTTGCAGGCTTCGTTCTGTGGCCCGCTGGCATCGCCCCACCAGTTGTTCGCGGCCAGGATCAGACTCCCGTACGAGTTCTCGACGCCAACGACATTGTCGACGATTTGGCAGCCTTCCATGACCACCGCCGCCGCGCCGGCCCAAAGTCCCACCTCGCTGGCATGGCGCAAGATGCAGTCCGACAGGTGGACCGCCGCTGCGTAGAGCATCAAGTCCCATTGTGCGTACTCGATGGTCACGTGGCGCAGCACCGAGCCCTGGTTTAGAGCCAGGCTTGAGCTCTCAATGGCCAGGAACAGCCACGAGCCCTCTTCCTTGGCCGTTCCCGTGAAGAGGATCGGCTGGGCCTCGGTGCCGATGGCCTTCAGCGTGCCCAGGACGATCAGGCTGGCATTCGGGTCAAACTGCACCTCGACGCCCGGCTCCACCGTCAGGGTTGCGCCGTCCGCGACCTGGATGCCATCCGAGTCAAACAGCACGCGATACGGGCTTCCTTCCAGCGTCCATACCGTGCTGGTGCCAATGTCTGCAGCGACGATGGTGCCGGTAGGCGCCTGGGGATCGGAGAGAAGGCTTGAGGCGAGCCTACCACCGGCAGACACCTGCCCCGCAAGCAGGGTTAGCAGCGTCACGCCCAGCCACACACCAGAGAGAGGGATACCAGCCCACGGGCCGGAGGCTCGTAACAGAAGAAACCGTCGCTGTCTCATGGCAGACCCTCCTTTCCGGCGCCTCTGCCACAGCCATTATAGCCCTCGGCCTGAGGGCTGTCAAGCCTACCTACATGCGTATTGACTCTCGTATGTGCTTCTGATATAATACAATCGGCCCTGATCATCGCTGTGCAGCAGGCATTGCAGCCACTTCGAACGCCCATGGGCGAAGCGAAAGCGATGGTATTCCGGCATGTCGCCCGGTCGTGGGGCGGCAAGGATAGGCGTCCGCCCTGGGTGCCCGGGGCGCCGTCCGCGGGCCGAGAGCTTGCTTGTTGACCGTCCGTGAAACGCGACACGAGGAGGAGGCCCGTTGTCCTTTTCGCTTAGCCTGGCCGGAGTCGCAGGCGAGGTGCCGCGCGAGGGTCATGAGCTCGACTATCTACCCTTTGGCGTCTGCACGCTCAAGGTTCGGGTGGAAGGTGACCGTCCGGGCAAGCTGCACTTGGCACCTCGCAGGCTGAGCGCTGTGCCCGGCGAAACGTTCGGCCACGAGGACAAGGGCACCCCGCCGCAGTTCATAGTTTCCTGGGGCGGTGGCTTCGAGGATCACTGCGAGCTCGACTACCCGAGCAAGCACATGGTCCACTTTCTCGTGCACCATGTCGGCCAAGACTTGGGTGACCACCGGCTGACCATCGAGGCTACAGATGAGTCAGGTGCCAGGATCAGTCTGCCAGTAACGCTGACCTACCCACGAATCGGGGGCATGCCCTGGCCCGCGGACCAGATGAACAGGGCAACCTGGCAGGAAGAACAGCCCGAGGTCCCAGGGGTCTGTGATATCGAGGTCGCGGGGAGCCTTGCGCCGCGCTACCTCTCCCGTTGGTGGCCCCCAAGCCGGGTCGTGTATGCCTACGACAAGCAGCCTCCCCTGGTGCGCCTCCGCTACCATCGCCTTGTCGATGGCCAAAACGGCGAGCTGCGGGTGTACGCATCACGTCCGGGTAGCGAGGTCCTGCTGGCCGAGTTCCACGGCTGCATTGGCTATCCCCTGTACGACATGCGCCAAGTCGTGCCCGAGCTGTTCCGTTTCGGCCCCGAGACGTGGCTCCTGCGTGTCTGGTTCTTTTGGCTGGATTTGGACATTTCGCGACAGGACTTGGCCAGGTATTGGTGCCGGGACGCCCTGCAGCTGGAGCAGGCCTGGCGGGGCATCACCAGCAAGAAGGCGGGGGGCACGGCTGACCGCGCTTGGCACCAGCTCCACGAGATTCCCGACGCCGAGCGAGTGGATGTCGTGTTCAGCGACAGTCTACAACCACTCTACGCCGCCACCGACTTGCACTGGCGGGAACTGTGGGGGCAGTACTCGCCCCGCGCCCCGGGTGAACCGCTGCGGGTTCAGATCATGAACACCCGGGCGAAGGAGCTCGCCCGGAACTGGCAGGAGCTGGGACAAGCAGTCCGAGGGTGGAGCCAGATCATTTTGAGCCGGTTTGTCCACAACAACCCGCCGTTTGAGCCGCACCGCGAAGTGATGGCCGAGTTGCGCGGGGAAGGCGTCCTGGCGGCAGATCCCATCGGCATGGAATCGCACACCCCAGCCTTCTTTAACGTCAGAGTACAGAGGCACTTGACCAGCACGGACGTGAGGGATGCCTGAAATGAGCGTCGAGAATCGAGCCCAGTGCCGCGTGACGGTCAGTCGGGACATGGTGCAGGTCACCTACCAACACGGCGGCGGAAAGCGCCTCACAGCACATGCCCGATTCGACCACCTGGCAGCTCTGCAACTCAACGCCTCTGCGGTGCAGCGGGATCCGTTTGCCTACGGCCGGGCGCTTTACGATCTGCTCTTCATGGCCGACCCGAGGCAACACGTCTCGGCCGTTTTTGCCCGTTGCTTTGACGATCCCTCATCCCAGGTCCAGGTGGTGATAGAGATCGTCGACGAGACTTTGAGCGAGCTGCTCCAATTGCGGTGGGAGCAGCTTTGCGACCCCGATGGCCGGCAGCTGGCGCTGGACGGCCACTTTCGCATCGTCCGGCGCCTGGCCAGCCTTCCGGCCAAAGGGGGAGGCCCCCTCCTCGGGCCGCGACTTCTGATTATCATCTCCAACCCTGACAATCTGGAGGGTTTTCGAGTGCGGGCTGCCCGGCCAGAGGCTTTCCAGGACTCGGGCTTTGCCGCCATCGAGGCGCCCTACTTCCCACAGCAAACGCTGGGTTTGGCCGATCTGTTCGATGGTCTGGCGGCAAGGGGCCTCATCAGCGACTACCGGATACTGCGAGGTCCCCTTCCGGCACCACACGGCGATCACCCGGCTCTGCTGCCAGGCTACCCGACACTCGTTCGCATTCACGACGTGCTTCAGGAAGCCGAAGAGAGGGGACAGCCCTACCAATTCGTGCATTTCCTGGCCCATGGCTACCTGGATGAGCGAGGCGATGGCCACCTGCTCTTGACCGACGAGATGGGCGATGCCGCCCCAGTGCACCAAAGCTCCTTTCGGAGCCTGTTTCCGCGCGTGCACCAGGTGAGCTTGCTCTTTCTGGCTGCCTGTCAAAGTGGCGGTGGCGAGCAGAAGGCTGGGCGGCCGCTGGCTGGCCTGGCTCCTTCCTTCCTGCGCGTCGGCATTCCGTCGGTGATTGCCATGCAGGACGAGATCAGCGCCCGCGGGGCAGCCGCGTTCACGGAGGCGTTCTACCAGGAAGTGATGGCGCACGGGTATGTGGACGCGGCGGTGGTCGAAGGGCGCCGGGAGATCGAGCGTCGGGCACCATCAGGCAAGGAGTGGGGCATTCCAGTGCTGTACTTGCAGGCGGACGATCCCCGTCTCCTGCTGCCGGCAGGCGGGGGCCGGCTTCTCCCGGCAACTACAGCGAATCCGTTCTACACCAGCGGTCGCATCAACGACGAGGCTCTCTTTTTTGGGCGGGGGCGCATCATCCGCGAGATCTATTCCGAGCTCAGGAAGGGATGCAACGTCTCTATCGTTGGTGAGTCGCAAATCGGGAAATCCTCCCTGTTACACTATGTCTATCGAACCGGCGACGCCTGGCAGCAGGAGGGCTGCATGGTCGAATTTGTCGACCTTCAGGGTGTTCTCGATGAGACCGATTTCTGTGAAACGGTCTTGCAGAAGCTGGGCGAGACAGGCAGTACGCTGCGCGAGCTGAAGCGAGCGCTGGCCGGCCGCAAGCTTGTCCTTCTTCTCGACGAAGTAGAACGCCTCGCTGAAGAGGACTTTAACCCCCGCCTGCACGACCTGCTGCGCAGTCTGGCACAGGAACCCCACTTTGCCCTGTGCCTCGCCAGTGACCGAGCGCTGGAGGAGGTGTTCCCGGCGCGCACCCCCGGTGGTGTTTCGCCGTTCCACAACATCTTTACAGTCAAAGCTCTCGGCCCTTTCACGGAAGCGGAGGCAAGGGAGTTCCTTGCCGCTCGCCTGGCCAACACTGGCGTCTCTTTCACCGAGCAGGAGGTTGAACGCGTGCTGACGGAGAGCCGGTGCCACCCGGCCGCGCTGCAGGCCATGGCCAGGGCACTGTTCGCGGAGAAAACGCAATGACCGATCCGCCCGCTTTTCCGACCTATCATGGGCCGCCTCTTCCGAAAGTCCTCAGCCCTCTTGACCCCACCCACTATCTGCTGCTGCTCAAGTGGATGCATTTTCAACCTAGCCGCCTCAAGCACTACCTCTGGCATGCCGCTCGCGAGCTGTACCACGCACACGGGCGCGAAGCGCTGGAGCAGGCCCTGCATGCTCCTGCCTACCGGGGCCTATACCTGACCTCCACACTGCTCGTTACGATCCTGTCGTCCGGGCTGGCTTGTGGCCTGGCAGCGGCTTTGGGTACCGCCCCGGACTGGAAGGGCGTGGCGTTTGGGGCACTGGGTGGCGTGGCACTGGGAGTGTTCTTTCTCGTGCTGGGTCAGTTGGTGTTCGGCGCGGCCTTTGGTGCGATGTTTGGTGCGACGTTTGGCGTAGTGTTTGGCACGACGTTTGGCTTGACCTTTGGCCTGGTCTATGGTCTGCTGGGCGGCGTGTCGGCTGCAATGGCAGGGGGCCTGGCGTTCGCCGTAGCGCTGGGCATCGCCTTCATCATGGCCTTCGGCATGGTATTCGGCCTTGCGGGTGGCTTTGCGTTTATCGTAGGCCTGGTTGGAACGCTTACCGGTGCATTCGGGGTGGCGCTGATCCTGGTGGGGGGTCAAGTGGTTCTCCTGGCCTTTTTTGTCGTCGCCGTTGTGACGCTGACGGCGGGTGCAAGCCGCGTCTTGCCCAATGTCCTTGAGTGGTGGCAGGCGCTAGTCCTCTCCCGGTCGGGCGACGAGCCATGTTTGACCTTGAAGCGGCACCCGGTGTTGTGGGATGAGTACCTCCCCTGGCCCCTGCCGGGCACCCACGAGCTCCTGCGAGCCTGCTTGGAGGCCGACTTCGAGAGCGGATTACAGCAGGCGACGCACATAGCGGCCAATCCCTTCCAACGGTGGGCAGTGCAGCGCGCCCTGTCGGGCTACCTGGACGGCCAAACCGGCCGGCTGGCCGCGATCTACCGGCTGGTGCACTCACCTGCCTTGGGCGACTACCTCGCCATCCCCACGCGGCACCTCCAGTTCCAAACCTTTCCGTCGGCTTGCCAGGTGCTCTTGGGCGAGCTCGGCCGGCAATGCGTTTCCGGCTCGAGCGAAGCCACCGAGAGCACCGAGTCCCTTGTCTGGCGGATCAGCCGGCACCGGCGGCGGATGGCTGCCACGCCGTTTTCGCAATTCTGCGCCGTGCTCTACGATCTGTTCCGTCACGAGGCAGAGCTGGACACGATGGCCGTCCAAGACATCAATCTCGCCGAGCGCTATGCGCCTGGCTACGAGGGTGTGCGCCCGTTCAAGCACGGCCTCGAGGTGGCCGAGTCTTTTGCCACCCTGGACTGCTTTCTCACCGCAGGCACAGTCGAGTCCCTGGCTACCGCTCACGAGCGGCTTGCCTGGACACAGGAGCTGGCTGGTCCTGCCCTGCGCCCGCCGGTCGTCGAAGGGCTCAAGGCGCTGGGTGACGTGAGCCGGGAGGTCGCCGTCCATTGCCAGGCGACAAGCACCGGTCAGAAGTCGGCAGCGCTCAACCGGGCCATCGGCGCCCTCAACGACCTCACCGGGTACGTACAGAAAGATGTCCCTCCGCCAGAACGCGTGCTCCTCGGCCGGGTGGTTAAGCATTGGCAGTCGATCATCGCTGCCGAGCAGGGGCGGCTTGGGGCCACAGCTCTGAAAGAGATGGCGCCCGCTGCCCGGCGGGCGGTCGGCATTGTCGAACGCACCTCAGCAGCCTGGGAGCGCCCCTCAAGACCCTTTGACAACCCCTACATCGCCGGTGACCCAGTCTATCCGCCGCTGCTGGTGGGGCGCAAAGACGTGTTTGACCGGATCGGGGAGGTGTGGACGGCAAAACAGAACCCGGATTCCATCATCCTCTACGGCCACCGGCGCATGGGCAAGAGCAGTATCCTGCGCAACCTGGACCAGGTCGCACCGGCGGGCAGCGTTGTGGTCTACGCAGACATGGCGGGCGAGACCAGCTTTGTCGAGTCTACGGCAGACTTGTTGCTGGGGCTGGCTGACAGAATCTATACCGCTGCCCGCCGGGCCAACTTCGCACCGGCACTCGCCGAGCCAGATCCCGAGGCGTATGGCACACCGGCCCGCGCTCAGTTCCAGTTCAATCGCTTGCTCACGGGTGTGTGTGACCTATTGGCGGGTGGCAGCCTGATCCTGGCGTTGGACGAGTTTGAGGCTGTGCAGAAGGCGGTTGAGAACCAGAAGGTCGGACCAGAAATATACCAGTTCCTGCGGGCCAAGACCCAGGAACCGTGGCTGGCCCTTGTCTTCGGCGGCCTGCACAGGCTGGACGAAATGAGCAGGGACTACCAGCAGCCCTTCTACGGCTCCTACGAAAACATCCGTGTCTCCTATCTCGCGCCCAATGATGCTTGGCGGCTGATCGCGAATCCTACAGAGGACTTTTCTCTCAACTACGAGCCCGAGGCCATCAAGCGCATCATCGCTGAGACCGGCGGGCAACCGTACCTGGTGCAGCAGATCTGCCGCGATGCTCTGGACCAGCTCAACCATGAGTTGTTCGACCTGGCGTCACAGCGAGAGGTCCGCATTACCGTGAGCGACGTGGACGCCGTCCTGGGCGAGAGCTTTTTTCGGCGAGGCACGGTCTACTTTGACGGGGTGTGGACGCAGGCCGGCAACATCGAACAACGGGCGCTTCTGCGCGCGGCAGCCCACCGCGACGAGCTCTGCACCTTGGCTGACCTGGAGGTCGCTACCCATATCGAAGTAAATGTCCTGCTCCGCCAGTTGCAGTGGGCTGAGCGAAATGATATCCTGTACAAGACGGATTCGGACTGCTGGGCCTTCCACGTCCCCCTGATGCAACGCTGGATCAGGAGCAGAGGCTAGCTACCGCGCACTGCATTTGTCCCCCATGCGCAGGGTCAACCAGAACGTTGCCCTCTCCGATTCCACAGCATCATGGCAGCAGCGGCCAGCGGACCCAGGTCACGAAGGCCAACAGCGCCAGTAGAATCAGGTTCAGAAGGGCGTACGCGCACTCGGTAAAGCCGCCGCCAACATGACCGAAAACAGCCATTCCAAGTCGTTCATGCTGGTGATCCCTTGTCTTTGCCGGAAATGTGTGCGGCTAGCCCATCCTATCCGTCGCGGCTCCGTGTGTAGCAGCCATGTTCCCAGACGCCAGGTAGGAAGCCCTCAGCGGCGCAGCGCGCACTCGCATTGACTGGCGGTTGTGTCCATGCTATAATGAGCGGGATTGGGGCATGACAGCGGCTTGTATCACAGCTCTCAGGGCGCTACCGATGGCAGTCACACGCCGGTACCTGTAGCTGCCTGGCTTGCTGTGCCCGTTCAGGGCGACCGCTGAAGCGATCTTGCTGTAGGCCAGTCCGCGAGAATTGGCCGGCTGCGGGGCACACGGAGGTAGGATGTCTGAACAGGCGAGTACCAGACTGCGGGACCCAGGACTCCTGGACCCGGATCGTTACTTTGCACCCAATCCTGCTCAGCGTCGTGTGGCACGCGAGCTCTATGACTGCATGAGGCGCTTGCCCATTGTTTCACCGCACGGCCATGTCGAGCCCCGGCTGCTTGCCGACGAAAATGCGACGTTCGGCACTCCGGCTGACCTGTTCATCATCCCCGACCACTATGTTTTTCGCATGCTCTACTCGCATGGTGTGCCAATGGAGGCTTTGGGCATCCCCCGCTGCGACGGCGCCGCCGTCGCGACGGATCACCGGAAGATCTGGCAGACTTTCGCCGAGCACTTTTACCTGTTCCGTGGCACTCCCACTGGCTCGTGGCTGGCCCACGAGCTGTACGATGTGTTCGGCATTGGGCAAAAGCTGAACGGCGCTAATGCTCAGGAGACCTACGACGAGCTCATGGACAGGCTGGCCCAACCCGAGTACCGCCCCCGTGCGCTGTTCGAGCGATTCGAGATCGAGGTACTGTGCACCACCGACGGGGCCGCCGACACACTCGAGCATCACCAGGCGATCAAGGAGTCGGGATGGCCAGGCGTGGTCCTGCCGACGTTCCGTCCAGACTCGGTGACGAATCTCCTGGCTGCCGGCTGGCGCTCGAACATCGAGGCACTTGGCGCAGTCTCCGGGCGGGAGATCACCTCCGTCAAATCGCTCATCGCGGCGCTGGAAGAGCGGCGGGCCTTCTTCAAGCGAATGGGTGCCACTTCGACTGATAGCGGCGTGGAGACGCCATACACGGAGGTGTTGTCCCCTGCTGAGGCCGAAGCGATCTTTGCCCGAGCGCTGGCCGGACAGGCAACGACCGAGGACGCCCGGCGCTTCACAGCGCACATGCTGATGGAAACGGCGCGCATGAGCATCGAGGACGGCATGGTGATGCAGTTGCACGCCGGCGTCTATCGAAACCACAACCCGGTCGTGTTTGAGAAGTTCGGGCCCGACAAAGGCCACGACATCCCTTTGAAGACAGAGTGGGTGCGTAACCTGAAACCGCTGCTTGACCGCTTCGGCAATGACCCGCGGCTCACGCTGATCGTCTTCACCATCGATGAGAGCAGCTACGCGCGTGAGCTGGCACCGCTTGCGGGCCACTATCCGGTGCTCAAGCTTGGTCCGCCCTGGTGGTTTAACGACAGCCTGAACGGCATGGTGCGCTACTTTGACCAGGTGACCGAAACGGCGGGGCTGTACAATACGGCCGGCTTCAACGACGACACTCGGGCCTTTGCCTCGATCCCAGCGCGCCACGATCTCTGGCGCCGGGCATCGGCCAACTGGCTGGCCGGGTTGTTGGTGCGTGGCATGATCGACAGGGAGGACGCCACCGAGATGGCGCCCGAGCTGGCGAACGGGCTGGCAAGGCGCACCTACAAGCTGTAACGCAGAGGGCGCTCTGCTCGGCGGCGGAATCAGAGCCTGCGACACAAGACATTGTTGATTCGACAACCTAGGGGGCAAAACATGAATCGCGACGAGTTGATGGCAATGTACGATTTCACCGGCAAGACCTTCGCGGTGACCGGCGGTGCCGGAGCTTTGGGCGGCGACGTGGTCGTCGCGCTGGCCGGCTGCGGGGCGAACGTCATGATCCTCGACCTCAGGCTCGGCGGTGTCGAAGGGATCAAGGCACGCTTGGGAGAACGCGCCAGATTGGTTGACGCTGTCGAGGTTAACGTTCTGAGCCGCGACAGCCTTGCGGCTGCCGGCGCTGCCATCAACGAGCGTTTTGGCCCGCTTTACGGCCTGGTCAACGCCGCGGGCGGTAACAGTCCGAAGGCTACGGTCTCGCCGTCCATGAGCTTCTTTGACATCCCTGAAGAGGGCATGCGCTTTGTGCTGGATCTGAACCTCATGGGCACGATCATGCCCTGCCAGGTCCTGGCCAAGCAGATGGCCGACACCGGCCAAGGGGTCATCCTGAACTACTCTTCGATGAACGCCTTCCGGCCATTGACCAATATCGCAGCGTACTCGGCGTCCAAGGCAGCGGTCACCAACTTTACCGCCTGGCTGGCCGTGCACTTGGCGCAGAACTACTCGGGCAGTATTCGGGTAAATGCCATCGCTCCCGGCTTCTTCCTGGGCGAGCAGAACCGCTTCCTACTGATCGACAAGGACACTGGTGTGTGGACCCCGCGTGGCCAGAAAGTGCTGGACCACACGCCTATGGGCCGCTTTGGCGTTCCAGAAGACCTGCTGGGGTGTGTGCTGTGGCTGCTTTCGCCCGCCTCCGCGTTCGTGACCGGCATCACCGTACCGGTGGATGGAGGCTTCTCGGCATACGCCGGAGTCTAGTGATTACTGAATGGTTGCCGCTGAGCAGGGTACGCATCAACGTCAAGCGGCGCGAAAGGGCAAGCCCTTCTGGGGGAGATCGTAATCCATGGTTATCGCTCAAGCAATCTCGGAAACAGGCCTCTTGAGCCATGAGGCCACAAGGGATGTTCTGATCAAGGGCCTGGGCGGCAGGCTCTCCGGGCAGAAGGTTCTGGTGCTCATCCCCGACCACACTCGCTCGCTCCCGCTGCCGGAGCTGTTTCGCGTGCTGGTTGAGGTCCTGCACGACGTGGGCGAGCTCAACTTTATGGTGGCGTTGGGGACCCATCCCGGCTACTCTGAGGAGGGGCTGAACCACTTGGTGGGCATCACGGCGGAGGAGCGCGGGACAACCTTCAAGCGGGTGGGCCTGCTCAACCATGCCTGGGACAATCCCGCGGCGCTGACCTCGCTGGGCGTCCTAGACCAGGACGAGATCAAGCAGCTCGCCGGACCAGATTGGCATCCGTCGCTGCCGACCGAGATCGACATCCGCATCAACAAGGCCGTGTTGGAGCACGATCACATCATCATCCTCGGCCCGACGTTCCCGCACGAAGTCGTCGGCTTCTCAGGTGGAGCCAAGTACTTTTTCCCTGGCATCTCGGGACCGGACATGATCAATGCCACGCACTGGCTCGGTGCGCTGGCGACGGTCGTGGGCACGATCGGCATCAAGGATACCCCTGTGCGGGCCATGATCCACGCCGCGACCACGCGCCTGAAAACGCCTGCCACGTTGGCGGCCCTGATCATCGAGGGGCACGACCTGGCGGGGGTTTTGATCGGGGACGTGTACGAGGCCTGGAGCGCGGCGGCCGACGCGTCGTCGCAGCGGTACATCCAGTGGTGCGACCATCCCTACAAGCGCGTGTTGTCTTGCTGCCCGCCTATGTACGACGAGCTCTGGACCGCAGGCAAGTGCATGTACAAGATCGAGCCATGCGTAGAAGTGGGGGGCGAAGTGGTCATATATGCCCCGCACCTGGACGTGGTGAGCCCGGTCCACGGCAAGTACATCTATGAGGTCGGCTATCACGTCCTGCCCTATTTCCTCAATGACTGGGATCGTTACAAGCACGTGCCGCTGGGCGTGTTGGCCCACAGCACCCATGTGCGAGGGTCAGGCGTGATGGAAAACGGCGGCGAGAAGGCCAACGTCAAGGTCACGCTGGCGAGCAAGATCCCTGCCGAGGACTGTGCCAGGCTCAACCTGGGCTATCTGGACCCGGCCAGCCTAAACCCGGCCGACTGGCAGAATCGTGAGGACGAAGGCATCCTGTACGTCGCCAAGGCCGGCGAAAAACTATACAAGGTGAAGTAAGGAGCTTACAATGAACTACGGACTGAACCTCCAGTCGGAAGGGGCGTTGGACCTTGTGTCGCTCGGTGCCCTGGTCCATCGCCTGGACCCCGGCATCATCCCCTTCCGCAAGGCCACCCACTGCGACATCCACGTCAGCGGCGGGGAGTTCAATGTGGCCGCCAATCTGGCCGACTGCTTCGGCTTGAAAACGGGCATCGTGACCGCCATGGTGGACTATCCCATTGGCAACCTGATCGCGGAACGCGTCAAGGCCATGGGCGTCAAGCCCTTCTACAAGCACTTTGAGCACAACGGCGTTACCGGCCCGAACATGGCCACGGTTTACAGCGACCGCGGGCAGGGCGTGCGTGCGCCCGTGGTGTTCTACAACCGCTGCAACGAAGCCGGCGCCCAGCTCAAGCCGGGTGATTTCCACTGGGACCAGATGTTTTCCGCGGGCGTGCGTTGGTTCCACAGCGGCGGCATCTTTGCCGCCCTGTCCAAGACCACCGGCGAGCTCATCGTCGAGGGCATGAAAGCGGCCAAGGCAGCCGGCGCCGTGACCTCCATTGACCTCAACTACCGCGCCAAGCTGTGGAACCTGTGGGGCGGGCACGACGTTGCGCTGGGAGTCCTGAAGCGAATCGTGGAGAACGTCGACGTCATCGTCGGCAACGAAGAGGACCTGCAGATGGGGCTCGGCATCGCCGGGCCCGAAGTCGCAGCCAAGTCCAAGCTGGACCCGAGCGTATTCTTTGGCATGATCGACCAAGTTACGGACATGTACCCGAACGTCAAGATCGTGGCGACGACGCTGCGCGAGGTGCACTCCACCAACCGCCACAGCTGGAGCGCGGTTGCCTGGATCAACGGCCAGACCTATCAGGCGCCTACTTGCGAGCTGGACGTCCTGGATCGCGTGGGTGGCGGCGACGGGTATGCTGCAGGCTTTTTCTACGGTCTGCTGGCCGGTGTCTCCGAGCAGGAAGCGGTGAACCTGGGCTGGGCGCACGGCGCGCTGCTGACGACGTTCCCCGGCGACACGACGATGGCGACTGTCGACCAGGTCCGGGCCTTTGCCAAAGGTGGCTCGGCTCGCATTCAACGCTAGGAAAGGGGACCCACACATGGAGCAAGCAGATATCGCCATGATTGGCCTCGCTGTCATGGGCCAGAATCTGGTCATGAACATGGCAGACCACGGCTACACCGTCGCGGTCTATAACCGCACAACCTCGGTCGTGGATGAGTTTGTTAGCGGTCCCGCGAAGGGCATGAGCATTATCCCGACGCACTCGCTGGAAGAGATGGTCGCAGCGCTAAAGCGTCCGCGCCGGGTGATGATGCTGGTCAAGGCCGGCCAACCGGTCGATGACTTTATCGAGAAACTGCTCCCGTTGCTGGAGCCGGGCGACATAATCATCGACGGCGGAAACTCGAACTACGAGGACACCATGCGCCGCACGGCGTACGTCGAGTCGAAGGGGCTGCTGTACATCGGCACCGGCGTCTCTGGTGGCGAGGAGGGAGCGCGGCACGGGCCGTCCATCATGCCCGGTGGCTCGCCCGAGGCTTGGCCGCACGTCAAGCCGATCTTCCAGGCGATCGCCGCGAAGGTGCCTGAGGGCGACCCGAACGGCGCGCCCTGCTGCGACTGGGTGGGCGAGAACGGCGCCGGTCACTTTATCAAGATGGTGCACAACGGCATTGAGTACGGCGACATGCAGATTATCGCCGAAGCCTACCATCTCATGAAAGAAGGGCTGGGACTGAGCAACGACGACATGAGCGCCGTGTTTGCCAAATGGAACAGGGGCCTCTTGGAGTCGTACCTTATCGAGATCACGAGCGACATCCTGGCCTACCGCGACGAGCAGGGCCAGGCGGTCGTGGACCTGATCCTGGACAGTGCCGGGCAGAAAGGTACCGGCAAATGGACCGTCGCGTCGGCACTGGATCAGGGCACGCCGCTCACCCTGGTGGGTGAGGCTGTCTTTGCCCGCTTCCTCTCGGCGCGGATCGACGAGCGCGCCCAGGCGGCAAAAATCCTGGACGGCCCTGTGCCGCAGTTCACGGGCGACAAGGCCTCGTTTCTGTCCGACCTGGAGCAGGCGGTCTATGCGGCCAAAGTCGCGTCCTACACCCAGGGCTACATGCTCATGCGGGCAGCGGCGGAGGAATACGGCTGGAATCTGAACCTGGGCGGCATCGCTCTGATGTGGCGTGGCGGCTGCATCATCCGCTCTGCCTTCCTGGGCAAGATCAAGGAAGCTTTCGACGCCGACCCGGAGCTGCGCAACTTGCTCTTGGCGCCCTACTTCCGCGCTGCCATGGATGTGGCCCAAGGTGCCTGGCGGAGCGTTGTGGCGGACGCAGTGCGGATGGGCATCCCCGCACCTGCCCTGTCCAGCGCCCTCGCATTCTACGATGGCTACCGCCGCGAGCGGCTACCGGCTAATCTGACCCAGGCGCAGCGCGACTACTTTGGCGCGCACACTTACGAGCGGATCGACCGGGCGCGCGGCGAGTTCTTCCATACCAACTGGACCGGTGCCGGTGGGGATGTGACGTCGCGTGCATATCAGGCGTAGCAAAGAGCAGCTGCAACTTTCGGCGCGGAGAGGGATATGCCAGAACAGACACAGTCACCACTGGAGCAGTTGAACATCAACACCATCCGCTTCCTGTCAGCGGACGGTGTGCAACAGGCCAATTCGGGGCATCCCGGACTGCCGATGGGCACTGCACCTATGGCTTATACCATCTGGACCCGTCACTTGCGGCACAATCCGGGCAACCCAGCGTGGCCGAACCGTGACCGCTTTATCTTGTCAGGAGGGCATGGCTGCATGCTGGTGTACAGCCTGCTCTACCTGACCGGCTATGATCTGCCCCTTGATGATCTGAAACGTTTCCGGCAGTGGGGCAGCCTCACACCGGGCCATCCCGAATACGGCTTGACTCCCGGTGTGGAGACTACCACGGGGCCCCTCGGCCAGGGGCTGAGCAACGGCGTCGGCATGGCCATCGCCGAGGCGCACCTGGCGAGCACCTACAACCGGCCTGGCCACGAGATCATTGACCACTGTGTCTATGCCATCGTCACCGACGGTGACCTGATGGAAGGCGTGGCATCCGAGGCAGCGTCGCTGGCCGGGCACCTGCGCCTCGGCAAGCTCATCTACCTCTACGACGACAACAAGATCTCGATCGAAGGCTCTACGGACATTGCTTTCACCGAAGACAGCGGTAAGCGGTTCGAGGCCTATGGCTGGCAGGTCCAGAAGGTTGAAGACGGGCTGGACGTGGAGGCCATTGACCGGGCGATCCAGGCAGCCAAAGCCGACCCGCGGCCTTCGATTATCATGGTGCGCAACATCATTGGT
>JBFYTF010000610.1:0-3397 GCA_041300865.1 Anaerolineae bacterium
GCGTCGGCGTGCCCATTGTCGACATTACCACCGGCATGTTTGCCGCCACGGCCATCCTCGCCGCCTTGCATGCCAGGGAGCGGACGGGCGAGGGCCAGCTGGTCGACATGTCGCTCCTGGACGGGGCGGTGGCCCTGCTGACGAACGTCGCCTCCAACCACCTTGTCGGCGGCGAAGGACCCCGGCGCCTGGGCAACGCCCATCCCAGCATCACGCCGTACGAGGCCTTTCCTGCGCGGGACCGCTGGTTCGCCCTGGCGGCAGCCAACAACGGGCAGTGGGCCGTGCTGTGCGGAGCCATCGGGCGGCCGGGGCTGAAGGACGATCCCCGCTTTGCCACCAATGGCGCGCGCGTCGCACATCGCTCGGAGCTGCGCGACATCCTGAGCCAGGCCTTCCTCGAGCGGGATGCCGACGAGTGGCTCAACCTCTTCCGCGAGGCGGGGCTGCCGTGCGGCCCCATTAATAGCGTGCCCGAGGTATTTCGGCATCCCCAGGCCGAGGCCCGAGAGATGGTGTTGGCCGTCGAGCACGAGGGCGCCGGGACGGTGCGCTTTCCGGGCTTCCCTTACAAGCTGTCGGCGACGCCGGCGGCCGTGCGCCTGCCTCCGCCGCGCCTGGGCGAGCACACCGACGAGATCCTGGTCGACGTGCTGGGCCACACGTTCGTGGAGTGCGCCAACCTGCACCGCGTCGGGGCGGTGTGAGCTGCCGCCGGGCCGGCCTGCCGCCGCCCGGTTATCCCAGGTAGAGAGGACCATGACGAAACGAGCGATCCTGTTCCTGCACGGCTTTGCTTCCTCAGACCAGGCACGCAAGGCCAACTACCTGCGCGAGAAGATGGAAGAGACAGGCGCCGGTAACGGCTTTTACGCCATCAACTTTAACCCGACTCCGACCGACTTTGAGTGGATGACACCCACCGGCATGATCGACCGCCTGCGCCAGTACGTCCTCGACCACGAGCTGGGGCCCCTGTCACTCATTGGCAGCTCCCTGGGCGGCCTCGTCGCCGTGAACTATGCCCACCGCTACGGCGACGTCGACACGATGCTGCTGCTGGCACCCCTCCTGCGCTGGACTGCCATCTGGGACTCGGAAGAGGTCATGAGCCGCTGGGAGGAGGAGGGCAGCATGCCCGTCTCCCACTATGCCCTGCCCGGGCGGCCACGGCTGCGCTTCGACTTCCAGGTTGACGGCCGGCGCTACGGCGAATGGGTGCCGCCCGCGGCGCCTACAGTCATCATCCACAGCCGCGACGATGGCATCGTGCCCGTCGCCGGCAGCAGGGAGTACGCGGAGCAGTACCCCGACCGCGTGCGCCTGCTGGAGCTCAGGGCCGCAGGTCACGACATGAACGATCACTTGCCCACCATCTGGGAGCAGGTGCGGAGCCTGATCGTCGAAGGTTAAGCGCCTGCCGTCGGCGGGGCAGAGGATTCCAGGGACGCTGACAGGAGCAGCAGGCGGGGCGCATCCGCCTGCACATGGAGCAAGGAGGCACACGACATGTTTGCCAGACCCGGTTTGCCCAGTTTCGACTATGTTCGGGCCACCACGGCCGAGCAGGTGGTTGAGCTGCTGCAGGCGCATAGCGCCGAAGCGCAGCTGCTCATGGGTGGCACCGACCTATTCCCGGGGCTGCGGGAGGGGCGCCTGCGCCCCCGCCTGGTGGTCGACGTCAAAGCCGTGCCGGGCCTGCGCGAGGTGCATTATACGCTGGAGGCGGGCCTGGCGGTCGGCGCGGCGGTGACCATGAACGACTTGGTGCGCCACCCCGACGTCCGGGCCCACTACCCACTCCTGGCTCAGGCGGCCGGGTCGGTAGCCTCATACCAGATCCGAAACCGGGCCACCATCGGCGGAAACGTGTGCAACGCCTCACCCTGCGCCGACATGGGACCGGCTGCGCTGGTCCTGGAGGCGAGCTTCAGTCTGCTCGGCCCACGCGGAGAGCGCCGGGTGCCGGCCGGCGAATTCTTCCTCGGGCCGGGCAAGACGATACTCCAGCCCGGCGAGTTCCTGGCGAGCATCCACTTTCCGCCGCCCTGCCTGGGCGCCGTGGCCCGCTACCGCAAGCTGGGCCGCTGCCGCAGCGGCGACCTATCGCTGGTGGCCGTCGCCGTCCTCGCCTTTGCCGACGGCACGCGCTCGGGCTACGAGTTTCGCCTGGGGCTGGGCTCTGTCGCGCCGACGCCCATTCGCGCGCGCGAGGCGGAGGCCCTCCTGTCAGCCCAAGTCCTGGGGGAAGAGAGCCTGGTCGAGGCCGCCGAGCTGGCCCGGGCAGTTTCCAGCCCCATCACCGACGTCCGCGCCACAGCCGAGTACCAGCAAGAAATGGTCCGTAACCTGGCCCTGCGCGAGCTGCGCGCAGCCTGGCAGGCTCTGCAGCCCTGAAACGGGGATTGGAGGGGAAATGGGCAGGCACACGATTGTCGTCACCATCAATGGCAGCGCCGAGCAGCTGGACGTCCCGTCGAACATGACGCTGCTGCAAATGCTGCGCGAGCGGCTCGCCCTCACGGGCACCAAGAACGGCTGCGAGGCGGGCGAGTGTGGCGCCTGCACCGTCCTGCTCGACGGCGAGCCGGTGAATTCGTGCATGATGCTGGCCGTGGAGGCCGGCGGCCACGAGGTTCAGACAGTGGAGGGCCTGTCCGTCGACGGCAAGCCCAGCCCGCTGCAACAGGCCTTCGTGGAGCACAATGCCGTCCAGTGCGGCTTTTGCACGCCCGGGATGTTGATTTCGGCCCACGCCCTGCTGCAGCGCGACCCGCACCCCACGGCAGAGGCCGTCAAGGAGGCCATCGTCGGCAACCTATGCCGCTGCACGGGGTACGTGCGCATCATCGACGCCATCCAGGACGCCGCGGCGGGCCAAGGAGGGGGTTAACATGGAGGGGCAGACGTCTGAACCGGTGGGCAAGAGCGTGCAGCGCATCGACGCCTATGACAAGGTGACGGGCGCGGCGGTCTATGCCGACGACCTGCAGTTCGGGCCGGGCCTCTACTACGGGCGGCTGGTGCGCAGCCCCCACGCCCACGCCCTCATCAAGCGCATCGACGCCGGCAAGGCCCTGGCCCTGCCGGGCGTCAAGGCCGTGGTCACCGGCGCCGGCGTGCCCCACAACATCGGCCTCTACCTGGTCGACCGGCCCATCCTGGCCCGCGACCGGGTGCGGTACGTGGGCGAGCCGGTGGCGGGCGTGGTGGCCGGCAGCGAGGAGATCGCCGCCGAAGGTGCCGCCCTGGTCGAGGTCGAGTACGAGGAGCTGCCGGCCGTCTTTGACCCGGTTGAGGGCGCGGAGCCGGGCGCCCCCCTTCTCCACCCCGACCTGGGCAGCTACAAGGTCGCCAATTTCATCTTTCCCCAGCCGGGCAGCAACATCTCCGAGCA
>JBFYTF010000656.1:0-2658 GCA_041300865.1 Anaerolineae bacterium
GGCCAGGGAATGGCGCTGTACCTCGCCATCTCTTTCGCCTCTGCCCATCCCGGCCTGCTGCAAGGTCCCAGCGTCCTGGGGGTTATCCTGTTGGCAGGGCTGGGCATGGCCCTCAGCGGCGGCGTGATGGCCGCCGTGCAGCGGGACCTGGGCCGCTTCATGGGTTACGCGGCCCTGGCCAACCTTGGGGTGCTCCTGCTGGCCTTTGCTTCCGGTGGCAGCCAACGCCTCGAATTGTCGCTGCTGCACGGGCTGAGCCACAGCCTGGCCATCACGCTCATGGCCGCCGCCCTGTCCATCGTCCGCCACCGGGCAGCGACCAACCGCTTTGCCGGCCTGGGGGGTGTGGCCCAGCGGCTGCCCGTCGCCACGGCCGGCCTGATTCTGGGTGGGCTGGCCCTGGCCGGCTTTCCGTTCACCGTGGGCTTTCCGACCCGCTGGGCGGTGAGCCGCGCCGTCTGGAACTGGGCCCTGCCCTACGCACCGGGAGCACAGCTATCCGGCTCGGCGGCAGTGCCCGGCCAGGAGTGGGTCTGGGTCCTGACGCTCATCGCCCTGGCGGCATCATCGGCCGGCGTCGTCGTGGGCGTTCTGCGCGGCCTGAACGCCATGGCTGCGCCCGAGGAGCGCCCCGACATGGCCGGCCAGCCGGCCATCGCCTCGCTGCTGGTCGCCCTCCTGGCAGCCTTGACCATCATCCTTGGGCTTTATCCGCAGCTCTTCCTGGAGCCCGTGTCAATCGCGGCGCAGGCCCTGTCCCTGTTCTAGTTCGAGTCGATTGGCAGCGCAGACCGCAGCGTCCAGGTTAGCCGGCATCAGGGAAATTCTGGGAGGATAGGATGGAAAAAACCTCGCGTCTACCCGGTTTTTACGAGCGAAGTGTCGAGGAGCGAGTCCAGGAAGTGGCCGGCTGGGCCGGTTTGAGCGAGGAGGAACAGGCACTGCTCGCCGGCTCCGGACTGGCGCCGGGCCGCGCCGACCAGATGATAGAGAACGTCGTGGGTATCCACGGACTACCCCTGGGCATCGCCACCAACTTCCAGATCAACGGTCGCGATTACCTCATCCCGATGGCCATCGAGGAGCCGTCGGTCGTCGCCGCGGCCAGTTTCATGGCCAGGATCGTGCGCCAGGCGGGGGGATTCCGCACCTGCTCTACGGAGCCGGTAATGATCGCCCAGATGCAGATCCTTGATGTGCCCGATCCCTGGGCTGCTCGCTTCGACCTGCTCTGCCAGAAGGAGCGCCTGCTCGACCTTGCCAACCAGACGGATCCGGTCGTCGTCTCGCTGCACGGCGGGGCACGCGACCTCGAGCTGCGCGTCCTGCCCGACACACCCGCCGGCCCGATGCTGGTAGCCCACTTGCTGTACGACACGCGGGACGCCATGGGTGCCAACACCGTCAACACCGCGGCCGAGGCCCTGGCGCCCCTGGTGGAAGAGATCACGGGTGGGCGAGTGCACCTGCGCATCCTCTCGAACCTGGCCGACCGCCGCCTGGCCAGGGCTCGCTGCACGATTCCGGCGGCGGCCCTCGCCTTTGACGAGTACAAGGGCGAGCAGGTCGTGCAAGGCATCATCGAGGCCTATGCCTTGGCCGCGGTGGACCCCTACCGGGCCACTACGCACAACAAGGGCATCATGAACGGCATCGACGCCGTGGCCGTGGCCTGCGGCCAGGACTGGCGGGCCATCGAGGCCGGGGCCCATGCCTACGCCGCCCGGTCGGGGCGGTATACCTCCCTCTCGACCTGGAGCCGTGACCGCGATGGAGCCCTGGTGGGCACGCTGGAGCTGCCGTTGGCGGTGGGCACGGTGGGCGGCGCGACTCGAGTTCACCCGGGGGCGCAGGTGGCCCTCAAGATCGTAGGCGCGAGGACGGCACGCGAGCTCGCCGAGGTCATGGCGGCGGTCGGCCTGGCTCAGAACCTGGGTGCGCTGCGTGCTCTGGCCACCGAGGGCATCCAGCGCGGCCACATGGCCCTCCACGCCCGGCAGGTGGCCATGGCTGCCGGCGCCAGCGGCGATCAGGTGGCGGCTGTGGCGGCCCGCCTGGTCACAGAGGGCAAGGTCCGCCTGGACCGGGCGCAAGCGATCTTAAAGGAAATGACCCAGTCCTAGCCAGCCTCGAATTTGAAACCGTAACCCCGCATGGTCACGATGTACTCGCGGCCGGGATCGAGCTCTCGCAGGCGCAGCCGGATGCGCCGCACCATGGCGTCGATGGCCTCATCGCTGACGCCTTCGGCCTGGGCCTCGGGCCATACCACGCCAATCACCTCGTCGCGGCTGTAGACGCGGCCCGGCTCCTCGGCCAGCAGGGCCACCAGCGTAAACTGGGCTTGGGACAGTGGGGGATCGAGGAGCCGGCCTCGGACCCACACCTCTCGCGCGACCGGATCGAACGCCAGGCCCGGCGTCCCAACCTCGGCGGGCAGCGGAGCTGTGGAAGCATAGCCCACGAACGTCAGGGGGATCAGGGGCGAGACCTGGATCTCGTCGCCATCGGACAGGAGCGTGGGCGCGGTGATGCGCCGCCCGTTGAGCAGCGTGCCATTCTTGCTGCCCAGATCCTCGACCAGGTACTGGTCCCCTTCGCGCCGCACCCGGGCATGGTGTCGCGAGACCCAGCGGTCGTCGAGGACCAGATCGTTGT
>JBFYTF010000673.1:0-7152 GCA_041300865.1 Anaerolineae bacterium
CTACCCGAGGATGATCCGCGCAACGCTGCCGTCGTGGCCGACCTCGTGGGCGACAATGTGGGTGACTGTGCCGGTATGGCCGCCGACATCTTTGAGAGCTACGAGGTGACCATCGTCTCGACATTAATCCTCGGCCTCTTCCTGCTGCGCGAGACGGGCAACACCTTCTGGATCGTCTATCCCCTTATCGTGCGGGCCATCGGCGTCATCTCTTCTATCCTCGGAACCTTCACCGTACCTATCTGGGAAAAGTTCCCCATCAAGTTCTTGCGGGCGAAGGACGCGGAAGAGGCCATGTTCCGCTCCTATGAGGTGTCGTCTATCAACACCGTCATTTTCGCCTTTCTCTTTTCCATCCTCTACGCCAACGAGTGGCAACTGGCAACGCTTAACGCCGTAGGCGTTGGTCTCGCAGTCGTGTTCAACCCGCTGACCTCGCTCTTTACTTCAGCCAAGCGCCGGCCGGTGCAAGAGATTGCCGAGTCGACGCAGACCGGGACGGCGACCACTGTTCTCTCCGGCCTGGCCCTGGGCATGGAAGCCAGTGTCTGGAGCCTGCTGGCCATCGTCGTGGCCCTTGGTGCCAGCTATATCATCTTTTACAATGATTCGCTGATCTACATGCTCTACGGTGTGGCCATGGTCGGCATCGGCATGTTGTCGCACACCGGCAACAACGTGGCCATGGACGCCTACGGACCGATCGCCGACAATGCCAACGGCATCGGCGAGATGGCGGGGGTAGGCGAAGATGCCTGGCGCCTGTTGGCCGAGCTCGACTCCGTGGGCAACACGACCAAGGCCATCACCAAGCAGATCGCCATCGCCTCGGCGGTGGTGGCGGCCACGGCTCTCTTTTTCTCCTTCGTGGCCGACGCCCTGACCCTACTGTATCCCGACAGGACGCTGACGGAGCTGCTGGAGCAGGGCATCCCAGTGTCGACCCTCGACGGAACCATCGGCTTCTTGCTGGGTGGCGCCCTGCCCTTCCTCTTCTCGGCCTTCTCGTTGCGCGCCGTTGCTCGGGGCGCCAACCTGGTGGTCCAGGAGGTGCGCCGCCAGTTCAAGGTGCCGGGCGTGCTGGAAGGCATCGTGACGCCGGACTATGGCCAGGTTGTGAGCATCACTACGGCGGCCGCCCAGAAAGAGCTGGTCAGCCTGGTCGCCCTCTCTGTTGGCGTGCCGCTGCTGGTGGGCCTCATCTTCCAGGTCGAGGCCCTGGGCGCTTTCCTCGCCGGCGTCA
Organism: Anaerolineae bacterium; assembly: GCA_041300865.1. GTDB lineage: Bacteria > Chloroflexota > Anaerolineae > JAAYZQ01 > JAAYZQ01 > JAAYZQ01. The sequence goes on from JBFYTF010000673.1 coordinate 1,244, forward strand.
TCCTGGTTGGCCAGTTGTTGGCGGTGTTCATGGCCATCGCCGGCGGCGCCCTGGACAATGCCAAAAAGTACGTGGAGGACGGCCACTATGGAGGGAAGGGCTCACCGGCCCACAAGGCAGGCGTCGAGGGCGACACCGTGGGCGACCCATTGAAGGACACGGCCGGCCCGGCCCTGAACCCGATGATCAAGGTCGTCAATCTGGTGAGCCTGATAGCGGCACCGCTCATCGTGGAAGGCCAGGGCAGCATCGGCATCTGGATCGCGGCGGCCATCCTGCTGGTCATCGTTGTGTGGGCCATTATGCAGAGCAAGAAACAAGTAGTTACGCAAATGGCGTGATCCCCGGTCGGTTGCCGCCCCAGGAAAACAAAAAAGGGCTCGGGAACCAGGCTCCCGAGCCCTTCTATTCGTCCTTCAGGCAGGCAGGACGCGATGGTAACGCTTTTTGCCGGCCCGCAACAGCAGCGCTCCCTGGTCGAGCACGGCGCTCGTTACCAGCTCATCGACGCTGCTGACCTGCCGGTCGTTGATCCAGGCACCGCCCTGCTCGATGAGGCGGCGGGCCTCGCTTCGGGAACGGCATAGACCTACGCGCTCGAACAGCTCGGGAGCAAGGATACCTGCGTCCAGCTCACCCGTCGCGATGTGGGTGGTGGGCACGGCGCCGGTGGCCATGCCCTGGCCAAAGAGCTGGCGCGACGCTTCCCGCGCCTGGTCCGCCGCTTCTTCTCCATGGAGAATGCGTGTAGCTTCAAAGGCCAACACTTCCTTGGCCTGTCGAACGTCGGCACCAGACAGCTTGCCCAGGTCGCGTACCCGTTCCATGGGCAGGAAGGTAAACAGCGCCAAAAAGCGCCCGACGTCCGCGTCCTCGGTGTTGATCCAGTACTGGTAGTACTCGAAGGGCGACACGAGCTGGGGGTCGAGCCACACGGCGCCCGCCGCGGTCTTGCCCATCTTGGCGCCCGAGCTCGTAGTCACGAGCGGGAAGGTGACGGCGTACGCCTGACCGCCCTCGACACGCCGGATCAGGTCAACGCCGGCGAGAATGTTGCCCCACTGGTCGCTGCCGCCCATCTGCAGCACGCAACCTAGCTCGCGGTGGAGGTGCAGAAAATCGTAGGCCTGCAAGAGCATGTAGTTGAATTCCAGGAAGTTGAGGCCGTTTTCGCTCTCATAGCGCGTGCGGTACGCCTCGGCAGAAAGCATGCGGTTGACGGAAAAGTGCCGGCCGATCTCGCGCAGAAAATCGAGATAGTTCAGGGGACGCAGCCAGTCGGCGTTGTTGACCATCAGCGCGCGACCCCCGGCAAAGTCCAGGAGCCGCCTGACCTGCTCGCGCAGCCGCGCCAGGTTGGCCTCGATCTTTTCCACGTCCAAGAGCTGGCGCATCTCGGTTTTGCCGCTGGGATCGCCAACCATGCCCGTTCCGCCACCCATAACGGCGATGGGCCGGTGGCCGTGCCGCTGCATGTGCGCCAGGGCCATGATGGGTACCAGGTTGCCCACGTGAAAGCTGTCTGCGCTGGGATCAAAGCCCACGTAGCAGGTGATGGGTTTTTCCGCGGTTGCCCGCAGCCCTTCGGCGTCGGACGCCTGCTCGATGAAACCCCGCTCTGCAAGTACGTCGATCACATTTCCGCTCACGTTCCTTCACCCTCGTCAGGTCGTTCAAGGGGAGAGTATAGCACGAGGTATCCGTTTTGCCAAGGGTGTACCAGGCCCGGACCCGGCACCGGGCTGGCTTGTCGCCCGGCCGCGTTTCGGTTATAATGGCCGCCGGAGAACGAGGAGGAGAGGGAGAACTGTGGTTTCGAGGTGGAAAGGTGCCCTCCGGGCGTTGGCCCTTGCCGCCCTGGCCTTTGGGCCAGGATTCTGGTCCCCCGTCGTAGGGCAGGCTGAAGGCGAGCGCCTTGTGCTGGCTTTCTACTATGCCTGGTACGACCAGGCGACCTGGAGCTCGGGCAAGGTCCCCGACGTGCCTGACGAGCCCTACGCCTCGGCCAATCCAGAGGTGATGGCCCGCCAAATCGACCAGGCCAAAGGGGCGGGGATCGATGCGTTTGTCCTGAACTGGTGGGGACAGGGCAACCAGACAGAAAAGAACCTGAAGGCGCTCCTGGAGCAGGCTGCGCAGAAGGGTTTTCGCGTCGCCGTCGACTTTGACCCCAACTCGCCCTTCATGCGGGGCACCGGCAGCTATGCCGAAAACCTGCGGCACCTGCACACCGTGCACGCCGTCCACCCTGCCTACCTGCGTTACAATGGGCGCCCTGTCGTCTTTTTCTACAACGTCTCACGCCTCTCCGCCGGCGCCTGGCAGAGCCTGCGCGACCAGGTTGATCCCCAGCGCCAGGCCCTTTGGATCGCGGAGGGGACCGATCTGGGCTACCAGTCGGTCTTTGACGGACACCACCTGTACAGCATTACCTGGCCCAACCGCATCCCTCCGGCGCAGACCCTGCCGAAGTGGGGGGACCGGGTGCGCGCCTACAACCGCGACCACGGCACGGCCAAGCTCTGGGTGGCAACGGTCATGCCGGGCTACGATGACCGCAAGGTGCGGCCGGGCAGCGGCTTTGTTCAGGGGCGGGAGGGTGGCGACTACTATCGCCAGTCCTGGCAGGCGGCCATTGCCAGCAAGCCCCACTGGGTGATCGTCAACTCGTTCAACGAATGGCCCGAGGGCAGTTACATCGAGCCAAGCAAGGCGTATGGCAATTTGTACCTGGATCTGACCCGGGAATGGGCCGGCCGGTTCCGGAGCGCCAACCTGGCCGTCAGCTCTCCCGCCCCGGCGCCGCCTCCGGCCAAGCCCACCCCGCGGCCGACGGCTCCACCACCGACCCCGACGCCCACCCCGCCACCCCTGGATGAGCTCTGGGCCTACGACAAAGAGGCCGTGCGAGCATATCTGGGCCACGGCTGCGGCTTCTGCCTGTCGGATGTCGACTGGGTTATCCTCTGCCCACCTTTCGCAGAGGCCGGCCAGGGAGACCGATTGACCTACTGAGTGCGGCGCTGCCTCTTGCTCTTGGATCGGCCCGCGCCGCCACGCGAGGCGCGCCTTCCGACCCGCTCCGCGTCGCCGGCCTGCCGTGCTGCCACGCTGAGGCTTTTCCGCAGGGCGTCCAGCTCCCCGGGCGACAACTCCCGCCATTCGCCCGGTGCCAGGTTGCCGAGTTGTATGGGCCCGATCGCCGCGCGCACCAGGCGCAGTGTGGGGTGACCAACGGCGGCCGTCATGTGACGCACCTGTCGCTTGCGACCCTCCATCAACACCAAGCGCAGCCAGGTTGTCGGAATTGACTGGCGCTCGCGGATAGGCACCGGCCGGGGTGGCAGGTCGGGGGGCTCGTCCAACATCTCGACTCCGGCCGGCGCGGTCTGTCGTCCCTTGACCTGCACACCGCGGCGCAGCGCGGCCAACGCCTCCCAGTCAGGCACGCCCTCCACCTGGACCAGGTAGGTTTTTGGCTGGTGGTACCGTGGGTGGCTCAGGCGATGGATAAGCCAGCCGTCCCCTGTCAACAACAACAGGCCCTCACTGTCAAGGTCGAGCCGGCCGGCGGCGTAAACCCCGGGCACGGGTACATGGTCGGCGAGAGTAGGCCGGCCCTCATCGTCGGTAAAGCTGGACAGCACCCCGTAGGGCTTGTTGAGGGCAAGGTAGCGGCACGCATTCTCTAGGGAAAGCGGCGCGCCATCCAGCGTCACCTGCTGGCGAAACGGATCGGCCCGCGCCCGCGGGTCGTGCTGCACTTGGCCGTCGATGGCGACGCGTCCTCCGCGCACCATGCCGGCACAGCTCGCCGCCGGCCCGACGCCGGCGGCCTCGAGGACCTGGACGATGGGCTGGTGGCCTGCCAGCCGGCTCAAACAACCACGGGGCTCTTCTTCTGCCATGTCTGGCTCCTTTTACAGGGTGCGCGAACGGACAATGCTGATGAGCAGCCAGGCACCGGCGAGGACTGCCCCCAGGAAGGCGATCTGGGCCACGGGCACGCCGATGCCGAGGATGGGCAACACCCACGCCTCCCGGCCGCCCAGCAGGATCAGCGACGAGCCGACGATGAGGGCTGCGACGAGGATAGCGTAGACCACGCGGTTGACCATACTGTTGACCTTGCTGATCATCGCGCTCAGGTGCTGAAGCTCAATGCCAAAGCGGAGCTCGCCTGCCTCCAGCTGATCCCAGAGGGTGTCCACACGTCGCGGCAAGTCCTCGACCAGGTCCGCGGTCTGGCGCATGACGCGCAGAGCCCGCCGCCCGGCGAGGATGGGCGACAGGCGGCGGCGCACCAGCCGCACGGCGTAGGGGCGCAGAGCCTCGACCAGCACGAGGTTGGGATCTAGCGCGAGCCCCGTGCCCTCCATTGTCAGAATGGTACGTGCGAGCTGGACGAGATCGGCGGGCAAGAAGATCTTGTGCAAGCGGGCAGCCTTGAAGATGTCCGCTACCATCTCGCCGACGGCCAGCCCTTCCAGGCTGACGCCCCAGTAGCGTACCAGGAGCCGCTGCAGATCGCGTTCCAGGCCCTCCAGGGAGGGGCGGGTAAGCGATGTCCCCATCTTGACGATGGTCCGTGCCAGGCCTTCCACGTCCTCGTCGAGGATCTGGAGGAACATGTCACTCAGGAGCTGCTTCTGGCTTTCCGTGAGCTGGCCGACGTTGCCAAAGTCGAGGATGCCGATGCGCTCATCGACGACCAGGAGGTTTGCCGGGTGGGGGTCGGCCTGGTAGAATCCGTCCTCAAAGATCTGGGCCAGGTAGCCCTCGACCGCCACGTGCGCGATCGAGGGCAGATTGTAGCCGGCCGCCTCCAGGCGTTTCAGCTCGTTGAACTTGATGCCTTCCAGGTACTCCAGGGTGATTACGCGCCGGCTGGTCAGGTCCCAGCACACGCCGGGCACGACAAAGCGCGGATCGGAGGCCAGATTGGCGCGCAGGCGCTCCGCGTTGCGGCCCTCGCGTTGGTAGTCCAGCTCTTCGCGCAGCGACCGGGCAACTTCCTCGACAATAGCCACGACGTTTTGCTCGCGCATCGCTTCCGACCGCCGCTCGAGGAAGCGGGCCTGCCCAAGCAGCAGGTTCAGGTCTGCCTCAACCTGAGCCTCGATGCCCGGCCTCTGAACCTTGACGACAACCTCCTGTCCACTGGGCAGCTGTGCGCGATGTACCTGTCCAATAGAGGCCGAAGCGATGGGCACGTCGTCAAAGCGAGCAAAGAGGTCCTCCACTGGGAGACCCATCTCCCGCACGATGACCTCTCTTACCTGCTCAATGCCCACTGGGGGGGCGGCGTCGAGCAGCTTGGACAACTCCTCGATGTATGCCGGCGGCAGGAGATCGGCGCGGCCGCTGAGAAACTGGCCGAGCTTAACCCACGTGGCCCCCAGCTCTTCCAGGGTGCGCCGCAGGCGTTCGGGCATAGTACGACGGCTCGCGGCCTGCTCAGCCCGTAGCCTCCGCGCCCGCCCGAATCGGGGCAGGAAGCGGTCCAGGGCCAACTGCTGCACCAGGAAACCGAGCCCGTTGCGGACGAGCACTTCGGTGATGCGCCGCACCCGGGCAATGTCGCCCATGCGGCGACGCCAGGAAAAGAGGAAAGACAAGCTCGCGCTCCCGTTTAGATTCCCTGCCCGGCGGCGACTGCCCTCGCAGGAGTGAGAACATTATACCGCAGATCGAACCTCGGGGCAAGCGCGTCAGCGCTGCATGGTCGCCGCCCCGATCCGGGCGTCGGCAGCGCCCGAGCAGAGGATATCCCGACCCACGCACAGCTCCAGCCATTCTAATTTTGGGGTACGCCGAGTGGACGAAGGGCTCTGAGACGTGATTTGCAGACTTGGGGGAATAGCTCTGGGCTGAGGCGCTCTGGCCTGATGGTCGATGGTGACCGGCAT
>JBFYTF010000674.1:0-5901 GCA_041300865.1 Anaerolineae bacterium
CCAGGCCGATGTCCTTTACAAGGTGACCGCCGAGTTTGACGCGGAGCTCGACCGCGGCATTGTGTGGAACGACCCGGACGTCGGCGTCGAGTGGCCCATCGCCGAACCGGTCCTGTCGCCCAAGGACGTGCAGTTGCCTCCCCTTCGCCTCGCCGACAACAATTTCGAGTTCGACAGTTGAAGTATTACCTCTGGACCATCGGCTGCCAGATGAACCTGGCCGATTCCCGCCGAGCGGCCGAAGAGCTGGAGAAGCTGGGCTTCCAGAAGGCCCACCAGCCGGAGGCTGCCGACCTGCTTGTCCTGAATACCTGCGTCGTCCGCCAGGGGGCCGAGGACAAGGTGCTGGGGCGGCTGACCTCCCTCGCCGGCCTGAAGCGGCGGCGGCCCGAGGTCACCCTGGCCCTCATGGGCTGTTTCGTCCACGATATCCCCTCCCTGCAGCACCACTACCCCTGGGTCGACGCCTTTATCCTGCCCTCCGACGTCCCGGCCCTGCTGGAGGTGGCGCGCGAGAAGGCGGCCGGCGGCTCACCCGCGGACCACCACGACGCCGGCCTGGTCCCGGTCTCGGTGGGCGTGCCCATCAGCTACGGCTGCGACCACCTGTGCACCTACTGCGTCGTTCGTCTGCGCCGTGGGCGGGAGAGCAGTCGCCCCCTGGACGAGATCCTCGCCGAGGTTCGTGACCTGGCCGCCCGGGGCGTGCGCGAGGTTACGCTCCTCGGCCAGAACGTCGACTCTTACGGGCACGACCTGGAGCACGGCGCGCAGGACCGGCCCCCCGACCTGGCCGACCTTCTCGAGGCCGTACACGACGTCCCGGGCCTGGCCCGCATCCGTTTCCTGACCTCCCACCCGGCGGACATGACCCAGCGCCTGGTAGAGACCGCCGCCCGCCTGCCCCTGGTGTGCGAGCACATGGAGGTACCCGTCCAGTCGGGCGACGACACGGTGCTGCGGCGCATGGGTCGAGGTTACAGCGTGGCCCAGTATCTCGACCTCGTGGGCCGCATCCGGGCCGCCATGCCCCAAGTGGGCCTGGCAACCGACGTCATTGTCGGCTTTCCGGGCGAGACCGCCGCGCAGTTCGAGGCGACCTACCGCCTGTTGGCAGAGGTCCGCTTTGACATGGTCCACGTCGCCGCTTATTCGCCCCGCCCTGGTACGCCGGCCGCGCGCCTGGCCGACGATGTGCCGGCCCGCGAAAAGGATCGCCGCCGGCGGGCCGTGGACGACCTCCAGGAGCGTATCGTGGCCGAGATCAATGCCGCGCTCCTCGGCCAAACCGTCTCCGTCCTGGTAGAGGAGCGCCACCGGGGCAAATGGCGCGGCCGCACCCGCACCAACAAGCTCGTCTTCTTTGACGTGGGCCACCAGGACTGGACCGGCCGGCTCGTGCCCGCGCGCATCACCCACACCGGAGCGTGGTCGATGCAGGCCGAGCCGGTGCCGGACCCTGAACAGGAGGCCGCATGAAACGACTCATCATCAACGCCGACGACCTGGGCTATGACAACGGCGTCGTGCGCGGCATCGTCGACCTGCACCGCGCCGGCCTGGTTTCTAGCGCCTCGTGCATGACCAACATGCCGGCCTGGCCCCAGGCCGCCACCTACCTGCGCGACCATCCCGACCTGGGAGCCGGCGTGCACCTGGTCATGAACGACGGCTTTCCCGTCCTGCCCCCCCAACAAGTGCCGGCCCTCATCGGCGCCGATCATCGCTTCTTGAACGACTCCCAGATCCTCCGCAGCCTGCGGTCCGGCAGCACAGCCCAGCTCCGCGCCGAGTTTCGGGCCCAGATCGAGCGCTTTGTCGCCGGCACCGGCCGGCAGCCAGACCACCTCGACAACCACTGCGCCATCTCCTACGTCCGGCCCGACCGCTTCAGAATCACACTGGAGCTGGCCCGCGAGTACGGCCTGCCCATCCGCGCGCCCTTTGGCGACGACCTCGAGGAGATGGCGCCCACGTTTGCCCGGCAAAACGGCTTGCCCACGTGGCTGGTCCGGTTCATGGGCAGCTACTACCGCCGCCGGGTCGATCGGGCCGGCATCCGCCGTCCCAACACCTTCATCCAGCACTTTTCCATGCCCGGCAACCGGTCGCCCGAGTACCTGCTGTCCGTCCTCGACGGCCTGCGCGACGGCTGGACCACCGAGCTCCTGGCACACCCGGGCTACGATGGCGACTGGCGTGAGGGGGATTTGCGGTCCCTCCAGGATCCGCGGGTGGCCGATCGCCTCAGGCAGCCGGACATCCAGCTCGTGACCTTCAAGGACCTGCGGTGAGGAGATCCTTCGCCTTGCTCAGCCTGCCCCTTACCGGCGAGGACAACGACGCGCGGTGTTCGCCGGCGAACGATTTCAGCGGGGGATGGCCGGCGGCATGAAGACGCGCGACTTTGACTACGACCTGCCCGCGGATCTGATCGCCCAGACCCCCGTCGAGCCCCGCGATGCGTCGCGGCTGCTGGTACTTGACCGCAACCGGGACGCGGCCGCGGGCCAGGTGGAGCACCGGCTCTTTCGCGACGTGGGTGACTACCTGCGGGCCGGCGATCTCCTGGTCCTCAACCAGACCCGAGTCATCCCGGCCCGCATCTTTGCCCATAAGGCCGGTACGGGGGGCCGGGTCGAGCTGCTGCTCCTCCGCCGCCACGACGAGCGCACCTGGGAGGCGCTGACCCGCGGCCGGGGCCTGCGGCCTGGCGTGCGCCTGGAGCTGCACGCTGCACGCGCCGCGGCGGAAGCCGCCGTCGAGGGCGCCGAGATTGTGGCCGAGCTGGAGTCGGGTGGCCGCCTGGTGCGCTTCGACCGGCCCATCGAGGCCTCCCTGGCCGACCTGGGCGTGGTTCCCCTGCCGCCCTATATTCACCAACCCCTGGCCGACCCCGAACGCTACCAGACGGTCTACGGCCACGTCGAGGGCTCGGTGGCGGCCTCCACTGCCGGCCTGCACTTTACCCCCGAGCTGCTGATCGCGCTCCGGCAGCAGGGTGTCGAGCTGGCCTACATCACCCTGCACATTGGCCTGGACACCTTTCGCCCGGTCAAGGAGGAACAGGTCGCGGACCACCACATCCACACCGAATGGTATGAGCTGACCGCGCCCGTGGCCGAGCAGATCAATCGCGCCCGGCTGGAGGGCCGGCGGGTGGTAGCGGTGGGCACCACGGTGGTGCGCGCCCTGGAATCGGCCGCCGCCGGGCCACCCGCGGCGGGGGACAACTGCTGGGACGAAGGAGGGACGTGTGCCTGGCGCACCGTCCAGGCCTACGCGGGCCCGACGGAGCTCTTTATCGTGCCGGGCTACCGTTTTCGCGTCGTCGAGGCCATGATCACCAATTTCCACCTGCCGCGCAGCACCCTGCTGATGCTGGTCTCGGCCTTTGCCGGGCGAGAGACGATCTTGTCCGCCTACCGGGAGGCCATCCGCCGGCGCTACCGCTTTTTCTCCTTCGGCGACGCCATGCTCATCCTGTGAGCGGCCGCGCCCGGCTGCCCCGCAGGCGGCTAGCGCCGGAGGAGCGTGAACAGCAGCGCCAGGCCCGCCAACACCAGGAGGAGGGTGCTCATGGCCCCAAAGCCCTGGATCAGGTAGACCGCCACCCCGGACACCAACAGTGCGGCAAAGACGCCGGCGCCCGCCAGCCGGTCGACGGCCGCTTCCAGGCGGCGCAGCCTCCTCAGCGCTTCGGGGGTCCAGGCACTACGCACCGTGAGGTTTCCCTGGGCGGCCTGCTGGAAAAAGCGGTCTGCCTGTCCGGGCAACGACAGGGCCAGCCGGCCCATCTTCTCAACCTCGCCCAGGAGTCCCCGCCAGTCGCGCCGCGCCTCTTCGGCTGCCATGTTGCGGGCAAAGGGCTCGATGGCCCGCCACGGGTCAAAGTCCGGGTCCAGCGCGGTCGCCATGCCCGACAGGATGGCCAGCGCGCGGCCCACGAAGAGCAGGTCGGTGGGCAACTGGAAGGGCATCTGGTACAGGATGTCGCCGTACTCGCGCGCCATGTTTTGCCACTCGTTCATGGCCGCCTGCTGCACTTGGCGCAGCGTCAGCCCCGAATAGCGCGCCATCGTCTGGGCTTCGAGCTGCTCCAGGCGCGCCAGGTCGGCGCCGGGCAGCAAGAAGCCCGCATCCCGGTAGGCGCGCACCGTGCGCCCCGAGTCGCCGGTCGCAAAGCCCAGCAGGATCTCTTTCAGGTAGGGCCGCAGCCGCTCGGGTATGACCGCAACCATGCCAAAGTCGACGAACACCAGGCGAAAGGCACGCCCCTGGCCGTCGCCCGAGGCGGACTGCAGCGCGGCAAAGGGCAGCCGCGGCAGAGGTTGAACAAAGAGGTTGCCGGGATGCGGGTCGGCGTGCAGGAAATTGTGGACGAACACCTGCCGCAGGTAGGTGTCAAACAGCCGGTCCGACACCTCCTTGCGCCGCACGCCTGCCCGCTCCAGTGCCGCAAAGTCGGCGATCTTGATACTGGCCACGTTTTCCATGACCAGCACCCGCGCCGTCGATACCTGGTCGTAAATGCGCGGCACGCGGACGCCCTCATCGTCCTCAAAGTTCGCCGCAAAGCGCCGCGCATTCTCCGCCTCGGCCACAAAGTCCAGCTCCCGTCGCGTGGTGGCCGCAAACTCCTCGTACAGCCGGTCGACGTCTACGCGACGGCGGATCGACCCATAGCGCTTCAGCCAGCGCCCCGCGGTCTGGATGGCACGCAGATCGGTCTCGACGACGGTCTGGATGCGGGGCCGCTGCACCTTGGCCACGACCTCGTCTCCGGTATGGAGCCGGGCGCGGTGCACCTGTGCCAGGGAGGCGGCGGCCTCCGGTTCGGGTGCGAACCAGGCAAAGACCGCGCCCGCCGGTTGGGCGTACTCGGCCTCTACGACGGCCAGGACGTCGGCCAGCTCCTCGGCCGGAACCTCGTCCTGCAGGCCCGACAGCTCGGCCGTAACCACCCGCGGCAGCACGTCGACGCGCACACTCAGGAACTGCCCGAGCTTGATGAGCACGCCTCCCAGGTCAATGGCCAGCACTCGGTAGCGGCGGGCGATGCGCTGCCAGCGCCGGGCAAAGGACCGCTCGACGGCCCGGCCGCCCAGCAGGCGGCGTAGCACGATCTCCCACAACACGAAATGGGCAATGACGCCGGCGAAATAGCGGACGATGCGCCGGTAGCGTCTGCGGTCCAAGTTCATGGCGTCACTCCGTGAGGTCTGCCACCCGGCCGCTGACGGCGCGGACCAGGTCCTCGCTGTTCAGCTCCAGGCCTGTGTCATGCCGGCCGGCACTGATGCTCACCCGGGTCTCCTGGACGATGTGCTGGTCCACGTAGACGGGCAGGTCGCTGCGCCGCAGGCCGAGGGGCGCCACGGCGCCCACCTGGTAGCCGGTGATGCGCGGCACGTCCTCCTCGGGCGCCATCTCCAGCGTCTTGACCCCGGCCAGGCGCGCCAGCTTCTTAAGGCTCAGGCGCTGGTCGCCCCGCACCAGGGCAATGACGTGCCGGCCGTCAGGGCGGCGCACGAGCAGCGTCTTGACGATCTGCCGCAGGGCTACCCCTCGCTCGCTCGCGGCCTCCTCCGCGTGTCTGGCCTTGTGCCCCTGCTCCAGCACCTCAAAAGGGATCCTTTTTTCTTCGAGCTCGCGGATGGCGTGCGTCCGGATCTTGGTCATCCAGGCCTCGTTACGTCCTCCAGCCAGCGTGCCGCCTGGCGCGGCGAGCGCAGTCGCACCACCCGCAGGTGGCCGTACTCTGGCTGGCGGAGAAGGTTCGGGTATTGTCTCTTCCGGCGCCCGTAGCTCTTGATCGCCCAGACGATGATCGAGTCGCGGCTGAAAAAGGATGTACGGACGTCCTCCCGGTTTCCACTCCACAGCTCCTCGCGCCTGGCG
>JBFYTF010000686.1:0-14947 GCA_041300865.1 Anaerolineae bacterium
GGCGGTGTTCGTCATGACCGCCGACAAGGCCCGCGATCTGGGCCTGGAGTCCATGGCCACCATCCGCGGCTATGCCTACGCCGGCATTCCGCCCGAGATCATGGGCCTCGGGCCGGCCTACGCCGTGCCCAAGGCGCTGCAGCGTGCCGGCCTCAAGCTCTCGGACATTGACGTCGTCGAGATCAACGAGGCCTTTGCCGCCCAGTCCATCGCCTGCGGCATCGAGATGGAGGATCAGGGCTGGGACTGGAACAAGGTCAACGTCAACGGTGGGGCCATCGCGCTGGGCCACCCGGTGGGCTCCACGGGCACCCGGCTCATGGTTACGCTGACCCATGAGATGGCGCGCCGCGACGCGTCCCTGGGACTGATCACCGCCTGCGTCGGGGGCGGCATGGGCGGCTGCATCGTCGTCGAGCGGAAATAGGAGGCGGACCATGGCAGACGTAGCAATGTGGGAAGACAAGAAAGTCAAGGCCGAGTTCGAGGCCAAGGCCAAGGCGCGCCTGGGCGAGATCCAGGCTGAGCTGGCAGGCCAGACAGGTGTGGTGGCCATCGAGCCGCAGAGCGGCGACTTTTTCGTGGCGCCTACCCTGGGCAAGGCCAACGAGGCCGCCTACGAGAAATATCCCGACGGCTGGATCTATTTCGTCCGCCTGGACGACCCGGGCGCGGCCATCGCCCTGCCTACCTGGTAGGCAGCCAGACTGAGAATGCGGGTCGCATCCGCGTCCCGATTTTCCAGTTTCCCGATAGAGGAGGAACGCGATGTGGATCTTTAAAGCAGGAGTGGTTGGCGCGGGGGCCATGGGCGGCGGCATCGCCCAGGTCATCACCTACTCCGGCCTACCCGTAGTCGTCAAGGACATCGACGAGAAACAGCTGGAACTGGCGCGCACCACCGTGGAGGGCATCTACCAAGGCCGGGTGGAAAAGGGCAAGATGACTGCCGGCCAGATGCAGGAGAAGCTAGGCCTCATCGAGTACACCCTGGACTATGATGCCCTCTCCGACGTCGATATCATTGTCGAGGCCGTGCCCGAGGTCATGAAGATCAAGCAGCAGGTCCTCAAAGAGCTGGACCAAGTTTGCGGGCCCGACACCATTTTCGCCTCGAACACTTCCGCGCTGTCCATCACCGAGATGGCCAAGGCGACCGGCCGTCCGCACAAGGTCATCGGCATGCACTTCTTTAACCCGGCCCACGTGATGAAACTGGTCGAGATCATCCCCGGCGCCGGCACCGACGAGGACACCATCGACACCGTGCAGCAGTTCACTCAGGAGCTGCGCAAAATCCCGGTCATCGTCCAGGAGTGCCCGGGCTTCCTGGTCAACCGGCTGCTGATGCCCTATCTGAACGAAGCGACCCTGGCCCTGGAGGAGGGCGCCGCCAGCGCCGCGGAGATCGACGAAGCGTTGGGCCGCGACGGCTTTGGCTGGCCGATGGGCCCCTTCATCCTCATGGACATGCTGGGCATCGACGTCTGCGCTCACGTGGGCGAGTACCTCTACAGCCAGTATGGCGATCGGGTCAAGCCGGCCAAGCTCTACTACAAGCTGGTGGAGGCCAGGCGCTTTGGCGAGAAAACCGGCGCCGGCTTTTACACCTACACCGACGCCAGGGCCGAGCCGGTGTCGGACATTGTGAAACGCATGCAGGACGCGGGCGAGGTGCAGGCAGGCAGCAGGTTCAGCGTCGAGCGGCTGATCCTGCCCTTCCTCAACGAGGCCGCGATGTGCGTCCAGGAAAACATCGCCAACGTCAACGACATCGACATGGCCTGCATCGCCGGCATCGGCATGCAGGTCAACAAGGGCGGTGAGCTGGTGCGCATGGGCCCCCTGGAGTACATGGACGAGATGGGGCTGGACGTCGTCGTGGCCAGGCTCGAGGCCCTGGAGCAGGAGTACGGCGAGCGCTTCCACCCCGTCGAAATCCTCTACCAGAAGGTCCGGGCCAAAGAGCTGGGCAAGAAGAGCGGCCGCGGCTTCATGGAGTGGACGGCCTAACAACGCAGGGAAAGCTGAAAGGAGCATACAATGGCAGACTATCAAACCGTCAAGATGAGCATCGAGGACTGCACCGCCATTCTCACCATCGACAACCCACCGGCCAACGCCTTTAACCAGCAGCAACTCGCAGACCTGGATGCGGCCTTTGATGAAGCGGCGGCGAACGAACAGGTCAAAGTGATCATCATCACCGCCGCCGGCCAGTTCTTTGTCGCGGGTGCAGACATCAACGAGATCTTTGCGGTCAAGGACAACACGGAAGCCGCCCACGCCTTTCTCAAGAAGGGCCAGAATCTCTTCCTGAAGATTGAGAGATGCAAAAAGCCGGTCATCGCTGCCCTCAACGGGCGCGTTGCCCTCGGCGGGGGCAACGAGCTGGCCATGGCCTGCCACATCCGCATTGCCGAAGACGCCGTGCAGTTCGGCCAGCCCGAGATCAAGCTGGGGATCATCCCCGGCTGGGGCGGCACGCAGCGGCTGCCACGCCTGGTCGGCACGGGCCGGGCGCTGGAGATACTCCTGACCGGTGACAACATCAAAGCCCAGGAAGCGTATCGCATCGGGCTTGTGAACAAGGTCGTTCCCGTGGGCACCGTCGTGCGTGAGGCCAAGCGCTATGCCAAAGTGCTGTCCATGTGGAGCGCCTTGCCCATGGCCGCCATCCTCAACGCGGTCTACGAGGGGTTGGCCGAAGATGACATGGGCAAGGCGATGGACGTCGAAGCCCAGCAGTTTGTCGCACTGCAGGGCAGCGCCGACATGACCGAAGGGCTGACCGCCTTCCGGGAAAAGCGGCGCCCGAGGTTCCAGGACAAGTAGGGCGAGAGGCTTGAGACGAGGAACCAAGGAGGCGGGGGATCGCCACTCGAGGGTCCCCCGTCGCCTGGCCGCTTCTCTCGAGCCGGCCGGCACAGACCGGCGCGAGGTGCCCGTCCCGAAGGGCATCGGGTGCCTGACCTTGCAGGCGGTCTGCTAACCCTTTCCGCGATCAGAGGAGGGACCGTATGGACCTAAGACTGACAGAAGACCAGTTGCAGTTCAAGAAAATGTTTGCCGGCTTTTGCACCAAGGAGATCCGCCCCAAGGGCGAAGAGATCGACCAGGGCGAGGCGCCACCGGTAGATCTCCTCAACAAGGCGGTAGACCAGGGCTTCTGGGCGGCCCTCGTGCCCGAGAGCATGGACGGCGCCGGACTCGACACCTACACCTACACGCTCATGCTCGAAGAGCTAGCCCGCGCCGACATGTCCACGGCTTTTACCTTTAACGTCCACAACAGCCTGGTCGTCAAGCCGCTCCTCGATTTTGGCAAACCGGATCAGAAGGACCGCTACCTGCCGGCCCTGGCCTTTGGCGACAGGCTGGGCGCCTTTGCCCTGGGCGAGGCGGGCGCCGGGTCCGACATCAATGCCCTGCAAGCCACCGCCGAGAAAAAGGACGGCGGCTATGTGCTCAACGGTACCAAGACCTGGGTCTTTAACGGGCAACTGGCCGGCCTGTTCCTGGTCTTTGCCCGGGCCGAGGCAGGGATCACTGCCTTTCTCGTGGAAAAAGAGACGCCGGGCCTCGAAGTCGGCTACCGGGAAAAGACCCTCGGCCTGCGTGGGGTAGCCTGCAACACGCTCTACCTGGACAACGCCTTCGTGCCGGCCGAGAACCGGCTGTGCGAGGAGGGGCAGGGGTTCGCCCTTCTCCCGGCAGCCACCAACCTCAGCCGCCTGGGCGTGGCTGCCCTGTCACTGGGAGCCAGCGAGCGGGCCATCGAAGAGGCCGTCAAGTTCTCGATGGAGCACATCCAGTTCGGCGTGCCCATCGCCCAGAAGCAAGCCATCCAGAACTATATCGCCGATGCCAAGGTCCTCGCCGAGGCGCTGCGCTGCGTGGTGACCGAAACGGCCTGGTTGGCCGATACCGGCCAGGACTATGCGCTCCAGTCCTCCGTCGCCAAGCTGTTCGGCGCCCGGGTTGCCGCCGAGGTGACCGACAACATGGTCCAGGTGCACGGGGGCTATGGCTACATGAAGGACTATGCCATCGAGCGCTACTACCGCGATGCCCGCGCCCTGGCCATCGTCGACGGCACAAACCAAATCCAGCAGCATCTCATCGCCCGCGACGTCTACAAGAAGGAAGGGATGGACATCCGCCCGTAGAAAGAGAGCAGATGGGCAGGTGGTAAAAGACCTGATTTGCAGGCCTGTCGCGTCTGCAGTTCTGACAAGGAGATGGGACTATGGACTTTAGTTTTCCCAAGGAATACCAGCTCTTCCGCCGCATGGTGCGCGACTTTGCCGAAGCCGAGGTCAAACCGCTGGCCAAGGCCATCGACGCCGAGCACCGCGTTCCGCATGAGACGGTCAAGAAGGCGGCCGCCCTGGGGCTCATGGGTGTGCCCTTTCCCCAGAAGTATGGCGGCATGGGCGGCGGGGAGACGGGCTATTGCATCATGATGGAGGAGCTGGGCAAGGTCTGCACCAGCACCGCCACGGTTATCGGTGCCCATACGGGCATCGCCGCCATGTCCATCCACCTGGACGGCACCGAAGAGCAGAAACAAAAGTACCTTGTCCCCCTGGCGAGCGGCAAGGCCATCGGTGCCTTTGGCCTCACCGAGGCCCAGGCCGGCTCCGATGCGGCGGCCATCACGACCACCGCCGTGCGCGACGGCGACTACTTCCGGATCAACGGCGCCAAGGTCTTTATCACCAACGGCGACATCGCGGACATCATCACCGTCATGGCCGTCACCGACCCGTCGCTGGGCGCCTACGGGGGCATCACCGCCTTTCTCGTCGAAACCGGTTGGCCGGGTTTCTCCATCGGCAGCCTGGAGAACAAGATGGGCATCCGTGGCAGCTCGACGGCCGAGTGCGTCTTCGAGAACGTGCGCGTCCCCAAAGAGAACGTGCTGGGCCAGTTCGGCGCCGGCTTTTTGACGTTCATGAAGAGCCTGGACGTCGGCCGGGCCAGCCTCGGCGCGGCCTGCCTGGGTGGAGCCATTGCCGTCCTCGAAGGCTGCACCCAGTGGGCCAGGGTCCGCGAGCAGTTCGGCGTGCCCATTGCCACCAAGCAGTCGGTGAACTTTATGCTGGCCGACATGTATACCGAGATCGAGGCCCTGCGCTCCCTCATCTACCGCACGGCCTGGCTCATCGACACCCACCAACCCCACGTGATGGAGGCCGCGGCCTGCAAGCTCTTTGGCTCGGAGGTTGCCTCGCGTTGCATCGACAAGGCGGTGCAGGTCCACGGCGTCCTGGGCCTCAGCCGCGACTACTGGGTCGAGCGCGCCTGGCGCGATGCCCGCATCGCCGAGATCTTTGAGGGGACCAACGAGATCCAACGGATCGTCATCGCTGCCAACCTCTTCCGGCCCTACGGCCTGCGCATCCCGACGTAACAGGGAAGCGAGGGAACAAAGGAGAGTGAGCCTGTGAAGATCATTGCCCTGGTGAAGCAAATCCTGGACCCGGCCGGCATCAGCGTGCGGCGGGACAAGGAACGAGTTTTCATCAACAAAGAGGAGTACATCGTCGGGCCGGGCAGCAAGGCAGCCATCGAAGCAGCCCTGCAGCTCAAGTGCGACGGCGAGGAGCATACCGTCGTCGCCCTCTGCCTGGGCAAGCCCCAAGCCGAAGACGCGCTGCGCGAGGCCCTGGCGATGGGCTGCGACAGCGCCTATCTGATCGCCGATAAGGCCCTGAAGGACGCGGACACGGCCGTTGCTGTGCGCGCTCTGGCCGCCGCCGTGCAAAAGCTGGGCGGCGCCGATCTCATCGTCGCCGGGCGCCAGTCGGGCGACACGGGGAGCGGGCAGGTCGGGCCACGGTTGGCCGAGGCCCTGGGCTACGCCCGGGTCTCTGACGTGTTTGCCCTGAAGGCCGAAGACGGCGGCCTGCAAGCCACGCGGCGCTGGGGCCAGGGCTACGCGACCCTGGAGGCCCCGCTGCCGGCCGTCGTGACCGTGGCACCCGAAGCGTTTCCGGCGCGGTTCCCCCACGGTGCGCGCATCATGAACGCCTACCGCGAATGGGAGGTCACCACCTGGAGCGCGGCCGACCTGGAGCTGGGCGAAGAGGAACTGAAACCCGTGCTGAGTATGCGCGGGGAGAGCTTCCCGCCGCCCCTAGAGACCGGCGAGGTGTTGCGCGGCGATCCGGCAACTGTGGCCGGCGAGGCAGTGATGGCCCTCAGGCTTCAAAAGCTGATCGGCGCCTAGCAGGAGGCACATATGGACTTTAGCTATCTCGACAGCTGGATGGACGAAGAACTGGGCAGCGAGGCCATCGAAGAGGGTGGCGAAGGCTACCGCAACATTTGGGTCTTGGTCGAGACGTCCGGCAGCGATCTCCTGCCTGCCAGCCTGGAGGCCTTGGGCCAAGCCCGGGAGCTGGCGGACCAGATCGGCGTTTACGTGTACGGCGTACTCCTCGGCCCCGACGTCGAGCCCCTGGCCGAGAAGCTCTTTGCGTACGGCGCCGACAAGGTCCTCCTGGCCGGCGACCCCGCCCTCGCCGCGTACCAGCCCGAGCTTTACGTCGAGGCCATGGCAGCGCTGGTGGGCCAGTATCGGCCCGAGATCTTGCTCATGGCCGCCACCTCCCTCGGCAACGACCTGGCGCCGGCGCTGGCCGGCAGACTGAACACCGGACTGATGAGCCACTGCGTCAAGCTGGGCCTCGACATGTCAGAGCGGCTGCTCCTGGGCACCTTTCCCGTCCTCGGCGGCGAAGTGTACAACACCGCTGCCTGCCCCGAAGCCCGGCCGCAGATGGCGACACTGCTGCCCGGCCATTTCAGCATGCCCTTCGAGGACACCTACCGCACGGGCAGTGTGGAGCAGGTCGAGCTGGAGCTGGACGAGGCCGCCGGCAAGCTCACCTGGGCAGAGGGCGAGGCGGCCGTCGAGCTGCCCCACGTCCCCCTGAACAAGGCCCGCGTCGTGGTCAGCGCCGGGCGGGGCATGGGCGACGCCGGGGGCTTTGCCCTGGTGCAAAAGCTGGCCACCGCCCTGGGCGGTGTCGTGGCCGGTTCGCGAGGCGCTCTCGACGAGGGCTGGATCGGCGAAGACCGAGTGGTCGGCGTGGGCGGGCAGCTCATCGCACCGGACCTGTACGTAGCCTGCGGCCTTGCGGGCGACGTCTACCATACCTTTGGCGTGCAGAACGTCAAGTTCGTCGTGGCCATCAACTCTGACCCAAAAGCACCGATCATGAAGTTGGCCAACCTGGCCATCGTGGGCGATGCTCAACAGGTCATCCCCGCCATGCTGGCGGCGCTCGGCGCGTGACGCGCGGGTGGATCCGGGGTTCACCTGAGCGGATGGCCAGGCGGTAGCAAGGTCGAAGCAAGCGGGTCGTGTGCTCGCGGCGCATCGCCAGATCCGCCGCCCCTGGCCTGGGATCTGGCGATCCCGAGCGAGCAAACGGGACCGAAGGAAGTGAGGCCTGCCGTCAAGGGACAGTGCAACAACCGTGAACCGTGGGGCGGGAGGCCGGAGACAGCATCGTCGCCGGCTTCCCGTCCTCTTGTTTGCCAACACGCCGTGGTTGTGCTATCATGGCTCCTATGACCGTCATCACAAAACGGCAGTGCCGGCCAGTCGGGGGAACCGTATGGTTTTGACGCTCTCTGACATCCTGGCTGCACGCCACGTGGTTGCAGCCCATGCCTGGCGTACCCCTCTGCTCCACAGCCAGGCTCTGAGCCAGAGGGTGGGCGCCCCGGTCTTTCTCAAGGCGGAATGCTGGCAGGTGACCGGTTCGTTCAAAGTTCGCGGTGCTCTCAACAAGCTTGCCGGCCTCTCCCCGGCTGACCTGAGCCGGGGCGTTGTCACCGCCTCGGCCGGCAACCACGGATTGGGCGTAGCCTACGCTGCCCGGGCCCTGTTCCCAGGTTCGGACCCACCCCCAGTGACGATCTTTGTGCCCGAGACTGCGGCGGCCAACAAGGTACAGCGCCTGGCCGTCCTCGGCTGCGACTTATGCCGGGCCGGCGACGACTATGACGCGACCCACGCCCTCGCCGAGGCCTACGCCCGGGAGCGGGGGGCCCTCTACCTCTCGGCCTACGACGACCCGGCCGTCATTGCCGGGCAGGGCACCGCCGGCCTGGAGGTCATGGAGGATCTGCCGGATGCCGGCCTGCTC
The DNA here is from genome assembly GCA_041300865.1 of Anaerolineae bacterium. Taxonomy (GTDB): domain Bacteria; phylum Chloroflexota; class Anaerolineae; order JAAYZQ01; family JAAYZQ01; genus JAAYZQ01. The sequence continues at coordinate 8,166 of JBFYTF010000686.1, forward strand.
CTGGTGCCGGTGGGCGGTGGCGGACTCATCGCCGGGGTCGCCGTCGCGGCGCGGGCCATCCATCCCGGAGTGCGCGTCGTCGGTCTCCAGCCGGAGGCCTCGCCCGCCGCGCAGCTGTCACTGCAGGATGGCCGGGCGTACGAGACCTACGCGGCGGGACCCACCATCTGCGATGGGCTGGCCGGTGGCTTTGGACGCCTGCCCTTCGAGATTGCCCGCGAGCTGGTCGACGAGATCGTGGTCGTGCCCGAGGTGGATATCCGGCGGGCGGTGGCCTGGCTCGTGGAGCAGGAGGGCCTGGTGGTCGAGGGCTCGGGTGCCATCGGCATCGCACCACTTCTCAGCGGGCAGATCCAGGTCCGAGACCGGTCCGTCGTCGCCTTGCTCACCGGGCGCAACCTTGACTCTGTCGTGCTGCGACAGGTCCTGGCCGAGGAAGGCCGGCCATGATCCGGGCCATCCTATTCGACCTGGACGACACACTCTATCCGCCCGGCTCGGGAGTCATGGACCAGATCCGTGACCTGATGCTGGCCTACTTGCGCACACGCCTGGACCTCTCGCCCGAGGAGGCGAATGAGCTGCGCCGGCTCTACTTCCAGACCTACGGTACCACCATGCGCGGCCTTCAGATCCACCACGACATCGACCCCGACGAGTACCTGGCCATTGTGCACGACGTCCGCCTCGAGAACCATCTGCGGCACAACGAGGAGCTGGGTGCAGTGCTGGCCGGCATACGCCAGCAGAAGGTCGTGTTCACGAACGCCTCCCGCGAGCACGCCGAGGCCGTGCTGGCGATTCTGGGGGTCAGGTCGCACTTTGATCGCGTCGTCGACGTGCGCGACATGAACTACGAGAGCAAGCCGGTGGTCAGTGCCTACGCCCGCATCTGCGACATGCTGGCGCTTCAGCCGGGTGAGTGCGTCCTGGTCGAGGACAATGTGCGCAATCTGAAACCGGCCAAGGAGCTGGGCATGGTCACCGTCCTTGTCGCCGAGCTCGCCGGGGGCACGAACCCGGCGCCCGACATCGTGGACCATGTCCTGCCCCGGATCGAGGACATTGGCCGCCTGATGCAGACGATCGAAGAGCCAAAGTGCCAGCCGTAGGGGCGCCCGGCGCGCGCCCGGCCCGTGCCGAGTTGATTTCTGTACCAAACCGTTGTATAATGGGTGTATCGACAGCGCCGAAGACACCTCGCCACGACGCCCTGCCGGTAGAGACCAGCAGGCCAGGCGAGTGGACCGTGCACCCCGGGTATCCGGCTGCGGTTCCCAGGGTGCTTCCGAAGGGGAGGAGCAATTCCTTGCCGATGCACCCGCTACCCTCTGGCTTTATCTTTCACACTCGGATCCTGCCGTTCCTTATGGCACATGGAGGGCCGTGAAGAGGCTTGAGCCGTCTCAAGAAGAGGCCAAGCCTCTTTTTGTTTGTATCTCAACCCATGCACAAGGAGGCTGTCAAGTGACGCTGCAGAGCGAGTATGACGGGAAGTATACCACAAACTGGGACGGGGTCCTGGCCAGGCGTACCGAGAAGATGCAGAGCTCTATCATCCGCGAGCTGCTGAAGTACACCCTTCAGCCCGACATCATCTCCTTTGCCGGGGGCATGCCTGCCCCTGAGCTGTTTCCCGTTCGCGACTTCCAGGAGGCCTGCCGCTACGTCCTTGAGCACGACCCAGAGCACGCCCTGCAATACGGGCAGACGGAGGGCTACCCGCCGCTCAAGGACTATCTCATCGAGACCATGGCCAAGTACGAAATCCCGGCCACACGTGCGAACATCCTGTTCACGAACGGCTCGCAGCAGGCGCTCGACCTGCTGGGCCGGATCCTGATTGACGAGGGTGACAAGATCATCACCGGCCGGCCGACCTACCTGGGGGCCATCCAGGCCTGGAACGTCTACTCGCCAGAATATGTCACCGTTCCCCTGGACGAGAACGGCATGCGCATGGACGAGCTGGAGCAAGCCCTGGCAGCCAACCCTGGCGTCAAGTTCATCTACGTGCTACCCAACTTTCACAACCCCGCGGGCGTCACCCTCAGTCTCGAGCGACGCTACAGGCTCGTAGAGCTGGCCGCCCAATATGGCTGCCCGATCATCGAAGACGATCCGTACGGCCAGTTACGCTTCGAGGGGGAAGACATTTGCCCCATTTCGGCGATGCACAAGGAGAACACCATCTATCTCAGCACGTTCTCCAAGACTCTGTCGCCGGGCCTGCGCCTCGGCTGGATGGTGGGTCCCGAACAGATCATTGCCAAGCTGGTGCAGGCCAAGCAGGGCTGCGACCTGCACTCCAGCAGCCTGATCCAGCACGTGGCCTACGACATTGCCAGCCGCGGCCTGATGCGCGTCCACGTCCGGCGCATCCGCGAGGTGTACCGCGAGCGCCGCGATGCCATGCTGGCCTGCATGGAAGAGCACTTTCCGCCGGGCGTCACCTGGACCCGCCCGCAGGGTGGTCTGTTCCTTTGGGTGTGCATGCCGGCGGCGGTGGACGCCGAGGTGCTGCTGAAGGTGGCCCTGGAGGAGAAGGTAGCCTTTGTGCCGGGCCGGGCCTTTTATGCTGAAGGCGATGAGGGGCGCTCGTGCATGCGGCTCAACTTCTCTTACTCCCCGCCCGAGGTTATCCAGGAGGGAATGATGCGCTTGGGCCGGGCGATGAAAAGGCAGATGGCCGAGCTGTAGAGCCGGTCGACGGCAGCGGTGGCAACGACGGGCCACGGTCGTTGCCTGGCGTAAGGCAGCCTGTCGCGACGCAGATAGAGGAGAATCACATTGATCCAGGTCGACAAGGTATCAGGCGAAGGCGAGGTCATCAGGCTGCGCGTGGCCAACAAGGTGATCGGCCAACCGGCCTACTTCACGGCTGCCTATTGGGTTGACGGACTGCTCATCGACACCGGCTGCGCCCACACCGCCCGCCAATTCACCCAGGCGGTCAAGGACTGGCACGTGGCCCGGATAGTGAACACTCACAGCCACGAGGATCATATTGGAGCCAACGCCGCGGTGGCAGCCATGAGCGGCTGCAAGATCATGGCCCATCCCCTGGCCCTGCCCATCCTGGCGAATCCAAAGCTGCAGCCCTTGCAGCCGTACCGCCTCCTGTTTTGGGGGCGGCCTCAGCCCTGCCAGGGAGAGGCCATCGGCGAAGTGGTGCGGACCAAACACTTAACCTTCCAGGTCATCCCCACGCCTGGTCACAGCCCGGATCACATCAGCCTCTTTGAGCCGGAGCACGGCTGGCTGTTCACCGGCGACAGCTACATCGGTGGCAAAGACCAGGCCCTGCGCAAGGGGTACGACGTCCACGGCATCATCTCCTCGTTGACCAGGATGGCCGAGCTGCCTGTCAATACGATCTTCTCCGGAAGCGGCAGCATCAGAAGCGCCGGCGTGCAGCCCCTCCTGGACAAGATCGCCTACCTGCAAGAACTGGGCGAAAAGATGAAGGCGCTGCACGAACAGGGGCTCTCGGCGCGCCAAATCCGCCGCCGGCTGCTGGGCCCAAACATGCCCATCACCTACATCACCCTTGGCCACTTCTCGGCCACGCACCTCGTCCGCTCCTACCTTTCGGGCATGCCGGCAGCTGAAGAAGGGCAGGTTGCCAACCCGCCCTCGAAGGAGGAGGTTATGTAAAAAGGCTCTGGAGCGTTCTTGACAAGTAGGTTTATCTTCTGCTATACTGCCTATACACGCTTCTAGGGGCTCCTACGGGGGCGGGTTCTGCTCACAGAAGGAGAGAGAGATGGAGAAACCGTGGCTCAAGGAGTACGATCCTGACGTGCCGGTCCACATTGATTATCCCCAGGTGCCGGCGCACACCTTTTTGGTAGACACTGCCAAGAAGCATCGCAACAGCCCTGCACTGATCTATGGGAATGTCGTCGCCCCCCTGGGCAACCGCCTCATGGACAGCACGATGACCTATGGGCGGCTGTTGGAGCTTACGGAGCGCTTTGCGGCCGCCCTGCAAGCGCTCGGGGTGAAAAAGGGCGATCGGGTGGCCGTCCATTTGCCCAACATTCCCCAGTTCGTCATCGCGTACTATGCGACGCTCATGGTGGGCGGAGTCGTCGTGCCCTGCAACCCGGTGTACGTGGCCCGTGAGCTAAAGCACCAGTTCAATGACTCGGGCAGCACCGTGGTCGTGACCTTCAGCCACGCCTATCCCCTCGTCAAGCAGATCCGGGCCGAAACGGGCGTGCAGAAGGTCATCGTGGCCAACGTGAAAGAGTATTTCCCCGGCCTGCTCAAGTTCTTGTTCACCGTCGCCATCGAGAAAAAGGAGGGGCATTACCAGGACATCTCGGGCGACGCCGACACCTACTGGTTCCAGGATCTCCTCGCCCAGGCGGAGGCCAAGCCCAAGCCGGTGGACGTTGGGCCCGACGACACCGGCGTGCTGATGTACACCGGCGGCACCACGGGCATTTCCAAAGGGGCGCAGCTCACCCATCGCAACCTGGTGGCCAATGCGCTGCAGGTGCGGTGGTGGCTGCCCTCCTCTGAGGAGGGCAAGGAGACTGTCATGACGGCCCTGCCCCTCTATCATAGCTACGCCATGACGGTCTGCCTGAACCAAGGGGTCGCCATCGCCGCCGCCTTGATCCTGATCCCCAACCCGCGCGTCCTGGACCACGTGCTGAAGTCTATCAACAAGCACAAGCCCACCCTCTTTCCCGGCGTACCGGCCATGTACGTCGCGGTGACGAACCATCCCGACGTCAAGCAATATGACGTATCCTCTATCAAGGCCTGCCTGAGCGGGGCCGCCGGCCTGCCGCCCGAGGTCCAGGAATCCTTCGAGCGGCTGACCGGGGGCAAGCTGGTGGAGGGCTATGGCCTGAGCGAGGCGACGCCCGTCACCCACTGCAACCCCATCTATGGCAAACGCAAGAAGGGGAGCTGGATCGGCATTCCGCTGCCCGACACCCTCGCCACCGTCAAGGACCTGGAGACGGGCGAGAAGGTCCTGGAGCCCGGAGAGCTTGGCGAGCTGTGCGTCCAGGGCCCCCAGGTTATGAAAGGCTATTGGAACATGCCGACTGAAACGGCCAATGTCCTGCGGGACGGTTGGCTGCATACCGGCGACATGGCCGTCATGGACACCGACGGCTTTTTCCAGATTCGAGACCGCAAGAAGGACATGATCCTCGGCACCGGCGGTTTCAACATCTACCCGCGTGAAGTCGAGAACGTCCTGTATGAACACCCAAAGATCATGGAGGCGGCGGTGGCGGGCATCCCGGCGGGCAAGGAGAAGGGCGAGAGGGTCAAGGCCTACGTCGTCCTGAAGGCGGGCGAGACCGCGACGGAGGAGGAGATCATCCAGTACTGCCGCGAGAACATGGCGCCCTACAAGGTGCCGAAGTTTGTCGAGTTCCGCAGCGAGCTGCCCAAGTCGATGGTGGGCAAGATCTTGAGGCGGGTGCTTATCGAAGAAGAGCTCAAGCGCACGCAGCAGTAACGGCCTGGGCAGGTGTGCTGTGGTCAGCCGGAGCTGCTGCCTGCGGACCACAGCAGAGGACAAAGGTCCCTAACCGGTGGAAATGCCAGGGAGCCTGCTAGAACAGAGAGATCCTTGCCCAGGCTCTTCCAGGGGCATTTGACAAATATCGCACTCTGGTTTATAATCCGCGGCAGTTTTTGCGCGTACAAGCTCGAACGTCAAGCTGAGCCGAGAAGGCTTCTGAGGGTCGAAAGGAGGTGGTCGTTCCAGAATACGGGTGCGAACAATGGATGTTTGGTCCCAAACGAACCAAGCTAGTGAAAATGAAGGAGGAGACTTCAATGAAAAAGGCATTTGGACTGCTGATTGTGCTCATGCTCCTGGCGACAGCTCTCGCCGCCTGCAACCCGGCGGCGGACTTGGCCTGCCCCGAGGGAGACACGTGCGTCGAGGTCGGAGAAGGCGATCCCATCCGCATCGGCTGGATGATGGTTGTCTCCGGTGCTGATGCATCTCTGGGAACCGACACCAAGCGCGGCGTGGAGATTGCCGTCGACGACAAGGGCGGCGAGCTCCTGGGACACCCCATCGAGCTGGTGGGCGAGGACGAGCTGTGCAACGCCGAGGGTGGCCAGACCGCGGCCACGAAGCTGGCGTCTGACACCAGCCTGACGGCCGTTGTCGGCAGCAACTGCTCGAGCGCTGCCCGCGCCGGCATTCCCATCCTGTGCGGTGCCGGCATTCCCATGATTTCGCCCTCCAACACGGCCCCCGACCTGACGGATCCCGCCCGGCCGCCCGAATACTGGTGCTACATGCGCACCGCCCACAACGACAACATCCAGGGCGCGCGCATGGCCGAGTATGCCTACGAGCAGGGCTACAGGAACGCAGCGACCGTGCATGACGGCAGCATCTATGCCGACAAGCTGCAGCAGGTATTCGCCGCCCGGTTCCAGGAGTTGGGTGGCACCATCGTGGCCCAGGAAGCCGTGGGGCCCGACGACACCGACATGAAGCCCATGCTCACCCGCCTGGCCGCTACCGGACCCGATTTCATCTACTACCCAATCTTTATCAAGGCCGGTGGCCAAATCACCAAGCAAGCCCGTGAAGTGGCCGGCCTCGAGACGGTGCAGCTGTCGGGCGCCGACGGCATCTTCTCGCCCGACTTCCTGGCCGCGGCCGGCGATGCATCGCTGGGCTTTAACTGGTCCAGCCCCGACTTTTCCGCCTTTGGTGCGGGCTATGGCGACTTCCTGACCAAGCACGAGGAGAAGTACGGCGAAAAGACCCTGGCCCCCTTCCACGC
>JBFYTF010000016.1:0-19520 GCA_041300865.1 Anaerolineae bacterium
AACGGCTATGGCGAAGAGGTGGCGTCGCTGTACGAGGGGATGGATCTGGAAGAATGGTTTTAGAACCTCGCGTCATGGACAAGGAGCGGAGAGAAGGCCGGGCCCAGGTGGCGCAGAGCCGAGCTGCCCGGAGGGAACCGAGGCCGCGCGGGCGATTCCAGGGCGGAATATTGCGCCTGGGCCGAATGCGGCTTCACTGGCTGCAACTTGTCGTCCACGCCGGTGTGGCCCTCTCCCTTGCCTGGCTGGCACGGCAATACTTGAACGACGCGTTTATCATCGATCCCGTGCGCGAGGTGCAGACGTACACGGGCAAGGCGGCACTCGTGCTGCTCATGCTGTCCCTGGCCTGCACGCCACTGCGGACCCTCACCGGCTGGCAGGACCTTGTCCGGGTGCGGCGGCCGCTGGGCGTCTACAGTTTTGTCTACACGGCCCTCCACCTGGCCAATTACCTGGTGCTCGACTATGGCCTTGACCTGGGGCTTTTGCTGCAGGGATTCTCGGAGGAGCGGTACATCATCGCCGGCTTTGTCGCGGGACTCTTGCTCCTGCCGCTGGCCGTCACCTCCAGCCGGGGCTGGAAGAAGCGCCTGAAGGGGAACTGGAAGCGGCTGCATCGCCTGGTCTATGCAGCTGCCATCCTGGCCGTGGTGCACTTTCTGTGGCTGGTCAAGGACTCCCAGGAGCCGCTGCGCTACGCCGCGCTCCTGGGCCTCCTCTTCGCGCTGCGGCTGCCACCCCTGCGCCGCGCGGCCAGTCGCCTGCGCCAGGCCCTCGCCCGCTCCTGGGCCTCCGCCTTCGCCCGCAAGCTGCCCACGACCACCGACGATTAACCCCGTTAGCTGCACGGCGGTCCCTCCGCAGAGGCCCACCGCCGTGTCCCGGCTCGCCCATGGTGCCGCCCGCCAGGGCAGGTGTGAGGGTCCCCCCAGGACCCGCCGGACGCCCCTCACAGGCGATCGTGATCCCGGGCCCGGCGCTTGACCGCCGACCGTTTGCCGTCCTCTGACTTTTGAGGTATAATAGCCCGCGTCGGATGGCAGCACCATCCTTTCATGACTCTAGCCGGACTCTTACGAGGAGAATCCACTATGCAAGTGCTGTTGCTAAAAGACGTCGAGCAGGTCGGCCGGGCTGGCGAGGTGAAACGCGTCGCCGATGGGTATGCCCGCAACTTTCTCATCCCTCGCGGGCTGGCGACCATGGCCTCACCGGGAGCCATCAAGAAGGCCGAGCTGGAGCGGGAGGCTGCCGCCCGCCGCCAGGCCAAGGAGCTGAGCGAGGCCCAGGCGTTGGCCCAGGCCCTCGACGGCCGGACGGTGAGCTTCCGGGCGCGCGCGGGCGAGCAGGATCGCCTGTATGGCTCCATCACCAAGGCCGACATTGCCGAGGAACTGGAGAAACAGGTGCGCCAGGAAGTGGATCGCCGCAAGATCGAGCTCGACGAGCCAATCAAGGAGCTGGGCACCCATGCCGTGACCATCCATCTGGCACCCGACGCCGAGGCCACGATCAGCGTCGTGGTCGAGCGGGTGGCGGAGGCTTAGGGCGAGGAACCCGCCAGGGAGGGATAGGATGAAGACCGAAGTTCCCCCGGATGACAACGAGAAACGCCGGTTGGTGTTCAAGCTCGTCGGCCAGCTCCACTGCCTGGACTGTGGGCGGGCCTACGACCGGGATGATTTCTCCCTTGCCCACCGGTGGGAGGACGTCTGGGTCCTGTCCAGCCATTGTCACCACTGCAACGGCCGGAGCCACGTCGTCATCTTTATGCACGTCGATGCCGCGCCGGTCGTGGGCCTGGACCTGAGCCCGGAGGAGGCCATCTCTGTGGCGGAGCTGCCGGCCATCACCGCCGACGACGTGCTGGATATACACCTGCTGCTGAGCGCATTCGACGGCGATTTTGAGGAGCTTTTTGCCTGAGGCCCCGCCGCTCGCCAGCCGCCACCTATTCCGGTGGCGGTTTTTTTCGTCCCGCGCCGGCGATTTGCCAAAAAGGGCGGCTTGTGGTAGACTACATATGAGCGGTTACTCATATGTCACAGGAAAGCGAAAAGAGGAGCGAGATCTTTATCGACGGGGGGCGCGTCGCGGTGGCGCTGCCGCAGCTGCTGGACGAGGATGGTGCGGCACGATTGGCCGAGACCTTCAAGGCGCTGAGCGACCCGACGCGTCTGCGCATCGTTTCGCTGCTGGCCGGCAGCGAGCTGTGCGTCTACGACCTGGCGGCGGCCCTGGGCATGGGCCAGTCGGCGGTCTCCCATCAGCTCCGAACCTTGCGCGATCTGCGCCTGGTCCGCTGGCGGCGGGAGGGCCGGCAGATCTATTACACCCTGGACGACGAGCACGTCGCCGATCTATTCCGGCGAGGCCTGGAGCACGTGGAGCATGGCTGAGAGTGGCCGCACAGCATCGGCCCCTGCCTGGGCCAGAGGTGAGGAGTACGACTTGAGCAGCGAAACGACAACTGACTGGAATCCGGAGATGGTCTTCCAGGTGGAGGGCCTTGACTGTGCCGATTGTGCCCTGCACCTGGAGGATGCCCTGCGGCGCACCTCTGGCGTGGGCCAGGTGAGCCTTGACTTTACCCTGGCCCGCCTGCGCGTGGCACCTGCGGCCGGCGAGGAGATCCGCCCCGAGGTAGAGCGCGTCGTCCGGGAGATGGGCTACCGGCTGCGCGACGATTCAGCACCGGCCGCGCAAGAGGGCGGCTGGCGGGAGCGGTTGTATCGCCGGCGCCGGGACCTGGCCACGGCGCTCTCGGGCGCGCTCATCGCTTTGGCCGTCGCCGCCAGCCTGGCGGGGCTGCCGGAAGCGATCGTCGCCGGACTCTACGTGGCAGCCATTGTTGCCGGGGGCCTGAACGTCGCCCGGGCGGGCTGGGGCACGCTGCGCTCTACCCGCTCCCTGGACATGAACGCCCTGATGACCATCGCCGCCGTAGGCGCGGCGCTCATCGGCGAGTGGGCCGAGGGTGCGGTGGCCATGTTCCTCTTTTCCTTGGGCAATACCCTCGAGGCCTACACGATGGACCGGGCGCGCAACGCCATCCGCTCCCTGATGGACCTTTCGCCCCGCCGGGCCACGCTGCTGCGGGGCAGCCAGCAGGAAGAGGTGCCCGTTGAAGCGCTGCGGGTCGGTGACACGATCCTGGTGCGCCCCGGGGAGCGCCTGCCGATGGACGGCGCCGTGCTGGCCGGTCAGTCCTACGTGAACCAGGCGCCCATCACCGGTGAGAGCGTGCCGGTGGGAAAGGAGCCCGGGAGCGAGGTATTCGCCGGCACGGTCAACGGCCAGGGTGCCCTCCGGGTGAGCGTCACCCGCCTGGCGTCCGACACGACCATCGCCCGGATCATCAAGATGGTCGAGGAAGCGCAGGCCCAGAAGGCGCCGTCGCAGCGCTTTGTCGATCGCTTCGCCCGGGTCTATACGCCGGCCGTCATCGCCGTCGCCGTGGGGGTGGCCTTCCTCCCACCCCTGCTCGGCGCGTTGAGTGGCGCGGGCAGCTTTGCTGCCCTGTTCGGCACCTGGATCTATCGCGCCCTGGTGCTGCTGGTCATCGCCTGCCCCTGTGCCCTGGTCATCTCCACGCCGGTCAGCATCGTCAGCGCCATCGCCAGCGCCGCCCGGTCGGGCGTGCTCATCAAGGGTGGGGCGCACCTCGAGTCGCTCGGCTCGCTAAAGGTCATGGCTTTTGACAAAACCGGCACGCTGACGGCGGGCCGGCCGCAGTTGGTGGACGCAGGCTGCGTGGACCACGAACCGGGGCTGCCCTGGACCCAGTGCCCCTCCTGCCTGCAAATGCTTGCCGACGCGGCCGCGGTCGAGAGCCACTCGGAGCATCCCCTGGGGCTGGCCGTGGTGCGGGCTGCCCGCGAGTTAGGACTGTGGGATGGGGCAGATTCGGCGGAGGGCGTCCAGGCCCTGACCGGCCGGGGCGTGCGTGGCCGGGTGAACGGCCATTCTGTGACTATCGGGACCCACGCCTACATCCACGAAGAGGACCCCGAGCTGGCCGGCGGCCCCTTCTGCACCGCGGTTCACGACAGCCAGGCGGCGGGGCGCTCGGTCATGGTGGTGCGCGACGACTGCTGCGGTGTCAGGGGCTACCTGGCCGTGGCCGACACGGTGCGCCCTGCTGCCCCGGCCGCCCTTGCCGCCCTGCGCCAGGAGGGCATCGAGCGCGCGGTCATGCTCACGGGCGACAACCGGGCGACGGCCCAGGCCATTGCGGCCCTGGCAGGTGTGGATGATTTCGAAGCCGAGCTGCTGCCCGAGGGCAAAGTGGCGGCAATCGAAGGGCTGCTGGCGCGCTACGGTGCCGTGGCCATGGTAGGTGACGGCGTCAACGACGCCCCGGCCATGGCACGGGCGACGGTGGGCATTGCCATGGGTGCTGCCGGCACAGACACCGCCCTGGAGACGGCCGACGTGGCCCTCATGGCCGATGATCTTTTCAAGCTGCCCTTTGCCGTGCGTCTCAGCCGCAGGGCGCGGGCCATTATCCGGCAGAACGTGGCCCTCTCGCTGGGGATCAAGGCGGTGTTCTTTGCGCTCGCGCTTTCCGGCGTCGCCACCCTGTGGATGGCCGTCTTTGCCGACATGGGGGCATCCCTCATCGTCACGCTGAACGGGATGCGCCTCCTTCGCCAGCGATAACACGCGCAATCCAGGCGGGTCGCGCCACAACAGTGGCACAATCCGCCTGGATTGGGCGCCCTGGGGCTGGGTTGTGGTTGGCGGGTGTGGAACCGCTATTGTTAGCCCTCGAAGGGCGTCACCTGGACGGCCTGTGGCCCCTTGGCCGATTCGGCAGCCTCGTAGAGTACCTCCTGGCCGTCTTCCAGCGGGGGCAAGTTTCCCTCGGGGGTCAAAACCACGCTATTGCGGTGCACAAAAATCTCTTTGCCATCGTCACCGGCGATAAAGCCGTAGCCTTTGGTGGGGTCAAACCACTTGATCCGGCCGTGCAGCTTTCCGCCATAGTCCACCTGTTGGCGGCAACTGTCGCAGAAATTGGGCACCACGACCTCCAGCCCCCGTTCTGCAAGGCGTCGCTGCTGCTCCACGGTAAAGAAAAAGCTCTTGCCACACTCCTCACACTTGACCTGCATGTCTCGAAAGTTCATCTTCTGTCTGGGCTCCTCGTTGTAGGCCGGCGGGCGCAAACTGGCCCACGGCGCGTGCTATCCATCTCTTCTGGCCGTAACTATACGTCATTTTGCGGCGATTGTCAAAAACGGGCGGGCCACCCAGGCGTCGATCTTGATCGGCGTGGCTGGCAGACGCTCCGAACCCCAGGCCTTTGCGCCGGGGACGGGGGCAAGGGGCTATCGGGCTATTCTCCGCGGGGTTCGCGGCGGTTGGCGTAGGCGGCCCACATGCTTCGCGGCGAAGGCAGCGGCTCCAACAGGCGGTAGACCTCGGCCGGGGCCCGGCGCCGCGGCCCGACGGCCGGCAGCTGGGCCTGGCGTAGGCCGGCCAGTCGCCCCTGGATGGGCGCCAGGTGGCGCAGGGCGATGGCGGCCAGGAGCCCGGTGAGGAGCTCATTCACGACGATCAATGGCAGATAGTACCAGAGGTAGGGACGTGGGTAGTGGCGCACGATGGTCCATAGGCGGTTGCGTCCCAGAAGCCAGTACTTGCGGGGAAGGTCGCGGCCACCCGTCGCCGAGTGGGCGTGCCAGGTGGTGGCTCGCGGCGCCCACTGGCAGTCCCAGCCGGCCCAGCGCGCGCGCCAGGCAAGCTCCACATCCTCCAGGTAGGCAAAGTAGCCTTCGTCAAAGAGGCCTACGTCGTCCAGCATTGAGCGGCGGTAGAGGGCGGCCCCGGCGCACGGACCCAGGATGGGCTGGGGCGCCGGAGGCAGGTCTGCCAGCGGCCGGCCCTGCAAAGCGTTCCAGGCAGTGCCCAGCCGGTTCACGGAGAAGCCGGCGGCGTCCACGGTGCGGGGGGTACCCTCTCGCCACAGCGTGGCGGCGAACATGCCCGCGCCGGGCGCCCGCTCCGCCGCCGAAACGAGCTCGGCCAGGAATTCGGGCTGGGGCACTGTGTCGTTGTTAAGGGTGACCACCAAGCCGGCCGTCGTGGCTCGAATGCCCTCGTTGCAGGCGCGGGCAAAGCCAAAGTTGCGCTCCAGGGCCACGACCTTGACCGCCGGATAAGTGGCCGACACCCAGGCCAGCGTGCCGTCGCCCGAGCCATTGTCCACCAGGACGACCTCGAAGCCCTCCCAGGTCTGGCCGAACAGGGCGGGCAAGCACCGCTCCAGGTGCCGCCGCCCGTTCCAGGTCGGGATGACGACGGCCAACGTGGCAGTGGCGGCGGACGGCACTCGTGGGTAGGCCCGTGCCCGCGATGTCGGGCTTGCTGCGAACCTGGCTGGCGTGCGGGAAAGGTGGGCCATAGATCGGAACAGGTCCCGGGCGACACCCGGGACCTGTCAGGGTTAGCGGACGTTGATGGGTGCCTCGCTGTACCAGGTCGCCGTGTTCAGGCCGTCCCTCACGTCCACGGCGATCCAGTACTGCCCGGGGGGCACGTTGGATGTGTCCCATTGAATTGCTTTTTCGCCGGCCTGTGTCGCCCCCGCAGAGTAGGAGCGCGCCAGGAGCGGCAGGAAGAGGGTGTGGGCCCTGTGCACCGGGCGGCTGGTCAGAACGAGGGCTGCCGATCGGCCATTGGCCGGATTGCGGTCGGTATCATAGTAGGCGGTAATGCTCGCAGCGCTCTCGGAGGTCGTGAAGCGGATGGTGTAGGGCGTGCCCCGGTTGACTTCGTCCGTGGCCGTGAGCTTGACCCAGTCGACGTGAATGTACCCGGGGCTCAGCTCGGGCATCATCTCGTTGGGATCGAGGCGCATGCGGTTAGGGTGCGACTCGATCCAGAGAGGATCCCCAGGCAGCGTGTTGTCGGTGGCGTCGGCGGCCATGAGGTCCAGGGAGTAGGTGTTCCAGCCCTCGTATAGGATAATGTCGCGCCCGGTGGAGGGCAGCTCCACCGCCCCGTTGTCGGTGGCGTTCTCCTTCCACCACAGCACGCGCGATACCCAGCCGCCGGCCATGTTCTGCTCGCCCTCCAGGTAGTAGCGGAAGGAGAAGTAGTGGTAGCGCTGCGTGTTGACTTCGGGATCCGGCGTGCCGGGCGGGTAGCGGTCAAAGCCCCCCAGGAAGATCATGGGGTCGTTGTGGGGCAAGCTCGTGGGACAGCGCGGGGTGCGGGCGTGAAAGATGCCGCCCTCAAAGCGCGTCTGATCCATGCAGGTCTGGAAAGGCGGGGTAGGCGTCAGGTCCACGTCGGCCGGGTCGCTCATGTCCCAGGGGTTGCGGACCTCGAGGGCGCTGTACTCGGGGCCGCTGGTCATGCTGGGGGCGGTGATGACCACCGTCGGCACGCTGTTGAGCACGACCGGGCCCGGGCTCCAGGCCGACGTGCTGCCGTCGGTGAGATAGATGTAATAGGTGCCCGCCTCCATCACACCGGTCTGCCACACATACTGGCCCGTGGCGCCGTCCACCGTGGCGATAAGGATGTCATTCCCGTCCAGAACCTTGTCGTTCCGGCTGGCATAGAGCGTTACGGGCCGCGTGGCACCCTGCCAGCGGATGGTGTAGGGCCGGATCGTCTTCGGGTTAGCGGCCGTCAACCGGATCCAATCGATGCGGATCTCGGTGCCGGCGGGCACCCCGCCCACGGGGATGATCCGGAGCTCGCGGATGGTGCGCTCCCAGTTGTTGCCGCCCCATTGGATGCCCAGGTTGTCCAGGTCGAGGACATACGTCTCCCAACCCGCCGGCTTGTCCTCGCAGGGTTGGCTGGGCACGTAAAAGCCGTTAGAGACCCCAGACGTGGCCTCAACCCGCGTGTCGTCCTCGTGCCAGCGCAGGACCCCCGTGTGGCACACCGGCCCGTTAAAGTACATGCGGAATGTGAGGTAGCGGTAGTAGTTGGCGTCGATGGGATAGTTGTAGCCGATCTTGCCGATGCGCATGGCGTCGTGATTAACGGCGCCTGCATACAGCGGCATGATGTACTCGCTGCCGTCCCCCCGGGTCAAATTCCCGGCAAAGACCCCGTTCTCGAAGCGTTCGTTTTGGAAATAGCTGTCGTGGGTGCGGTACAGCTGGAGGTCGCTGGGCTGCTGCATGTCCCAGGGATCTCCCATGTGGAATGTCGCAAAGTCGTCGATCTCGGCGAGGCTGTCCCCAACACCGTTGGGTTCGGTGATCTGGAGGGCGAGGGAGGAGCTGGAATCTTCGGCTTGCCAGGCCAACCCCGTGTAGGACATCAGCAGCACGAGGGCCAGCCCCAGCAGCCAGGAACCGCCACGTTTTCTCATGGTTCTTCCTCGATACCTCCTGTCTCTTGTCGCCATACTCCTCCTGGACCGAATTGGTTGGGCGCGGGGCCGATTGTACCACAGACATCTGGCGGTGACAATAAGGCAATGGTACTATGCCCGGCAGGTGGGGCAAGCGCTGCGCGTGGTTGGGGATGCGGACCTCGTCCGGGGTGGCTGTGGCCGGGTGGGCAGCCGCGGACAAGCAGGGCTCAGGCTTCAGCAGAACGCAGCCGCTCGTACAGAGCCGAGATGGACGCCAGGTGGGCGCCAAAATCGTTGCGGTACTCCCGCAGGTTGTCGCTGAAGGTAGCGACCCGGGCCGGGTCGGCGGCGAGCTCTGACAGCACTTGGGCCAGGCCATCCACGTCGCCGGGCTCGAAGAGCAGGCCCCGCACCCCCTCCAGGACCTTCTCGGGCAGCGAGCCGAGGCGCGAGGCGACGACGGGCACGCGGGCGCTGAACGCCTCCTGGATGACCACCGGCGAGTTCTCGTACCACAGGGAAGGCACCACGAGAAGGTCCAGCTCCTGGAGAACGTCTCGCAGGCTGGCGTGGTCAAAGGCTCCCCGCAGCCGGATGTGCGCCTGCCCCTCGGCCTGCTGTCGCAGGCCGGCGCTGTACTCCGGGAAGGCGTCGGGCGAGCCGTACACGTCCAGCGTCGCCTGCTCGGGGGGGATGCGCCGGAAGGCTGCCACGAGAACGTGCACGCCCTTGTGGCGGGTCAACGAGCCGATGTAGCCCACGCGCAGGGGATGTGCCGGTTCGTGGGGGCGCTCGATCTCGGCCAGCCCCTGGCCCAGCAGCCCGTACTCCATCAAGACCATTCTGTCGGCCGGATAACCGTGGCGGACATAGGTGTCGAGGAGGAACTGCGAGGGAGCGACAAAGGCCTGCACCCGCGACAGGGCGTGCCTCAAGTAGCGGCGCTGCCAGGCGAAAAAGGGCGCGCCCAGGGGCAAGACGGCCTGTGGGATTCGCCCGCCGTAGAGGGCCTGCATGCAGGCACCGCAGTGCAGGGTGGGGTTCTTGCCACAGATCTCACCCCCCGACCGCAGCAATTGGGCATTCGGGCAGAAATACCAGAAGTCGTGAAGGGTGGCCAGCACCGGGATCCGGCGTCTGTGGGCCGCGGAAAGCAGCCCCCCGGAGAGATAGAGCAGGTGATGGACGTGCACCACGTCGGGCCGGAAGCGGTCCAGGTGGCGGGCAAAGGCGCGCTCGATGGCCGGGTTGTAAAAGGTGGACAGGAAGTGAGACAGCGGGCCGCGGCTCACCCCCGAGCGCGGGTTGAGGTAGACGCGGTGCACGGGCAGGCCGTCGACCTCCAGCTCTTCCTCCAGCAGCGCCTGGCCCCGGCCGAAGCTGCGCGCCAGGTGGTTCTCGCGGTAAAAGACCGACACCTGGCGACCGAGGCCCTGCAGCCCCTGGCCCAAGTGATAGGCGTACGTCTCGGCACCGTACTGCATGGTGGGATAGAACTGGTGAATGAGAAACTGGATCCTCATCTGGCTACTGGTCACATCCCCTCCAGGAACCAGGCGTCGGCGCGCCGCGCCCAGGCAGGCGGCCGCGGCGCGCGCAGCC
Organism: Anaerolineae bacterium; assembly: GCA_041300865.1. Lineage (GTDB taxonomy): Bacteria > Chloroflexota > Anaerolineae > JAAYZQ01 > JAAYZQ01 > JAAYZQ01. The sequence goes on from JBFYTF010000016.1 coordinate 9,932, forward strand.
GCGGGTGCACCGCGCGCCGGCCGGCGGAGCCGAGAAAGATGGCCAGCGCAAACGAGGCGAGGTGCCCGAGTAGGGCGGGCGACAGTGTTCCCTGGCTGCGGGCCAGGGACAGCACGCGCTGGACCACCCCCAGCACCTGCCGCGGACTGTTCCAGGCGCGGATGGCCCGGCTGTCGGCTTCCAGGGCATCGAGGAGGATCCGCTCGTCCACGTACTGCCGCTTCAGGTGGTAGGCAAAGGGGCGGACATGGGAGTGGTAGACCTGCGACTCGGGCTCGTACACCAGGGCCAGGCCCGCCTGGAGGACGCGCCGCGCCCAGTCCATGTCCTCGGCAAAGCGCACGGGGCGGAAGGGATGCTCTTCCCAGGCCTCGCGCCGCAGTAGGGAGCTGACGTTGTCAAAAGTGCACAGCCGGCGCCGCTCGCCATAAGATAGTCCGGCCCAGGTCCCGGGGGCGGGCAGTGCCTGGCAGACGCGCCGGGCACCCTGCACCTGGTGCCACTGGCCCACCAGGAACTGGATGAGGGCATCGTCTTCGGGCCAGGGCAGCTGGCGGCTGTAGGCGCCCGCCACCCGGCCGTCCTCTTCCAGGGCAGCCACCAGGGGGGCCAGCCAGCGGTGGTCCAGCGGCTGCGCATCCTGTACCAGGCAGCCCACCAGGCTGCCCCGGCTGTGGCAGATGCCCAGGTTGCGGCTTTCGCCGTGGTTGAACTCTTGCGCCGAGATCGAGATCACCTGCGCGTCGAAGCGGCGGCCCACCTCCGGCGTGCCGTCGTTGGAGGCCGAGTCTACCAGGACGATCTCGACCTCGGACCCTGCCGGCTCTTGAGCGCGGATCGCGGCCAGGACGTCGCCAAAGCGCGGCCCGGCGTTGCGGGTGGGGATGACGATGGACACCCGGGGTGCGCTCATGGCCGGGGACGCTCCCGCCGCCAGCGCACGTACGAGCGGGCTTCTCTGCCCAGCCCGCCCGGGCCCTCGCGCCGCAGAATGCGCCAGGCCTTGGGCAACAGCCGGCCCAGTGGGGTCGGCTCGGGAGCGGCAGACGCCGGCCCCGGCTGCGCTCCGGCAGCGGCTGCCTCACGGGCGGTGGTGCGCCACGGGTCCAGGGCAAACGCCAGGAGCGGGGCGGCCAGCCTCTCCCAGGTAAGCTGCGGGCGGAGCGCGTCGAACGCGGGAGCATAGGCAGCCCGCGGGTCGGGCTGCGACAGGAAGGCCTGCAGTGCCCGGGTGAGCGCCTCGACGTCGCGAGGAGGGACGAGGATGCCCAGCCCCTGCGCCTGCACCAGGTCGCTCATGGAGTCGCCCGCGGCCAGGACCATGGGCAGCCCGGCCCAGATATAGTCCAGCACCCGCGTGCGGAAGGAGAAGCGTGTCTCCACCTGGTCCAGGTGCAGGCTGGCGCCCACGTCGGCCTCCAGGAGATAGTTCTGGCGCTCCTCGTAGGGCACCCACGTGTTGAAAAAGACGTGGCTGCCCAGGATGCCCAGCTCCTGGCTGCGCTCCCGCGCCTGGCGCACGCGGGCCATCTCGGGCACGTCGGGGTTGGGATGCCGGACGCCCAGGAAAAAGAGCCGGACGGGCTGCCCAGTGCCGGCCAGGCGAGCCACGGCCTCGATGAGGGTGATGGGGTCCAGCCACTCCCAGATGCCGCCGCCCCACAGGATGACGCGGTCCTCCCGGCCGATGCCCGGCACGACCCCCTTGAGCACCCGGCGGCTGTGCACGGGGCGCCGGGAGGGCAGGCCAAAGGGCACGACGTCGATCAGCTTGCGCAGCGTCACGTCGCCGCTGTAGGCCTGGGGGTTCACGCGGTTGTTGGCCAGAAGCGCGCCCAACCACAGGTCCCGCTGCCGCTCGCTGGCGCACAGGAAGAAATCGCCCGCCTGCAACAGTCGGTTCAGGAGGCCCAGGTCGGCGGCGTGGATGGCCAGGCGCTCCTCCAGGGGACGCGCGCCGTGGATTTCCAGATTCTCAAAGATGGACGGGATGTAGAGGTCTACAGCCATGGGCTGCTCCAGCTGGGCCAGGGCGGGGAAATGGTAGAGCAGCGGCCCCGACAAGAGGAGGGCGGCGTGCTCCTCCGCCAGGCGCTGCACGCCCGCCTGGTCCTGGTGGCTGTAGGCCACCGTCCGCACGGTGCTCGAGGGCGGGGGCGGCGTGCCTGCCGGCACGGCCAGCGTCACGGGCAGGTGCCGGGCGAGGACGTGCGCCAGCTCCCAGGCGCGCACGCCCGGCCCGGCCATCTGCTCGCCGACCACGTCGTGGCTCAGCATCAAGAAACCTTGGGCCGCCATGCTACTGCTCCCCTTCTCCCTCACCAGGCGCCGGCCTCGGCCGGCAGCGAGGGCAAGCCAAGGGGGACCAACTGCTCCTCGACGATCGCCAGGGGGGGGCGCCCGAGCAGCGACCCGATCTCGGTGTCGCTCACCCGGCGCGCGGCCTGCACCTTCTTGCGCTCCCGGAACAACAGGGGCAGCAGCTGCGTGACGTCGTGCAGGATGACCAGCATCTCCCCCACGTCGCGGCCGGTGCGGTGGAAGGGTTCGGCCAGCGCGCCGGGGTCGTGGCGTAGGGTCGGGACGTTCTGAATGCTCGCGCTCGCCGCCGGCGGCACCGCCGGCCAGGCCTGGACGACGGCCGCCCTTTCCGCGGCCTCGCCCGCCGCGGCCATGAGGCGCAGCACGGCCGCGGACAAGGCCCGGGCCAGGCTCTCTGCCTCGCAGTTCCGCACGAGGATCTGGAGCCAACTCCAGGTCGCCTCGTAGGCGGAACAGGGCTGCTGTACCGCGGCCACGGCCCCGTTGCCAGATAGGTCCGCCACCCGGTGTCCCATGGCCCACAGCCGCCAGGCCAGGTCCAGCCCCGCGGGCGGACCCGCGAGCCTGGGGGCCAGGCCACCGCTGCCGAGCAGGGCCGTCCGGCGGAGCAGCACGGCACCTGGGTTCAGGCTGAGGCTGGGCGCCGGCTCGTTGCCCGCGGATGCTGGCGAAACGGCAGCCAGCACAGGCGTGGCAGCCAGCAGCTCCTGGGCCGCGCCCAGCCACGCGCCGGCGGGGCGGGCGCCGGCCCGGTGCAGCAGGACGTAGGGGCTCCGGGCACGCCGCGCCAGGCGCTGCACCCGACGGGCGTGCGCCGCCGGCTTGTCCTCCGGCGCGGAAGCCAGGGCCGTGATCGCCGGGAAACCGGGCAGGGTGGGTGGAACCGGAAGCCAGGATCTCATCCTCGCCTCAACGCGCCTCGAACAGGTCGTACAGCGACCAGATTTCGCACAGCACCTGCATGGCCCGCAGGTGCTCGGCGTCGGGATAGTTGGGCGTCAGAGGCTTGCGGAACAGGGCCTGCACCTCCCGGTCGCTGCGACGGCGGGCGGTCTGGATGCGGCGGCGTTTGGCCAGCAGCCCATCGTAGCCGGTCAGCAGCAGCCGGGCCGCGTCCAGGTAGGCCAGGGTGCCGTCGGGCAGGTAGGTCGCCGACGGGTCAAGGGGCTCGCCGGCGGCCGCAGCCAGGCCCGGGAGTGCGGCCGGCGCGCTCTGGCCCCGCTTGCGCTCCAGCTCGGCCCTGCCGCGGCGGACGACCGCCGCCGGACCTCCCGCGCGGAGGGCACTCCACGCCCGCGGCCCATAGTAGAGCAGGGCGTCGCGCACGCGGCTGTAGACACCCCAGGCCGGGTAGAGCGAGGCCGAAGGCCGGGGACGGTAGGCGTCGGGGTCCAGGCCCGAAGTCAGGAAGGCCCGATAGCCAGACAGCAGCAGGGCCGCGGGCAGCACCTTCTCCAGGGTGCCATCCTCGTAGTTCTTGACGACGCTGGCCAGAGTGTTGCGCTCGTACAGCTTCTGGCGCTCGCGCCGCGAGACCTGCCCCCACGAGCCGTGGTGGTGATGGTGAGCCACCATCTTGCCGGCGTATACCACCCGGTAGCCGAGCACCCACAGGCGCCAGCCGAGGTCCATGTCCTCGAAAAAGGCGAAATAGTCCTCGTCAAAGCCCCCCACCTCGAGGAACACGTCGCGGCGCACGAACATGGCCCCGCCGCAGGCAAACAGGACGTCCCTGTCTTCCAGCGCCGAGGCGGCCAGGGGTGCTCCCACGCCCTCCTGCATGCCGTAGCCGTAAAAGTTCATGGCCGAGCCGCCGAAATCCACCAGGCTGCCGTCCCAGTTCATGATGCGGCTGGCCACCGCATCAGGGCTGCCGTCCTCGATGGCCCGGGCCAGGTGCGCCAGCCAGTCGGGCGCGACGCGCATGTCGGGGTTGAGAAAGCCCACCCACTGCGAGGTGGCGTGGCAGGCCCCGGCGTTGTTGCCGCCGCAGAACCCCAGGTTGGCGCCATTGCGCAGCACCTCGACGCGGGGAAAGTGCTCCTCCACCCAGGTGGCCGATCCGTCCTGCGAAGCATTGTCCACGTAGAGGAGACGGACGTCGCCGGCGCCTTCCATGCGCTCCAGCGAGGCGAAACAGTCCTGGAGGTATGCCCTGCTGTTGTAGCCGAGGACGATGACGGTCGTGGTTTCCACTGACTGTTCCCGGGCGCCCTAGCCGCGGCGGCGCCGCGCCTGCCAGGCGCGGCCGAGCCACGTGCGCTCCAGGCGGCCACGCCAGCGGTGCCGGGGCGACAGGCGGGCCAGCTCTTGCTGGAGCTTGTGGCCTTCGTGGGCGTACAAGTCCCGCTCGCGGGTCAGCCGGTCCTGGACACGCTCCTTTTCAGCCACATAATACGGGTTGCCGCTGCGCTCGCCCATGGCCACCCGGTCGGGCGCGCGCCGTGGGGAGCGGCAGAACTCGACCAGGGGCCGCGCCGCCTGTTCCCAGGTCATGCTCTCGCGGACGCGGGCCGAGCGGGCTTCCCGCTCCTGAGCCGGAAGGCCCAGGAGCCGTTCGATGGCCGCCGCCACCTCTTGCACCGCACCACAGGGCACGACAACACCCAGCTCGTGCCCGGCGGCCAGCTCGGCTGTGGCGTCGCCCCCCGTGAGGACGCACGGCAGCCCCGCCCAGGCGTACTCTACCACGCGACTGCGAAAAGCGAGCCTTGTCTCCAGGGTGTCAAAGGCCAGGGCCAAGGCCACGTCGCTCTCCAGGAGGACGTTGGGCCAGTCGGCATAGTCGATCCAGTCCCCGAAAAATACCGCGCGGTCCAGTAGCCCGGTCTCGACTGCCAATTGCCGCGTGGCCTCCAGCTGCGTCGGCATCCGGCCCATCCAGGGATTGGGATGGGCGATGCCCGGAAAGACCAGGCGCAGGTCCGGGCGGTGCGGCCACAGCTCGGCCACGGCCCGCACGGCGGTCAGGGGATCGAGCCAGGGCCACAACCCCCCGCCCCACAGCACGAGGCGATCGTCGAGGCCCACACCGGGCCAGACGCCCTTGATCACCTGGCGGGTGTGGCGCGGCGCGGCCGCGGGCACGCCAAAGGGCACCGTGTCCACCAGGCGGCGCAGCGAGGGGTCCTCGCGAAAGGTCCAGGCGTTGATGCGGCCGTTCGCTTCCAGGAGGCCGAGCCACCAGTCTCGCTGGCGCTCGCTGGCACAGAGGTAAAAATCGCCCACCAGGTACTGCTGGTTCAGGTCGCACATCCGCTGCCACCACAGGGCGTTCTGCGACTCGGTGTCCAGGAAGCTGTTGAGGGCCAGCCATTCGGCCAGCAGCGGATCGTAGCCGTCGACGACCAGGCAGGCCTGGCTGCGGGCCAGCTCCGGAAAGTCGCTGACGATGTCGCTGGGGCAGACGACGATCTCGCTGGCCTCCACCAGGGGCGCCAACGAGGCCCACTCCCGGCGGCCATAGCGGGCCAGGGCCACGCCTGCGCTCGCGACGTCGGGCAGCGAGTCGTCGGGCACCGCCAGGGTGAGGTGGGTATGGGGCGCCAGGACCCGGGCCAGGTGCAGGTAGCGGATTCCCGGCCCCGCCATCCTCTCGCCAACGATGTCCTGGCTGACGATCAGGGTGCGGTGCAAGCCCTCAGTGGGCTCCGCCACTCGAGTTTCCTCCGCCCGGCTGTGCCAGGCCGGCTTCCTGCGGCTCGAAGCGCCACAGGCCATTGGTCGTCATCAGCCCGTAACGCTCCAACGACTTGCCGGGATAGACGTGGAAGGTATAGGCTCGGTCGTGAAAGTCGTACATCTCGGTGTCGTCGCGGTTGTGGCACGAGACCGAGACCAGGTAGGTGCCGGCCAGGAGGGGCAGGCAGGGAATGTGGTACACCACCTCGCCCCGGCCCTGGACGGCCGGGATGCGCACATCGCTGAAGCCGGTGTTGGGGCCGCTGATGAGCATGCCGTTCTGGTGGTGCAGTGACGTGCCAAAGACGGGGTCCTGAACACAGTCGGCGGCCAGATAGCTCAGCCGGATCTGCAGGTCGGCGCCTGTGGCGAACGCCCGCGAGGGCTGCCCTCTGCCATCCAGGAGCTCCACGCCGGTGATCTGCACTCGGCCCGATCCCCAGCGGTTGCCGGAGGTCAGCTTGGGCAGGTTGGTGTCCCTGTCCTCGTTCTCCTCCAGGGCCACCCGGCTGAGATAGGCCATGATCACCTCCGAGGGCTGGTCGTAGGCCTGGATGCGCCCGTCCTCCAGCCAGATCGCCTTCTCGCACAGCGACTGGATGGCAGCCAGGTCGTGCGACACGAGGACGATGGCTATCCCTGCCCGGCGCAGATCGGCGATCTTGTCCAGGCACTTGTGCTGGAAACGCGCGTCGCCCACGGCCAGGACCTCGTCGATGAGGACGATCTGCGGGTCGGTGTGCACGGCGATGGAAAAGCCAAGGCGGACGTACATGCCCGAGGAATAGTGCTTCACCGGCACGTCGATGAACTGGTCGAGCTCGGCAAAGTCAATGATCGTGTCCAGCTTGTGGTTGATCTGGTCGTGGCTCAGGCCCAGGATCGAGCCGTTCAGGAAAATGTTCTCCCGGCCGGTCAGGTCAGGATGGAATCCGGCACCCAGCTCGAGCAGGGCCCCCAGCCGGCCGTTGACCTCAACGCGGCCCTGGGTAGGCTCGATGATGCGCGACATGAGCTTGAGGACCGTGCTCTTGCCGGCGCCGTTGGCTCCGATAAAGCCAACCACCTCGCCCAGCCCGATCTCGAAGCTCACGTCGGTCAGCACCCAATACGGTTCCGGGCGTGAGGAGCGCCTCCGGAGGCGGAGCACGCTGAGGAAAAGCTCCTGGAATGATTGCGGGCGTTCCCGGCGCAGCGCAAACTTTTTCGAAACGTGATCGAAACGAATAGCGGTCACTAGCCTTCTTCCTAGGCCTAGGCCATCGTCGTTGCAGCTTGCAGTTCAGGCCGGCGCCGCCATTATAGCATCCTTGCGGCGGGTTTCCAAATGATCGGGCAGCGGTTGACACGCCTGTCGTTCCGTGCTATTCTGGCTCAAATGGGAAGAGAGGAACAGGCTGTTGAAGGTCGTCCTGGACACGAACCTGTTTGTCGCCGCCGGCTTTAACCCCCGCAGCCGTTCGGCACGCATCCTTGGTGAGGTGGCCAGGGGCACCCTCGCCATGGCCTGGAACGACGGTACCCGCCGCGAGATCCGGGCCGTGCTGAGCCAGATCCCGCGCCTCTCGTGGGAGCAGTGGGCTGATCTCTTTCGCGCGGAGCAGCGCTATCTGGGTGAGACGCATCCCGAGCGGTTCTCGGTGGTCCCCGACCCCGACGACCGCAAGTTCGCCGCCCTGGCGGCAGCCACCGGGGCGACGTTGGTCAGCAATGATGCGCACCTGCTGACCGGGCGCGACGAATACGACTTTCCCATCCTGTCGCCCGGCGAGTTTTGGGAGTCCTACCTGGAGCAGAGCTGAGGCCCAGTGCCGAGGCGACGACAAACGGTGCGCCGGCCCCCGCCTGCGCGGGATCGACCCGGCCGGCGCAGCCCCTGGGTCAGAACCTACCCGGCCGCCTGATCCTTATACAGCGGGATCGTGCACTGCACAGTCGTCCCCTGTCGGGACGTTCCCTGAATCCAGATCCGGCCGCCGTGTGCCTCGACGGCGAGCCTGCAAAAAGCCAACCCCAGCCCACTGCCCTGCTTTGGCCCCGCGCCCGAGCTGAATTTCTGAAAGAGCCGCCCCTGCATCTCGTGCGGAATGCCGGGCCCCGTGTCGGACACCTCGATGAGGAGGAGGTCGCCCACGGGTCGCGCCGCGATCGAGACCCGGCCGCCGGGCGGCGTGAACTTGACCGAATTGCCGGTCAGGTTCTCCAGCACGCGGCGCAGCAGTCCCTCGTCTGCCCAGACCGGGGGCAGGTTCGCCGGCGCCTCCACCTGGAGTGCCAGCTGGCCTTCCTGGGCCAGCAGCGACAGCCCCTGGGCCACTTCGCCTATTAGCTGGGCAGCCCGCACGGGGTGCCGGTCGAGGGGCACCTGGCCACTCTCCAACTGGCTCACCCGCAAAATGCTGTCGACGAGGTCACAAGCGCGGCGACAGGAGCCCTGTGCCAGGTCCAAATAGAGCTTGAGATCGGGGTCGATCGCCCTCGGCGGCGCATCGGCCAGGACCTCCAGGCTGGCGGACACGACGTTCAGGGGGTTGCGCAGGTCGTGGACCGTGACGCGTACCAGGTCCTGGCGGGCCATTTCCACCGCCCGCGCCTCCGTCACGTCGCGGATGACGAGGATGCGGCCGGCAAAGCGCCCCCGGGTTTCCTGCATGGGCAGGGCCAGGACCTCGTGCCAGCGCTGGACACCTCCACCGGCGATCATGATCCGTACCGGCTTCTGGCCGGGCAGCGCAGAGCGGGTCAGGATCTCGGGCGGCCGGAGCACCTTTTGCGCGGGTTCGCCGACCAGTTCCCCGGTTCCCAGGTGCAGCATCGCGCGTGCCGTGGGGTTAATGTCCAGGATGCGGTCGGAGGGGTCCAGAACGATGACGCCTTCCGGAAGGTGATCGAGGACGACCCTCTGGGCGACGGGTACGATGACGAGGAGCTGATAGCGAAACAGAGCCAGGGCAATGAGCGCCGCCGACAGGGCAAAGGCAAAGGCGCCGGGATCGAGACCCGGCACCGGGATCTTGCCGGCCATGTGCATGGCATTGCCAAGCAGGGGGATCGCGCTGCACAGGACAACGATCAGCGCCTGGCGGCGGTAGATGGCCGCCGAGCGGGAGATAAAGACCAGGAAAAGGCCGGTGCCAAAGAGAATGTAGCAGTACCCAAAGAAGGTGTGTATCCAGAACCACGGCCCACGGACGGGCACTGTGGCCAGGAAGGGGCCGGAGTCGTCGAGGACAATGTCGCTCCACACCAGGCCGTGGAGTGGATTGGTCAAGGTGAAGAGGGTGGTAACCATGGGGGGCAACATGAGGAGAGCCAGGTTGCGGCGGGTGAGCCAGGCCTCCTGCCCCGAGTACTGGAGCGCAAAGAGGAGCCAGAAGAAGGGCAGCCAGGCGAGGCAGATGATGATGAGCGTCTCCCAGGCCTCCTTGCTAGTGGCCTCGGTGGCCATGATCTCGAAGCCATAGGCCACGAGCCAAACTGCGAGCGGCGGGATGGTCCGCACAAAGGCGGGCGCGGCGGGGTGGGCTTTGCGGTGGCGCCAGGCATAGTGAGCCAGAAGCACCATCGCTCCGGCAGCGAGAAACAG
>JBFYTF010000021.1:0-4069 GCA_041300865.1 Anaerolineae bacterium
CGTCCAAAAAGGGGCGACTGGCGGGCTTGCAGGGTCTCCATGGTGTGGACGTGCGAGCCGCACAGCACCAGGACGACTTGAGAGTCTTTGAACTGCTGGTCCCAGGCGTGCTGGAGCGAGGAGAGCATGGCCGGGTCGGATTCGACGGCGTAGGTGAACTCGTCCAGGATGAGAATGTGGCGGCGGTCGGCTAGAAAGGCGGCGACCGCCTGCCAGCAGTCGGCCCAGGAATCAAAAGTCGCCGCCCCGGCCGGCTCGACCCCCAGGAGGCGGGCGAAGAGTTTGCGCCGCTGCAACGCAGCCGGCTCCTTCTCGGCAGCCCAGTAGGTATGGGGCACGTCCGATTGTTCAGCCCAGTGGCGTAGCAGGACTGTCTTGCCGACGCGGCGGCGGCCGTAGAGCAGCACAAACTGGGCCGCTGTGGGCCGCTTTCGTTCGAGGATTGAGTTCAGGAAGGCCAGCTCCGCTTGACGGTTAACGAACATAGTGCACCCCCTGCCTGGATAAGCCACACACTCATTAGTATAAGTAGCATGTGGCTTATTCTATCACAGAAGTTGACTCGTGTCAACGTGCAGGCAGGTCCGACTCGCCCAAGAGAAAGAGCCGAAGACGCGTGCCTCGGCTCCTTGATCTGCTGCTTACCTACTTCTCTTTCACCCCGCCAGCCGGGCGTACTCCTCCTCGATCACGCTCTCGTCCAGCTTCTTGAAGAGCGGCGCGGGCTCGCGCAGCGCCTGGCCCGGCGGCAGCGCGCTCTTGGCCCAGGTGCCGACCGCGCCGCTGTGGTCATACGTCAGCGCCTCGTGGCTCCGCGTCTCCTCCTGGTACTCCACCACGCGCTGCGTGCCGAACAACTGCCCGTCGTAGCCCAGGTACTCGTGGAGGCGCTGGGCGGTGTGCGGAAGCACCGGCGCCAGGATCGTCTTCAGGTTATCGACAGCACGTAGGATGACGTACACGCTCGTCGCGGCCGCCTGCCGGTCCTCCTTGATCTGAAACCAGGGCGCTTTGCGGTCGAGGTAGCCGTTGGCCTCGCGGGCCAGCCCCATGGCCTCGCCCAGGGCAGCCCGGAACTTGCAGGCGCTGTAGAGCCCGCCCACCGTCTCGAACCCGGCCTCCACCTTGGCCAGCAAGGCGCGGTCCTCGGCGTCGAGCGCGCCCGGTTCGGGTACCTTTCCATCGAAGCGCTTGTAGGCAAACGACAGCATGCGGTTGGCCAGGTTCCCCCAGGTCGCCACCAGCTCATTGTTGTTCCGCTCGACAAAGTCCTCCCACGAGAACTCGGTGTCCCGGGTCTCCGGCGCGGTGGCGGTCAGGTAGTAGCGTAGAGGGTCGGGGTCGTACTTGCTCAGGAAATAGGGCACGTCCACCGCAGCGCCGCGGCTCTTGCTGAATTTGCCGCCCCGAAAGTTCAGGTATTCTTAGACACAGGGTGCAAATGATGGCCGGATTGTCTCGTGCGCGCAACGGTTCACCCGTGGTGCCACACGGCCGACACAAGCCCTTTGCTCTGACAGCGCGGCTACAGATCGGAAGAGACAGACACTAGCGAAGGTGAACCCCTTGAACAGCGGCGGTCCAGGGATCAGAGCAGCAGGTCTTCCAACGTCGTCAATGGAGAGCGGTAACCCGCGGCGATCATGTACTGCAGAAGGCGATCTCCTTCGACCAGAGGGAGCTGCCCTTGCTTGACCAATATGGCAAGAATGCCGATTGTACCTGCGAGTGAGATGCCTAGCTGTCGCGCCAGACGCCGGGCGTCTTTATCGTCGGTTGCCAGTCTGTATCCCCGCTCCCGGGCTACCGCCAGACATGATGCTTCACCGGCGCCCAGATACTCGTGGAACGTCTCAAACCGCACTTCTTCCACAGGTGTGAGGGTAACGCGAGCAAGCCAATCCCAATCACACGCCGGGATCTTGCCGATTGCGACACCATCCTGCATCTCCTGGAACGCTTGGTCCGTGGTTCCAACTTGCTCAACAAATGCCGCGCGAACCAGATCAGGGCGCCGAACGATCGAGAAATTGGAGAGCACAGTGTTGTCTAGCAGGACTGTCATCGATCTCTTGCTTCTTCTGCCTCGGCATTCCAGGACTCGATCGCAGCCAACTCCGCCCTGGCCTCCTCGATGGTGTCTGGTCCGATACGCACAGGAATGCTCTGCGCGATAAACCGCTCTTGGAGCTCAAGCCGGTGCATCCCAAGCAGTTCGGCCGCCTTCCCCAGATTGATCTCACCATCCAGGTAGGCGCCAACCACAACGGACCAGCGCAAATCACTTTGCTGCGCCAGCATCTCTCTCACGGCCCGCTCTACTATCTCGGGCTGATGGCGCTCGACCTTAACCAACTGCTCCAGCATCCACGAACGAACCGCCACGTCGATCACCTCCTCCACCGCACCACGATCCATCTCCTGCTTTCGTCCATCATTATAGCCGACTTGTGCCCTCACGACAAGTCAACCAGGTTGCCACCGCACTACTGATCGAAAGTCAAAGGAGCCGGAGGACAAACCCCGGCTCCTTTGGTATCTGCGGTCTGCTATCCTCCCAGCCGCGCGTACTCATCCTCGATCACGCTTTCATCCAGCTTTTTGAAGAGAGGCGCCGGCTCCTGCAGCGCCTGCCGCGCCGGCAGCTCGCTCTTGCTCCAGGTGCCGATGGCGCCGCTGTGGTTGTACGTCAGCGCCTCGTGGCTGCGGGTCTCCTCCTGGTACTCCACCACCTGCTGCGTCCCGAACAACTGCCCCTCGTGACCCAGGTACTCGTGCAGCTGCTGCGCCGTGTGCGGCAAGATTGGCGCCAGGATCGTCTTCAGGTTGTCCACGACGCGCAGGATAACGTACACGCTCGTCGCGGCCGCCTGCCGGTCCTCCTTGATCTGGAACCAGGGCGCCTTGCGGTCCAGGTAACCGTTGGCCTCGCGGGCCAGGGCCAGGGCCTCACCCAGCGCCGCCCGGAACTTACAGGCGTTGTACAGCGCCCCCACCGTCTCGAAGCCGGCCTCCACCTTGGACAGGAGCGCCCGGTCTTCGGCGTCGAGCTCGCCCGGCTCGGGCACGCGCCCGTCGAAGCGCTTGTAGGCAAAGCTCAGCATGCGGTTCGCCAGGTTGCCCCAAGTGGCCACCAGCTCGTTGTTGTTCCGCTCGACGAAATCCTCCCAGGAGAACTCGGTGTCGCGGGTCTCGGGCGCTGTGGCCGTCAGGTAGTAGCGCAGAGCGTCCGGGTCGTAGCGGCTGAGGAAGTAGGGGACGTCGACGGCGGCGCCGCGGCTCTTGCTGAACTTGCCGCCCCTGAAGTTCAGGTATTATTAGACACAGGGTGCAAAAGCTGTATTGGGCTTGTGAGCCAAACGGCGCAAGAACTCGTCTGGAGGAGAGACCAGATCCGTTTACGTTGACGTCGCGGTTGATTATTGCTCCGGCCAGGCTTGGCTGACCCGGTTCTGACAATGCCCGCAGTTCACGAGGAGCAGAGTCTTTCCTGCAACCAAAGGTTGATCAAAGTCTCCGTTGACACACCTTGCTGGCGTGCTCGACTGCGAACTTGGCGAACTAGGTCCTTCGCCACTGGACAATACACTCTGCTCGTGGACAGGTCGACCTCTACCTCGACGGCTTCCATGACATCTTCGTAGTCAGCGCTACTATGTGTGTCCCAGAAACTCCACAGTTCCTCAACCGTATCAAAGTTTTCTGGCAGCATATCTTTTGTCATGGACTCCTTATCGGACATAGCTTTTCCGCTCCTTATCATCCATATCCCGTGCACTCAAGATCAACGCCTCATCGGTCAGCTTGTGGATAAAAAAGATGCTCAGATAGCGACCTTCGCCTGTTCGCCCCAACGCTCGATAAACATCTTCACCGCGATAGTGGCCTCTGTTCATTCGGCTGATTCTTGGGTTGCTGACAAAAACCTGCTCAACCTCTTCGGGCATCACTTGATGCTTCACCTCAAGTTTCTCGGCAATCTCCTCCAGCCAGATGAAGCCTACTATCTTCATGCTCGATCACCCTTATGTTTTTTGCGCCTTGCATCTTCACAAGCCCAGTTTAGCAC
>JBFYTF010000028.1:0-4516 GCA_041300865.1 Anaerolineae bacterium
CTCGATCTGAACGCCCGGCCCTGGCCGGACCGGGTGCCGGTGTTGGCGATTGAAGGCCGGCTCCTGGCGCCGCCGGACCTCTCTGCGGGCCTCGATGCCGCCGCGGCCGAGGTCGGGTCAGACGAGCTGCGGCGGCGTCTCAGGGACTGGTGGTCCAACATCGGCGATGGCCTGGGGGACGGGGTGGTGAGCCTGGATTCGGCGCGCCTCCCGGACGGGGCTGAGCCCCTGGTCTTCGATGCCTCTCACCGGGGCCTGCTGGTGCGGCTCCTGCCGGGTGATCCGGAACCGCCCGCCATCGCAGCCATCCTTGCCACACTGCGCCACTGGGCGGGTCTGTAACTGAGAAGGTCCTTGACCAAGTAAACAACAGGGGCCGCATCCAGCCCCGTCGCCCTGCCCAGAGCCCACGGAGCCCCTATGTTGAACCGAGTTCGCAGCTTTTTTGACGCATACCTGGCAGCACATTCCAATTCTGCCGGCGACCCCGACGCCTCCGCGCGCTGCGCCGCTGCGGCCCTGTTGTTGGAAATGGCGCACATGGATGAGGCCATGACGCCTGTGGAGCATGGGGCCATCCTCAGTGCGGTACGAGAGGGTTTCGGCCTTTCGCGGGATCAGGCCGAGGAGTTGATCGCCTGCGCCCAGGCAGAGCGGGAGCAGGCGACCGACTATCACCAGTTCACCTCGCTGATCGCCGCCAATTTCGATGCCGCGCGACGGGCGAACCTGATCCAGCGCCTATGGCAGGTCGCCTACGCCGATCAGGTGCTGTGCACGCATGAGGAATACCTGGTCCGCAAGGTAGCCAATCTGCTCCATGTCCCGCACAGCGTCTTCATCTCAACCAAACTCCGGGCGCTGGACGGCAGCGAGGATTGACCAACGCCGGGGACTCAATCGGGTCCTAATCCTCAGCCCCCTGCCAAACAACCGCCGAAGCGACGGCTGGCTGCCAGGGGGACAACCCGAGCGCGACGGCGCGTCACTACCAGGCGTAAAGGGCGCTAACCCCGTAGACCCACTGATTCTTGGAGCCTTCGTCCGCGACGAGCGGGCTGTCCGCTGCGTCGCCCACGAGTCGCAGATACATGGCGCCGGCGCCGAGGTGCCATTGGGGACTTAAATGAAGCAGCGCCGTGGCCCAGGCGCGCACGTCGCGCACGCCGCTGCCGGGCACATAGATGGGCAGGCCGCTGGCGAGTGAGTCGCTGGGCGTCACCCCGAAGTACTCGTCCATATAGTTGCTGTCGCCGTAGGTAAAGGCCGCGCCGCCGGCAAGGGTCACCATCTTCGCCACGGGCTGCGTCGCGTAGGCGTTGAGTCCCGCCGTCCAGCCGTTGTAGACGTCGCTGACATCGCCCAGTACCCAGGTGCTCGCGCCTGCCATCCTGCGGATGTCCTGCGGGTCCCGCCAGACGTAGCCGCCGAAGAGACCGAGGCTGATGGAGTCGTCGATGTGATGAACCCGGTCGACGACGGGGTTCTCCACATCCTCACGGCCGAAGCGCCAGAAGCCCACCGGTCCCAACTGCCAGTTAGGGTGATCGAGCAGGTTGACGCGCATCTCGTTGGCCATGAGGCGGAGAAAGCGCGTGCCGCCCAGGGAAAAGCGCCCGAATGGGGCGGCGCCCACGTTGTAATCGCTCGACCCAAAGTAATCGGGATAGGCGCCCACGCCGAGCCCGGCGAAGTTGAGCTGCGGCAGATCCAGTGGGATCGCGAGGTCTTCTGCATGGCCTTGTCGGGCCGGCATCGCCGCCAGGGCGAGTACCGCCGCCGCACGCAGGAATGTCTTCATCAGAGTGTTGTCTTTTCGCATCTTATGTCAGTAGTGACTGGGGATCGGGAACAGGGGCGAGAGCCCCCATCGTGGAAAGGGCAGGGTGATGGCGGCATGTGTGCCCCAACCTTCGGGTCCGCCGCCAAGGCTCTTGGCTTAGTAGCCTCACAACCCTCGGGTAGAAGGATATCAAGGCACAGACGCCGATTGTGCCGTGCCTTGCCCCGAAGGAAAAGGGTTCAAAAAAGAAGTGGTCAAAAAAGAAGGGCCCAGGGCTCAATTAAAGCAGAGCGGCAGTTCTTTCTGCTGGAGAACGATGTAATTGGACGTAGTTGAGTCTGACCCCTTTTCGATATTGAAGGCATGTTTTCCTCTGAGTGGTGACGGCCAACGTTCGACATGAGCGACCGCTGCGGGCGGGCGGAGCCAGCCGGAAGCCGTCCGCTCGATGGCGGGGTTAGCCGTCACCGGCGACGTGTTCTATTCATACTTGCGTTTCCACGACTCTGCTGTGAGCCGCTCGACCGCTGCGTTGTAGCGCGCCTGAGCGGCACTCGCGAAGTCATCGTCTTTGGTTTTCATGGCCTCGTAGACGTGGTCTGCAACGCAGGAGCCAACAGCGTGCAACGCGTCGTGCCGCGACAGCCCTTGCTTCATGAGGCGAGCCATGGCGCGCACAACCGACTCCAGTTCTTCCGCGATCTGGTTCTCCACGACGACGTGAAAGGCCGCGTGTGCTGTCAAGTTCGGCAACTTCTCGCGAGCGTTGCGGTGATAAACCTCCGCAAGATGTACTCGCAACTGTTCGTCCAGTGCGAGCCACTCGGACGGATTGGGCGGAACCTCTGGGTCGTAATTCTGCATGACTGGCACTCTGCGACGGCGAAAGGTTTGCTGGACGAATCCGATCCCGGCAGATGCCCGGCGCGGGCTGGGGCCGGATCGGGTATAGATGACTACAGGGCTTGAGGTTCAGGGGATCGAGGGTCCCGGCTCAAGCCGGGCGACCCTTGCGCTCCTGGCGTACCAGCCAGACCTCCAGGCCTTGCGCGTTGAGGTCCAGGTCCACCGCCAGGACCTCGCGGATGCGGGCCTCATCCAGGGCGCAGCCGTGTGCCCTGACCCCGGAGATGAGGTGGGCGGCCACGGCGGTGCGCAGGCGATCCAGGCGGCTTTCCGGGTCCTGTGGTCTGTCCGGGTCGGCCTCGGCCAGGGCCATGGCCGCATGGTCGCGGATGCTCCGCCTCAGGCTCTCCACCAAGGCGGCCGGTTGGTCGATGCGGCCATAGTGGGTGAGGTACATGGCCTGGGGCTCCAGGGCCATGAGGCGGTCCAGGCTGGTCTCCCATGCCTCGGGGTCGAAGGCGACCGGGGTGGTGGGCGCGAACAGGTAGGGGCCCGCCGCGCTGTAGAGTTCGCGGTAGGCGATGCCAAAGGTGTCGCCGGTGAAACAGCCGCGGCTGGCGCTGTCATAGAGGCAGCCGTGGTGGTTGGCGTGGCCCGGGGTGTCGAGGAAGCGCAGAGTCCGTCCGCCGAGGTCGATCTCGGCACCGTCCTCCAGAGGGACCACAAGGGCCTCGGGGACAGCCGCCACGGTGCCGAAGGCGGCAGCAAACTCGGCCTCGCCATAGACCGCCGTGGCCCCGGCCGTGAGGCGCGTGGGGTCGATCATGTGGCCTGCCCCCTTCGGGTGGATGGCCAGCTTCGCCTGCGGGCATTGCTGCATCAGGGCGCCGGCGCCTCCGGCGTGGTCGAGGTGCACGTGGGTGGGGATGACGAAGTCCACCTGGTCCGGGTCAAGGCCCAGGGCGGCGAGGGTTGCCATCAGGAGTGGGACCGTGTGGCTGGTACCGGTGTCGATGAAGGCCAGGCGCCCGTTGCCGCCGCGGATCAGATAGCACGCCGCCAGCCCGGGGCGGTAGAGGCCGGTGTCGATACACCAGATGTCGTGGGGGAGGGGTTCGAACAGGGGGGTAAGCATGGCGGCTCCTTAGGCTCGGCCGGGGCTCGGTCTGGACTGGCTTAAGTTCAGTCTGGGTCGAAACGATAGCCCAGCAGGTCGATGTCGGCCCTGAAGTGGTCCGCGACCAGGGCGGCAGTGGTGTCGTCGTAATAGGAGCGGTAGTCCTTGCCGCGGTCCTTGGCCTGGCGCCGATGGGGCAGGGCTGGGGCGGGGATGCCGATGCGCCGGCAGGCCTCGGCGAAGTCGTCCTCCAGACGCTCGTAGCGCCCGATGAAGTCCACGATGACGCGCCTGTGGAGGTCGATGAGGTAGTCGCTCTGCAACTCGATCGAGGTATCGACGTGGTACTGGTAGGGCCTCGCGGGGTCGAGCTTCCAACGCAGAAAGTCGCCGAAGTTGTCGTGTCCGCCGAGGTACTGGGGGCGCTCGCGGCGAATGTGGTGGAAGGAACTGACCTGCAGGTCCCAGGGGTTGCGCACGAAGGCGAACTTGAAAAGCGACTGGTAGAACTCCCTCGGCAACATCTCCTGGGCGGCGATCGCCTTGGCATGGCGCGGGAGCTTGGTGGCGATGTGGTGGCCGCTGAGGTGGCTCAGGCGGCTGCACAGGAACATCGGCAGGTACCAGGGGTCCCGCCAGCGCAGCCCTTCGAGGGCCGAGCGGATGCTGGTCCCGCCAGTCTTGGCGATGTGGACGAAGAGGAATCCGTATTTTGGGGAAAGCAACATGGGGCCGGATTCTAGCGGAACCTGATGGCCGTCGATACTCGC
>JBFYTF010000038.1:0-53796 GCA_041300865.1 Anaerolineae bacterium
GGTCCAGGGCCCGCCCCGCGCGGTCAGTCCAGGGGACAGTGGCATCCAGACCCATCTTGGCCGTGCGCGCTTTCTGGCCGGGCACCGTCCCGCTCGCAGTCCGCGTCCGGCCCGGAAGGACCGCCGAGGGGTCGAGGCTGCTGCTGGGCTGGTCGGCCAGGACGACCAGGTCGCGGTCGGCCTGGAAGCGGGTGGCAATGGCCCACTCCACGGCGGCAGGATCGTAGATGTCGACGTCCTCGTCGACGACTACGACGTGCTTGAGGGAGGTGTGGCCGTGAAAGGCTGCCTCGATGGCTCGCCGGCCGTCCTCGGGGCCCTCTTTGACGATCTGGACCACCGCGTGGAGCCAGCTCATCCCCCCCGGGGTAATGCTCACGCCGCGGCAGCGCGTGACCTGTGACACAGCCTGAAAGATGGTCGGCTCGCGGGGCAGCCCCATGAGCAGCTTGTGCTCCAGGTCGCCGGGCAGCAGCGCGTGGTAGATGGGGTTGCGGCGGTGGGTCAGGCAATCGATCTCGATCACGGGCTGCTGCCGGACCACGTCCCACGTCTCCGTCAGGTCGATGAAAGGGCCTTCAGTGGCCAGGCGGGTCGTGATGCGCCCCTCCAGCACTGCCTCGCAGGCGGCCGGCACCTCCAGGTCCATCGTGATGCAGCGCGCCAGTGGCGTGGCTGCCAGGGCCTGGGAAATGGTCATCTCGTCGACCCCCGGCGCGGGGCTCATCGCTGCCGCGAGCAGCACATGGATGGGCACCCCCAGACAGATGGCTACGGGCAGATCCTGGTTCGCGGCGGCCAGTGCCCGCCAGGCGGTGTCGGTCCCGCGCCCTTCGACGATGCGCGCCGTGAAGCTGCGCGGGCCGATCTGCATCAGGCGGTGAAAGCTGGCGTTGGCTCCGCGCTCGGGATCGCGCACGATCGAGACGCCGGCGGTAATATAGGGCCCACCATCGCCCTCCAGGTGCGTCAGGATGGGCAGGCGGCCGAGGTCGGGCTCGTGCTCGACCACTTGCTGGCACGGCGCCTGGTCTACGAGGGGCGGGCGCTGGGGTTGCTCCAGGGCTTGAACCATGCGCGGTACGACACCCGCCTGATCGGTACCCAGAGCCCAGGCAAAGCTCTCTCGGGCGGCGCACATGCCCGTGACCACCTGCCAGCCTGGCCGCTGCGGGTTCGTGAACAGCAGAGGCTTGCCCTCCAGGGCGTGGGCCACCCGGGCCAGCTCCAGGTGCGGGTCTACGGCGCGGTCGACGATCGCCAGCCGGCCCGTCTCCGCGGCCCATTTTACATAATCACTAACGCTCATGCCCCGTCTCCCCAACGGCGATAGAGGGCGTGTTCCAGCCCCAGCACGTCCAGCACCTTGCCGACAACGAAATCTGTGATGTCGTCGATGCTGCGCGGCTGTGGATAGTAAGCGACCACGGGCGGCAGCAGGATCGCGCCTGCCAGCTTGGCCAGGCGCATGTTTTCGATGGCCGGCAGCGACAGGGGTGTCTCTCGCGGCAGGAGGATGAGGGGGCGGCCCATGCGCAGCATGACGTCGGCGGTGCGCACGACGAGGTCGGAAGCGTAGCCGTGAGCGATGGCCGACAGGGTCCGGGTGGAGCAGGGGGCGACGACCATGGCCTGTGGTGCGCGTGACGAGCTGGCGATGGGCGCGGTCATGTCGTCAGCGGCCCAGCGGTGGGCGGCGGGCAGCTCGACGCCGCCCGGCAGCTCGTGGGCCATCACCGCCTCAGCAGCCCTGGAGACGACGAGATGCACGCGGTGGTCGGGCTCCTCGGCCAGCACCTGCAGCAGGCGCACGCCGATGACAACCCCGGATGCCCCGGTGATGGACACTACCAGCTCCATGATCCTACCTGCCAGTCCACACGCACCAGGTGTGTTGCACGTGGCCCCTCGTCTGGAAAACAAGAGGATCACGCCGCATTGCCCGGGCGTGATCCTCCACGTGCAAGCCGGCGCTTGGCCTGCCGCTATTCCTCCTCGTCTTCCTCTTCTTCCTCTTCGCCTTCCGCCCCAGCCTCAACCTCGACCTCTTCCTCGAGGGCAGCCCTGGGCAAGACGGCATGGACGATGGTTTCTGTAGGATCTGCCATAATGGTGAGGCCGGGTGGCACCGAAAGGTCGGCCACGGTGATGCTGTCGTTCACCGTCTCGAGGGAAGAGACGTCCACCTGGATGGAATCAACCAGGTCGCCGGGCAGGCACTCGACCTCGATGTGGGTCAAGACTTGCACCAGGATGGCGTCTCCAAACTGGACGGCCGGCGCCTCGCCCACGATCTCGAGGAGAGGCGAGGTGCGTACCTTGCGGTCGAGCTGCACCTGGTAAAAGTCGACGTGGCGCAGCCGGCTGGTCAGGATGTCGCGCTGAATGTCGCGAGCCAACACCACGTGAGGCTGGTGCTCCTCGTCGATGAACAGATTGATGAGGGCCGTCGCTCCCGCCTGGCGGATGGCCGTGTCCAGATCGCGTTCCTCAACCTGGATGGGCGTCGCTTCCTGCTTGGCGCCGAAAAGCACGGCCGGAATCCAGCCATCGCGGCGCAGTTGTTTCACCTGTTTGCCCAGCACGGTTCGCCGGGACGACTGCAACTTCACATGTTCTTCCATGGTCCATCTCCCGATCTAAGTCAAGACAAAAATCGGCTTATTGTAATGCAGAAGGGAGCTTTCGTCAAAACCGGCGTTTGCCCAGACCGCAGGCGGCAGGTGCGATCCAGCGTCTCGCCCGTGTGACCAAAATCATACAGGTTCCCTACTCTCCGCTGTACAATGGTGTTACTACACCCAAAGAGGCACACAGGAGGAGCTATGAGCCAGAACATAGACAACTCGAGGATCAGGAAAGCAAAGCTGAAAGAACTGCTGCTGCAGCTTCACGCCGGAGCACCCCAGGATCTCGTGCAGCGGGAGCTTGTCCAAGCCCTCGGCACGATTCCCTATGGTGAAGTCGTCGAGGTCGAGCAGGAGCTGCTGCTGGAAGGGTTGCCCCAGGAGGAGCTGCTCAAGCTCTGCGACATCCATTCCGCCGTCCTCGAAGGCAATGTCGACCTGAGCGCATCCAAGTCGATTCCAGATGGACACCCGATGGACGTCCTCATTCAAGAGAACAGGGCCCTGACCGCTGTTATCCACCAAACCAATGCTCAACTCGGTGCCCTGCAAGAAGTGGAGGCATCCGAGCTGCAGGCAACGGCACTGGCTTTGATTGGCCTGTTCAACCAGCTGATGGATGTGGACAAACACTACCTGCGCAAGGAGTATCTTCTCTTCCCCTATCTCGAACGCAGTGGCGTCACCGGCCCTCCCAAGGTCATGTGGGGCAAGCATGACGAAATTCGGGACCTGCTCAAGGGGAGTCTCGAGGTTCTGAAGACGCGGGGCATCACCAAGGACGAGCTGCTGGCTTCGGCCGAGATCGTGTTGCAGCCGGCAGTCAAAGCTGTGGCCGACATGATTGTCAAAGAGGAGGAGATCCTCTTCCCCATGCTCATGGACACCCTCAGCGATGCCGATTGGTACGACATCCAGAGCCAGTCGCTGGAGTTTGGCTACTGCCTGTATGATCCCCCCACGGCTTGGACCCCCAAAGGCGTGGAAGCCGCCCGGCCCGAGGCTGTCCTGCAGGCAGGGAGAATCCAACTGCCCAGCGGAAGCTTTGCTGTTCAGGATTTGCTGGCCATTCTAAACACACTGCCCGTCGATATCACTTTCGTGGGCAGCGACGATAGGGTCAAGTACTTTTCCCAGAGCAGCGAGAGGATCTTTCAGAGAAACAGAGCCATTCTCAACCGCGACGTGCGCCAGTGCCATCCGCCTGCCAGCGCCCACATCGTCGACAAAATCCTGGAGGATTTTCGGAGCGGCCGGCAGAACCGGGCGCCCTTCTGGATCAACATGAACGGCAGGATGATCCACATCGAGTACTTTGCCCTCCGCAGCGAAGAAGGGGAGTACCTCGGCACGCTGGAGGTCTCGCAGGACTTGACCGGTTACAGGGCGCTCGAAGGCGAAAAGCGCATCCTGTCGTACGCGTGAGAGATGCCGAACATGACTGAGACTACGATCACGCCCAAGACCAAAGTGGCCGAACTGCTAGCAGCCTATCCGCAGCTGCAAGATACGCTGATAGGCTACGTGCCAACTTTTGAGAAGCTGCGAAACCCTGTTCTGCGCAGGACGATCGCCCGCATCACGACCCTGCAGCAAGCGGCCGCCATCGGTGGCGTAAAGGTCGAAGAGCTGATCAATCACCTCAGGAAGGAAGTGGGCCAGGACTACTTCTCGGCCCCAGGGGAGGCGGCCGCCTATACTACAACACAGCCTGGCTGGTACTCGGAGAAGAGCGTGGTAACCACACTGGACGCCGGGGCGATGCTGGCCGCGGGAGAACAGCCGGTCAACCAGGTGATCGCCGACCTAAACTCCCTCCCCCGGGGCAACGTCTACAAGCTGGTCGCACCCTTTATGCCTGCGCCGGTGGTCGACAAGGCATCCAGCCTGGGCATATCTCACTGGGTCACCCGCGACGGCGACCAAGGGTATATCATCTACTTCTGCCGCGAGTAGTAGACGGTTATCGGCGAACGCTCTGGCCGAGTAGGTCGACCTGAGTCGTGCACCTTCAGCCACCAGGCGGGTGGTAGGCAGACCGCTGCAACCGGTGCAGCCGCCTTGGCGCTGGGGCCTCCGCGCTGTGTTTGCCTTGCGGCGATGGCTGTAGTATACTCTGCTGTGCGCCGGCCAAGGGCGCGGCAAGCCCGCGCGGCGGACGTTCGTTGCCGCCGGGGTGTTGCCTTTGGCCTGCGACGCGAGGCTGAACACAGGTCCAGCTTCCTGCAGGGAGGCCACGGTGGCACTTGATCCTGATTCCTGTCGTTGCGCGGGCGTCGATGACCGGGGCGGCCGGGCGGCCTTGACCGCCAGGTCGCGGTCGGGGCTGTGCCGCCCTGTCGCCCTGGTGGCCCTCTTGTGGCTCCTGGCGGCCTGCGGCACTCCGTCTCCGGCGTCACCTACAACAGGGTCCACGCCTGAGGATTCCCCGCGCGCCACGGCCGTTGTTCTTGTGCCCACCAAGCCTGCGGCGGGCACGACCCCGCTGGCATCCCCAACCCGGGCGCCCGCAACCGAGATCTCGGCTACGTCGGGCCCGACCGGGGCAGCGGCCACCGAGGAACTGAGCGCGCAGCCCACATCTTCTCCGAGCCCCGAGCCGTCCGGCACACCCGCCTCTTCTCCGAGCGCCGAACCGCCCAACATTCCCACCTCGACACCGAGTGAGACACCCAAGCCCTCGCCCCGACCCAGCACCACGCCCACGCGCAGCTCCCCGCCGGGTGTGACACCGCTGCCCACGCCCGCTTGGCAGACGCGCTCGCTGCTCGCCGGACCAGGCCAGCCCGGCCGTCTCTATGTCCTGCAGGGCGACGAAGCGTGGGACGCCTTCCCACCCGAGCGTGCACGGCTCTTGATCAGCGACGATTATGGCCGCTCATGGGCGCCGTTCCCCGGCGGCCTGCCTCCCGGCGGCTGTGTCTCCAACATGAACCTGGACTATGCCACGCCCGATGCCCTGTATGCCAGTACTTGCCATGGCCTGTACCGCTGGTCTGCCTCTGGCTGGTCCCTCGTCTCGCCGCAGAGGACGGGCATGGTCGCCATCGTCTACGGCCGGCCGGATGAGGTCTGGGCGACGGCGCCCTCAGGAACGGCCGCCGCAGTGATTCGCAGCGATGACGCCGGTGCCACCTGGTCTCCGGCCGGCAGCGGTCTCGTTCATTTTAACGGTGTGGCCAACATTGGCATCGATCCGCGCGATGCCAATGTGCTGTATGCCATTATCTGGCCCAAGTACGCAGGCAGTTACCTCCGCCGCGGCAGCGCGGCTGGCCAGTGGCAGGAGATGCCTACACCCAACAACAATACTGTCATCAATACCGGCATGACGATCGATGGCAGCAGCGGCACCCTGTACGTCATCACCACTTCCCCCGGCTACCAGCTGTGGCACAGCTCCAATCCCAGTGCGACCAACCTCAGCGATGTACGCTGGGAGTTGGTGCACGATTTCGGCGAGGACGTTGATGTCAATCTCCTGGCGTCCGGTTGGAGCTCGCGGGGCGTGGCTCTGTACGTCAGCGTGCGCGACGTCACCCGCCTCGACGACGCCGGCGCCATTGACGTCGGCCCACCGGTCGTTCACCGTTCCGAGGACGGCGGGCAAACGTGGACCGCCATCCCGGTGCCCGACAACTAGGCCTCCAGCTCAAGCAGCCAAGCCAAGAAAAGCCGGTGGGCCGGCGGCCCCAACCAACCTCCCCGCGCGAATTCCGGATCTTCTCGTAACCTTTGGCCGCGATCTTCCGTCGATCGTGTAGGGACACCCGGTTTCACCACTGGTCTAGTAGAGGCTGCCGCGATTTGCGCCGGAGCCTGCGGCGTCGTTGCCTGTGTCGTCCAAGGGCGGTGCTGCCCACACCCCGAGGGGTAGGCACCTGACAGAACCCTGCAAGGTGAAAAGGAGAGCTTCAGATGGACATTCGAACCAGCAAGCAGCTGCTGGGGCGCATCGTCGCCATCCTCTGCACCGTCGGACTGTTGATGCCGGCCAGTGCCGTTGCCGGTTCTTCTGGGCCGGGGCAGGCCAAGCCGGAGGGTGAAGAACACTTGCCGGTTCCATACAATGCCATCCCTTACTCAGAGATCCCGGCAAAGCTGCGCGAGATCGAGGCGAACAGCAACCGTGTAAAAGTCGACGTCATCGGCCGGTCGGCGGGCGGGCGCGATCTGTTCCTGGTCACCCTGTCTGATCCCCAGGCGATGGGCTTCCTGGGCAAGTACCAGGCCATCAGCCAGCTGTTGCTGACAGACCCAGAGAAAGCGCAGGACATGATCGAGCAGTTTGGCGACTTCAAGGTGCCGTTCTTTGTCAATGCCAGCATCCACGGCACGGAGTATCCCGGGGTTGATGCCGCGATGCAGCTGATCGAGACGCTGGCCTATGAGGACAGCGAAGAGGTACAGGCGATCCTGGACAGCGTGATCCTGCTGGTCAACGTGGTGGCCAACCCCGACGGGCGGGTGCTGAACACGCGATACAATGCCAACGGCTTTGATCTGAACCGGGACTTTATCACCCAGTCGCAGCCAGAGACCAAGGCCTTGGTGCGTGTCATCACCGAGTGGAACCCGATGGTCCTGCTCGACCTGCATGGCTTTTACAATCCGATGCTCATCGAGCCCTGCACACCGCCACATAACCCCAACTACGAGTACGATCTGTTTATCAAGTGGGCGCTGGCCCAGGCGCTGGCGATGAAGGCCGAGCTCTACGACCAGCTGGGCTACGATGCCCAAATCCCCTACCTTGACGATGATCTGGGTTTTGATGACTGGGCACCCAGCTACACGCCGCAATACTCGATACTCCACGGGGCGTATGCGCACACCCTGGAAACCCCTTTCGATGACGAGCGGGGTGTCGCTGCGCACTATGCCGCAGTGTGGGGCGCGCTGAAGTTCGTGGCACAGAACAAAGAGGGCATGCTCTACGATCAGATCGAGATCTTTCGCCGGGGCTACCTGGACCTGTTGCAGCAGCCGATCCCGCCCGAGCTGCTGCCCGCCTACCCTCAGTACGAAGAGCTGATGCTGCAGGACTTTCCGGCGGCTTACGTGATTCCTGCCGGCCCGCCCTTCCAACTGAGCCAGCACCAGGCAGCACGGCTGGTTGACTACCTTCTTTTCAACGGGGTTCAGGTGCACCAGGCGATCGAGCCGTTTGTTCTGAACGGAGTCGAGTACCCGGTGGGGACGTACATTGTGTGGATGAACCAGCCCAAGCGGGGGATGGCCAACACCATCCTTGAAGATGGGCTGGACCTGTCGGATATTCCGGGGTTGTACTTCTATTCGCCGCCCACAGTCTGGAGCAACCCCAGGTTGTGGGGCGCCGAGCTGGCGGTGATGGAGGAAAGGATCGAGATCCCGACCTACGAGATAAAGGCAGCGGCTCCTCCTCAGGCGGTGGTTGGGAGCGGCACAGCAGGTGCCTACGCTTTCAGCCCGACGAGCATCGCGGCGATCCAGGCAGCCAACGAGTTGCTGGCGCGGGGCGTAACGCTGCACCGTGCAGAGGCGCCGTTTGAGGACTCGGGCCACAGCTATGGGGCGGGGACCTTTATCCTGCCGGCCGAGGCGCGCCTGGCCGACGACGTCGCGCACAGCTACGGGCTGGAGGTCAATGTTTTGGCTCGCCCACCAGAAGGGGCGATCCCGCTGCGGCAGCCGCGGATCGCTGCCTTGGTGCCCGCCGCAGGACAGAGTCTGCTAGGACGCTTTGGATTCCAGTTTGATGTCCTCGGGATCCAGGATCTGAACGCGGGCCCCGACCTGACCGCCTACGACGTACTCATCAACGACTCCCTCTCGCTATCTACCACTGGCCTTGGTCCTAAAGGGCGCAAGGCGCTGGAGGATTATCTTGCCGCCGGAGGAGACTACATCGGACTGGGGGCATACGGCAACGATCTCGTAGCCCAGCTCGGGTTGGTGGACTTGATCGAGTACAACCCACCGGGGAACTCGATTGTCCGCGTTGATATGGCGCCGGGCGATCCGATTGCTGCCGGGTTCGGCGCAGAGGGCCATGTCTTTCTGAACTCCGGGGCGCTGTTCAGCGCCCCGGGCGGCGGCGTGGAGGTGGTTGCCAGCCTAGATGAGGCGGACTTTTTCGTGTCTGGCTATTGGCCGGGCTGGCCGGCTAGTGGGGTCTATGGGGCCGCCGTCGCCGTCCATAAGGCCACGGCTGCGCAGGACCTGACCCTGATTGGGTTCGATACCCTGTTCCGCGCCCATCCTGAGAACGGGTTTCGGATGGTGGCCAACGCCATCTATAGTGGCTTGGAGTAGACGGTTTGTTGGGGCCCATGTTGCTTCGCCAGACAGCCGGCTACATCTAGGGCTAGCGCCACAGGACAAGCGGCAGGTAGACGCGAGAGAGCGCGACTATTACGCCCCGGTGTCCGTCTCCGCCGCTCGTGGTGCAGGTACCCGGCCCCTTCGGCGTCAGGTGCCGGGCGCCCACGACCGTATCTGGCCATCGATGCCATCACCGATCATGTTGGTTCCTGGCGAAGGGGGGCGGAGGCGCAGCCGGTGCCGACGTGGTAGCGGTCCGGCAAAAAATCCCGCTGGGCCCCTCGACGGCGCTCACCTCCTCCAATTCGCCATAGATTAGGACCCCCCTCCCATCTAGCCCTCAAATAACACAATCACACAAACATGCGCTCCCCTTCGTTTATCCCTTGGCCGAAGGCTTTCGATGACGCCCTTTACCTCGACCTCTCGCTCGCGGCCGCGACCAACGGGAACCGTAAGGGCGGCCGTAAGGGAGAAGCGGTCCCGCCGGAGTGGGCTTCCATGTGTGCTACCCCCGGCATCCTGCGCAGAATCTGGTCGACAGGTCCGACTCCCGGCGACGCCTTCCCCGCTAGATGCGATTGCCCCGCCCGCACGGGGCCGCCTGCTTGCTTGACCACTGCTTTTGCAGTATAATGTCGGCTTGTGGCAGCCATTCGTCAATCATCACCTGTCCACGATCGACGTGTGTACCATTCGGCGGTAGGTGGAGCGAGGCCCTCCCGCTGTTGTCGAGGATGAGAACGGTACGATGCGCTTGAACCGAACAACCAGGATTACAATGCTGGCCGTGTTGATCACGGGGCTGGTCATTGCGGCCTTTGGAGCCGGCATCGGTGCCACCTGGCTCCTGCTGCGCCCGAGCGACCCGGAAGGGGAGGAAACGACGGACTTCCAGCTCTTCTGGGAAGCATGGCACTTGGTCGAGAACAACTTTTATGGTGATTTGCCCGCCATGCAGCAGGTAGTCTGGGGCGCTATCCGGGGGGCCCTGGACGTCCTCGAGGATCCGCACACCACGTTCCTTGAACCCCAGCCACGCCAGCGGGAAAAGGAGCAGCTGAGCGGCCAGTTCGGCGGCATCGGCGCCTACGTCGAAGAGGCCGAGGACGGGAGCATCTTCCTCGAGCCCATGCCGGACCTACCGGCGGCGCGCGCGGGCGTCCAGAAAGGCGACGTGCTGCTCAGGGTCGACGACACGCACATCACCCCGGAGATGAGCGTCGAGGAGGTGGTCAGTCTGATTCGCGGCGAGGTGGGCAGCATTGTCCGCCTTACGCTGCGGCGCGTAGGCCAGGCCGAGCCCGTCGTCGTCGAGGTGCAGCGGCAAGAGATCCCCAGCGCTTCTGTGGAGTGGCGGATGCTCGAGGAGGCCGAGGGTGTCGGCTATGTGCGCCTGCTGTTGTTCAGCGGCCGGACGGCAGTGGAGCTGGACGAGGCCATCGCCGATCTAAAGGAGCAGGGCATGGATCGCCTCATCGTCGACCTGCGCGGCAATGGAGGTGGTCTCTTTGACGCCAGTATCGACGTTGCCAGCGCCTTCCTGCGCGATGGCGTGGTGGTCTTTCAGCTGGAAAAGGGTGGCAAGGAGCGCGCCTACGAGGTGAGCCACAGAGCCAGCCTGCCCGGCGCGCCGCTGGTTCTCCTGGTCGACGGTGGCACGGCCAGCGCGTCCGAGATCGTGGCCGGCGCCCTTCAGGACCGTGGCCGTGCCATCTTGGTCGGACAAAAGACGTATGGCAAGGGTACGGTGCAGACGGTCTATGATCTGAGTGATGGTTCGTCGGTGCACATCACCTACGCTGAGTGGTTGACGCCCAAACGCCGCCACATCAGCGGTGAGGGCTTGGCGCCCGATCTCGACGTTGGCATCACCGAAGAGGACCGCAGCGAGGGCCGGGATCCGCAGTTGGAGCGGGCCATCGAGCACCTGGTCACGCAGGAATAGCCTGGATAACGCAAAGAACGGAGTGTACTGGATGTCTAGTTCAAACGGCTGCAAAATTCTGGTGACGGCCCTTATCGTCGCCGTCATCATGAGTGGCTTGGGCTTTGTTTCTGGATACCTGACGCACGGGTTGCTCTTTGACCAGAGGGTGGCTGCCGAGGCGCCAGCAACACTGCCGCCGCTGGCCACCGTTCCGGCGGCAGCCGTGCCCACAGTTGAGGCTCAGGGGGAAGAGGCGCAGGTGCCCGAGCCCACGGCCACAGAAGAGCAAGAAGAGGTGCAGGTGCCCCAGCCCACGACAGAGCCCACGGCGGAGACGGACCCCGTGCCTACCGTGACCATCCCCTCGGCGGCGGGTACCGGCTTTGACCTGTTCTGGGAGGCGTGGGAGCTCATCCAACGTGACTATTACGGCGAGCTGCCCTCCGAAGAAGAGCTCGTCAACGGCGCGATCCGCGGGGCCATCGGCACGCTGGACGATCCCTTCACGGGCTTTATCGAGCCGGACGTGGCGGCCATCAACCGCGAGGATGACTCGGGCAGCTTTGAAGGCATCGGGGCTTACGTGAGCATGGAGGACGGCCGCCTGGAGATCGTCAGCACCTTCAGGGACCAGCCTGCCGAGCAGGCGGGCCTGCAGCGCGGCGACATTGTCCTGCAAGTGGACGACACGCCCATCGAGAACATGAGCGTTTACGAGGCAATCAGCCTCATCCGTGGCCCCTCGGGCACGCCGGTACGCCTGACGATCTTGCGCGAGGATCAAGACCCGTTCGAGGTCGAGATCGTGCGTGCTGCCATCAACATTCCGGTCGTGGAGTACGAGATGCGCCCGGATGGCCTCGCGTACGTTAGCCTCTTTGACTTTAGCTCCGACGCCAGCGTTAAGCTGGAGGACGCGATCCAGGAGATGCTGCGCCAGGACCCCAAGGGCTTGATCCTCGATCTGCGGGGTAATCCCGGGGGCTGGCTGAACGAAGCCGTCCTCACTACGGGTTTGTTTGTGCCCGAGGAGACGCTCGTCCTCATCGAGCGTTTCAAGGATGAAACAGAGCGCCCTTACTTCTCGACCAACCGGCCGGCGGCGCCCGACATCCCCATGGTGGTGCTGGTCGATGGCGGCTCGGCCAGCGCGTCCGAGATCGTGGCCGGCGCCCTGCAGGACCACGGCCGGGCTGTGCTCATCGGCGAAACGACTTTCGGCAAAGGGTCTGTACAGTGGCCCCACGAGCTGTCGAACGGGTCCGAGCTGCGCGTGACCGTGGCGCGCTGGTTCACACCGAACGACCGGGCAATCCACGGTGAGGGGCTGGAGCCGGACATTGCCGTGGAGATTACGAGCGAGGACCTGGAAGCCGAACTCGATCCGCAACTAGAGCGGGCCGTCGAGTATCTCCTCAACGGGCAATAGAGAAAAGATGACCATCAAGGTCATTGCCACCAATCGCAAGGCACAGCACGAGTACCAGTTTCACGACACCTTCGAGGCCGGCCTGGTGCTGTTGGGCAGCGAAATCAAGTCGGTCCGTGCCGGCCGGGTGAGCCTGCAAGAAGGGTATGTCGCCTTTGACAATGGCGAGGCCTGGCTGATGAACGTGCACATCGCACCCTACAGCCAGGCCGGCCGCGAGAACCACGAGCCCAAGCGGCGGCGCAAGCTGCTATTGCATCGCCGCGAAATCGAGCGCCTCCAGGGGCGCGTGCAGGAGAAGGGCTTTACGGTGGTCCCGACCCGTCTCTATCTGAAACAAGGCCGCGCCAAGGTCGAGGTTGCTCTGGCGCGGGGCAAGAAGCTGTACGACAAGCGCCAGTCCCTGGCGGAACGCGACTCCAAGCGCCAAGTGGAGCGAGCCCTCAAGGAGGAGGACCGCTGAGCGCCGGCCGCTCCGCCTCTATCGCGCCGCGAACTCGTCGGCGGCGACGCTGGCTGGGACCCTGCCTGGCGGTGTTGGCCGCCGTCGTGGCGTTCTTGCTGGCAGGCTGTGGCCCCGGCCTGCCACCCGCGGGCACTGGGGTGGCGACGCTGGCGGAACCCGGCGGGCCGCTTGCCGCTGCCACAGCCACCGCCCTTCCCCCGGCGCCGACCGCTGAACCCAGCGCCACGCTCCTGCCCAGCCCAACGCCGCGCCCCACGGCCACGCCCCGGCCTACGGCAACTCCTGAGCCGACGCCTCTGCCGGGGACGAACCTGGTCGCCTTCGAGACCACCCGGGAGGGGAAAGGCGAGATCTATGTGCTGGACGCGGCGGCGGGGCAGATGACCAACGTGAGCAGTCACCCGGCGGAGGACGGCGCCCCGGCGTGGAGCCCCGACGGATCGGCCATCGCCTTTGCCTCACGGCGCGATGGCAACTCGGAGATCTATGCCCTGCACTTGGACGACGGCAGATTGACGCGGCTCACCAACCATCCTGCCTACGATGGCGCCCCAGCCTGGAGCCCAGACGGCCAGTACATCGCCTTCGAAAGCTACCGCGACGGCAACCTCGAGATCTATGTGGTGGGCATGGCAGGCGGCGAGACCCGGCGACTGACGGAGGATCCGGCG
Organism: Anaerolineae bacterium; assembly: GCA_041300865.1. GTDB lineage: Bacteria > Chloroflexota > Anaerolineae > JAAYZQ01 > JAAYZQ01 > JAAYZQ01. The sequence goes on from JBFYTF010000038.1 coordinate 13,430, forward strand.
GGCGATTACGGACCGTCCTGGAGCCCCGATGGCGCAACCATCGCCTTTACCTCCTGGCGTGACGCCAACAAAGAGATCTATGCCCTGCCCGCGGCAGGGGGAGAAGCCCGCAATCTGACGCAGCACCCTGCTGACGACGAGAGCCCCGCCTGGGGACCGGTGGCTGCCGAGGGCGCGTCCCTGGCGTTTGTCTCGTGGCGCGACATTGACCCGCAAACGGGCAACCGCAACTCCGAGATCTATGCCTTGCAGCCCGCAGGCGAAGCGGTGCGGCTGACGGACAATCCGTGGCCCGACCTGGACCCGGCCTGGGACGCCGCGGGCCGGCTAACTTGGGCAGCCTACGAGCCGGGCCCGCCTTTCGAGACCTACGATCCCAACAGGCCCGGCGCATATCGTCTCTACCGAGCGGGGGACAACGGGCCCGAGCCCCTGAGCGTGGGGCAGCCGGTCGATGGCGATGACTTGCACCCGGCTCCCGCGCCGGGGCGCGTCGCGGTGGGAGAGCTGCCCGGCGCGTTGCCCGCCACGGGGCGCCCGTCGCCCGTTATTGCCCTGCAACCCGGTACCCAGGCCCGGGTGCTACCGGTGCCCAGTGTCCTCACCACCTACGATCAGGCGCCGGTCCTGGTCAGCGAGCTGGTGAGTCCCTCGCTCCAGGCCTGGCAGCGGGACGTGTTGGAGGCGAGCGGCTATGACCTTCTGCGCGGCACTCTCGGCACCTGGCGGCCCATCGACAGCGTGCGGCGGCGCGAGCTGTACGTCTACGACTATGGCTACTTGAGCTGGCACAAGACAGGACGGGCGCTCGACCTGGCCCTGGAATACAAGGTGGGCGGCGTCGACCAGATGCTCGTCGTGCGCGACGACATGGGACCAAACGTCTACTGGCGGATGTTCCTCCGAGCCGCCCGTCAGGATGGCAGCCAGGGCGCGCCCCTGAAGGATAATCCGTGGCTCTTCTGGTGGCACATCGTGCCCGACTCGGAGCCCGAAGCCTACGCCGCCGGTGGCAAGCGTCTGCCTATCCCCGCCGGCTACTATGTCGACGTGACGGCCATAGCCAGGCGTCATGGCTGGGAGCGCATCGCTTCCTACGCCATCGACGGCGACTATCACTGGCTGGTGGACAGCAACGGGACCGAATATTGGCACTATGAGCGCACGGATGGGCTGCTGTGGTGGGAAGCCATGCTCCAGATCTACCCCTTGGACACCCTGTTACAGCACGCGTCGTGGGATGTTGGCCTGCAAAAAGCCCAAAGCGAAGCCATGCTGCGCAGCAAGGGAGTGCCGGCGCCGGCACCCTAGAGCGCTGCCGGCCGGCCCTTCCGCTCTTTGCTCAGGAGGAAACAATGGACGAGATCTCTCACCTTTACCTGGAGCTCGCCCTCGGCCTGGACCGCCACGTCGAGGGTTTCGTGGATGCCTATTTTGGCCCGCCCGAGATCAAGGACGCCATCGACGCGGAGTCCCCCCGGCCCCTGGGCCAGCTGGCAACGCAGGCGGCACGGCTGCTGACCATGGTTGCGGCCGAAGACCTTTCACCACAGCGCCGGGAGTACCTGGGGGCGCAAGTGCGGGCCATCCAGGTCGTCATCGACAAGACCGCAGGCCACGATCTGGACTTTCACCGGGAGGTGGAGGGCATCTTTGATATCACCCCGGCCATGGTTGACGAGTCAGCCTTCGCCGCGGCCCACGCCGAGATGGAGCGGGTGCTGCCCGGCAGCGGCGGGCTGCGAGAGCGCCTGGATGACTGGAAGAAGCGCCAGGAGCTCGCCCCGGACCGCGTGCTGCCCATCTTTGAGTTGGCGCGCGGCGAGACGCGGCGGCGAACGCTGGCCCTCTACAATCTGCCTGCCGGGGAAGACGTCAGCTTGCACGTGGTCAACGAGCAGCCCTGGTCGGCCTACAACTGGTACCTGGGCAACTATCGCTCGCGCATCGAGCTGAATACCGACCTGCCCGTGCGGGCTGGCTCTGTCGTGCCACTTGTGGCCCACGAGGCGTATGCCGGCCACCACACAGAGCACGCCCTCAAGGAGCAAAAGCTGGTTCGCGAGGAGGGACGTGCCGAGCACGCCGTGCAGCTGCTCCTTGCGCCCGAGTGCGTTTTGTCGGAGGGCATTGGCAACAGCGCGCGGGCGATCCTCTTTGACGACGAGGAACTGGTCGCCTTCCTGGGCAATGTGATCTACCCGGCGGCTGGCCTCCCCGGTTTCGATGTGGAGCGCCAGGTCCGCTTGAGCCACGCGACCGACGGCCTGAGGGGAGTGGCCGGCAACGCCGCGCTCCTGTTGCATGCAGACGGGCGGCCGGCGGAAGAGGTGCAGGCCTACATCGAGCGTTGGGGCCTGAGCACGCCGCAGGAGGCAGTGCAGACGCTCAAGTTCATCCAGACCCCGCTCTTTCGGTCCTATATTTTCAACTATGCCGTGGGTGAGGAGCTGCTGGCTCCGCTCCTGCGAGGTCCTCGGGCCAAGGAGAACTTTGGTCGGCTGCTGGCAGAGGCATTCACTCCCAGCGGGGTGCGCCGCTGGATGGCGCAGGAGCAAATCCCGTCCTGATCCCCGCCTGCCGCCGCCGCCGGCTGTCATCCTGAGCGTCAGCGTAGGACCTCACGCAGTCAGGCGCGAGATGCTTTGTTCCGCTCAGCAGGGCAGCCTGCTGGCACCGTCCCGAGTGCCAGCGAAGCATGCCCGCTACCATTGCTCCAGCCCGCGGGCTTGGGCACGCTCTGCCAGCCACTCGCCTACGTTAGCCGGCGGAGGTAACACCTCGCCTGCCGGCCGCCGTTCCAGGCGCAGGGCTCCGGGATCGCAGACGGTCACGCACAGCCCGCAGCCCACACACCGTGCTGGGTCCACCTGGCAGTACCCCTCGCTCAGCGACAGGGCGGCAAACTGACAGCGGTCCACACATTCGCCGCAGGCGGCGCAAATCCCTTCGTCGGCGACGGCCACGAAATCGGCGCGGGCGATGGCCGTGGGCATCCCAAACTCGGCCACGGTCCGGAGGACTGCGCAGCAGCAGCTGCAGCAGTTGCAGATGTAAAAGTGGCCGTCGCGGTAGTTCCCCGGGGAGTGCACCAGGCCGGCGTTCTCGGCCTCGCGCAGGATGTGCAGCGCTTCGTCCTTGGCGATGGGCCGCATCGCCGCGACCCCGTCGAACATGCCGGGAAACGGGCCAAAGGCAATGCAGTTCTCCGTGGGCCTATCGCACCCTTTGCCCAGCAGCTTCTGTTGTACGCGGCAGATGCAATCGCGCACAGCCCAGGCCTTGGCGTCTTCCAGCAGGGCCGAGGCACGTTCGTAGGCATAGAACTCGATCCCCGCGGGCACGGCTTCCTCGACGGGTATCACCCGGTGCACCGCGGGGCTCCACGTGGCAATGCCTCCCATCGTCTCGCGGAAGTACGCCTCGAACAACTCGGCCAGCTCACGGTCCATACGTGCCAGCTGGCCCTCGTAAAAGCCAACGACGAAGGGCAGCAACCCGAACGTGATCTGGCGGTCTTCACGCCCGACGCGGATCAGTTCCCTGCGCGCCATGGCCTTGAGCAGGCCCATGGCGACCTCCGCACCAACACCGGCCCGCGCGGCGATAGAGGCCGCCGGTTCGCGGTGGGCAGTCATGTGCGCGGCAAGAGCTGCCTCCTCAGGGGTAAACAGCTTTTGCAGGAGGCGCAGGTCTGAACCGCTCTCTGCCGGTGGGAAGCCATTTGGGATGGCATCCAGCTGTCTGGCCAGACGTCTATATGCATCATCGGACATCGATCTTGCTCCCTGGTGTGTACTTCTGGCCGAGTCAGTCCCCGGGCACCAGCTTGTAGCCTACCCCCCACTCGGTCACAATGCGCTGTGGGTGACCGGGATTGGGCTCAATCTGGCGGCGCAGGTAGGCAATGTGGACGTCCAGGGCGCGGGTTACATCCCCATCCGCGACCTCCCAGACCCGGCGCGCAAGCTCGTCGCGTGACATCACCTGGCCCGGATGCGCCATAAGCTGGGCCAGGATCCGGCAGGCCAGGGGCCGCAGCTGGCAACGGGAGCCGCGGGTTTGCAGCCAGCGGGTCTCGGTGTCCAGCAACATGTCGCCGGCGCGTACTAGGTGTGGCGAGTGCGACAGGAGCGTGCCGGTCACGAGATCTTGTAGATCCTGTGTCTGCCAGGGCCGCGTGAGAGCCGCATCAGCGCCTTCCGGAGTGGTCTCGCCATTGTGGCAGATGGCCACCAGGGGTGCCTCGAACCGTCGCTTGAGGCGTAGCGCGCTGCGCGTGCCTCCCGAAGCGGGCAGTTCGAACAGGATCAGATCAGGTGCGAGATCGAGCGCATTGGCCTGAGAGGCGCTCGAAACCCAGCGGATCAGGAGATGCTCTGGTTCAAGGTCCTCAGTCAGCCGCTTGGCAAGGGATTGAGTTCGGGACACGACTAGCAGCGTGTGTGGCTCCATCACACCCCGGACGAAACGATGATAGGTGCTGTCTTGGCCTGCGTCGCTATTATAGCCGCGGACGTCCAGGCTGTCAATCTGTCACGGTGAGCACCGGCGCCGTGTCCAAGACGCACGAGCGGTAGTAGTGCGCCGCGCGCCAAGTACGACATGTGGCGCTCCCGCAGCCCCTCGCGGACCTGCTGTCGCCGTTCGGCGGGCGGGACGGGCGTGCCCCAGGAGCCCACGACTCGTTGCGATCGTGAGAAAACCAAGGGAAACGGCTTAGTGGCGTAAAATCCGCAAGCAGGAGCGCGTGACGGGAGCAGAGCGGCTCCTGGCTTCCGGCTCATACATGAGCTGTGCCTGGACCGGCAGGGTGGCGAAACAGCCCGCGGTCCTGGCGCGGGCCAGGTAGCTGACAGTGTGGCGGCCGGGTGGCAGCGACGCGAAGAAAAAGGCCACGCGATCATCGTGCACCTCCTTGCGCTCATAGAGTGCCGCGGCCGCCGCGCTGATGGGCTGCTGCGGCCTCCCCGGGAGGTCATCTAGTGCTTCCAGGCCGGCCGGCAGCGGGTCTTCCACCAGGACGTACCAGCTTTCCTCCGGCACGTCGAGGGTGAGCACGACCTCCACCAGGTCGCCTACGTGCAGTTCTGTCAGCGGCTCCTGGCTACCTGGCGCGCGCAGCTCGCGGCCCAAAGCAATGTTCCCGGACTGGACCCTGGAGCGGGTGACCCGCGACGGGTTGCGCCAGGTACGGAGGCGCGTGGCATAGTAGAGCGGCCCTCCCTCTCCGAGGACCAGGTCTACGCGGTTCTCACCGGGCAGTAGGGTGGGTGACAGCACCTGCCCGGGAGCGAGGACGAGTGTGTGCGTCGCCGTGACGCCCTCGAGCACGCCTGCCTGCCAGGGTGCGCCGTTGAGGTTGACCTGGTATTCCACGGCGCTGCCGCCGTCTCCGCCGGCGACGGCATACTCGGCGAGGGCCAGGATTGCAGAGCCCGTCCGTTGCGTGTCTCCCCAGCCCCCACCGGCGCGCTGGTCCATCAGCCAGCGCACAGCGCCGGGCACGAGGGGGCTCGAGGGGTCAAGACGTCCCAGGGCTTGGGCCACCAGCGCCGTCGTACGCACCCTGGAGTCCATGGCTTCGCCTGTGGCCTGGCTGCCTGTCTCCCAATAGACCGCTGCCCCGTCCTGGATGGCTGCCTGTTCCAGGCTGGCGAGCAGGGCCGTCGCCGGGCCGGGGTCGCCCGCAGCGCCGGCGGCGATCGAGAGGGCTGCCTGGGAAAACGGATCGAGGCGCAGGGCATCGGTCAACGTCAGTGTGGTCGTCAGCGGGCTGCCGGCCATGGCCAGGGCATAGGCAGCATAGGCCTGCTCGCGGAGATCGGCTCCCGGCAGCATCGCGGTCAAGGCCTGGGCGCCCCGGTCCACCACCCCTTCGTCTACCTCGAAGCCTGCCTGGTGTGTTCTGGCGAGTCCGAGGAGAACGTAGGCCGTTTGCCACGGCCGGCTGTCGCCGTCGAGCTGCCACCCCCAGCCGCCATCCGCGTGCTGGAGAGCATAGAGCTGCTGCAGGCCCTGGCCCACCACGGCCGGCAGATCCGGCTCCAGGAGCTCGTTGCCGGCGCCGGCGCGGCTCAGCGCTTGGGCTACCGCCGCATGTGAGGCCACGCGGCTAACGGTCTGCTCCACGCCGTCGTAAGGATACTCGCGGAGAAAGTCCAGCCCCTTCAGCAGTCCTCCGGCAATCGAGGGGGCGAGCTCGAGCTCCAGGCGCGTGAGCTCCGGCACGGCGCCGGCGGGTAGCGTGATGGTGAGGGTCGCGGTCGGCTCCTCACGTTCCACGCTGCCCGATAGGGCTGTAACCTCGGGCAGAGCCAGCGGCACGATGGGCAGGCCGAGCTGAACTACGTCGCGCCCGGCGACGCGTGTTCCACTGTGCGTGGCTGTGGCACGCAGCCAGAGCTCTGCCCGGCCGGGGCTGCCGGCGAGCAGCGCCCAGGCCGCGAGGCCGGTCCGCCCGGCAGGCACGTGCACGACCTGCACCGCCCGGCCTTCCAGGACCAGGCCCCGGGCGTCCAGCGCCACTGTGGCCGAGACGGGCCGTGAAGCGGCGTTGTGCACGGCCACAGTCAGGGTGAAAGTGTCGCCCTCAACCAGGAAGCGGGGAGCGACAGGCAGGAGGCTGATCTCCTGGGAGACGACCAGCCCGGCCGTGGCCTGGCCCACCCTGGTGTCCGTCGTCACCGCACGGGCCACAGCCGACCAGGTTGTGAGGTTATCCGGCAGCGACAAGGTCAGAGTGGCCTGCCCATCGGCCCCGGTCACGACGGCGGGGGCCCAGAGGGCCGTATCGAGAAAGCTCCGTCGCGGGGTCCCGCCCTGGACGGCCTCCTCTTCGCCCCCGCCCATGCCGCGCTCCGGATAGAGGGCGCGAAAGGGGCGCAAAGAGTCAAAGGTGGAAACATTGTTGGGCTGTGGCCCGTAAAAGGCGGCCAAGGGATCGGCTGCCCGATCTTCGACGAGCGCGGCGAGGGCCTTGTCGACCACGGCCAGGCTCACCTCGGCCACGACCGGCCGGCCCTCGGCATCGGTCACCTGCACCTGAAAGCTTGTCTCTTCCCCGGGGTCGGGGTTCGGGCTCTCTGGTCTCAGGGCTACGCTCAACTCGCGGCCCTGTGCGGGCACCTGGAGCTGGATTCCGGCCGTGGCCAGCTGGGCCTCGGCCCGGCTGGCACCAGGCAGGGGACCGGGCTGCGAAGGGACGAGTTGGCTCACCTTGACATACACGTTGGGCACGTAGCGGGACTCGATGGGCAACGTCACAAGGTTCGTTCCCGCGACGAGAAACAGGGGCCGGAGCTCAAGCACCTCCTCTCTCTCCAGGGACAGCAGGGCCGGACCCGAGGCGAGAGCCTGGACCACGACGATGGCTTCCTCGCCTACCGCGTACTCCTGGCGGCCGGCGCTCACAGCCAGGTACTCGTCGCTCTGCTGCTCGCGCACGTGCCAGGGCGTTTGCCCGCTCGGATCATAGACCCACAGCCAGTCCTCAACCGGTATAGCGCTCCCGGGCTCGAGGAGACGAAGGCGGTAGCGGCCCTGCTCGGGGAAGCGGGACGAAAAATGAGCCTGGCCTGTCTCATCTGTGACAGCGGTTCCGACCACCAGCTCCTGGTTTTGAAGGTCGACGACGCTGGCGCGCAGCTCGACCCCGGCGAGAGGCTCGCCGCCAAGGTCGTGCAGACTGCCGGCGAAAGTGATCTCCTCGTCGGGAGCATACAAGTCGCGCTCCAACAACAAGGCGAGGTTGTGAGGGGCGGGATGCAGGGATAGCGTGCCATAGCTGCTCACACTTTGACCTGCCTGGCCGGTCACCGTTGCCTCGAGGGCAAGGAGCAGGCGGCCTTCCACGGGCGAGACCAGCACATCTCGAGGCACCAGGGACGTTGCCCACTGCCCGGCATCATCCGTACTTCCCGTCGCGACCAGGAACTCCTCTCCAAACCTGGGGACCCCTTGGCTGTCGTACCAGCCTTCCGGGGCCACGTAGCCGCGCAACTGCACCTCGGCGCCGGGCAGGGGCTCGCCGGATAAGGTGCGAGCCTCAACCGTGACGCTGATGGCCTCGCCCTGCCCGTACGCCTGGCGCGGTGTTGTGACGACGACCTCGTACTCGGGCCTGCCGAACTCCTGGACTTCGATGGGCAGGCTCTCTGTGGCGCCGTCAACGTCGAACTCGATCTGCCAGGTGCCCGGGCCGGCCTCGTCGGCCAGCCGGAATTCGCCAAAGACCGTGCCAAACTGGGTGGGCGACAGCACCTGCGTCGACACGAGGTTATCGCGGGCATCGCGCAGCCGCACCTCCACGGCGAGCCCGGCCGCGGGCAGGGCATAGCTGCTGGCGGCGCTGCCCGTGCGGACGACCGCCTTGAAGTGGACAGTCTGCCCCGGGCGGTAAATGGGCCGGTCGGTGTAGGCGTAGATGGTGTGCAGCGGCTGGCGAGGTGGCGGCACGCCCCACGACCACCAGCCGGCTACGTTCCACTCGTCCCCCAGCCTGGCTATGGTCTGATCGCCCCCCCTGTCGGACAGCACCCACAGCCCGTCGCTGTCCTGGCCCAGCTCGAAGCCGGCCAGGCCATCCTCGTCCGTGAGTGCTGTGGCCAGCAGAGCACCCTGCGCATCGTACAGGCTAAGAGTAGCGCTGACGACGGGCGTGCCGCCCTCGATTTCGCTATCCCAGGCGAGGATCTGGGCCGTGCCCGGCCTCCCGGTACTGGGGGCGCCGGCGAGGGCCTGCTTGAGGAGCAGCGTGTGGCCGGTGAGGACCACCAGAAGCTGTCCGGCATCGCCGGCGGGAGGCTCAGCGCTCAGCACATAGAAACCGGCCGGCATCTCGGAGGGCACGTGGGCTTGCGCCAACCACCAGCCATCGGGGGCCGCTTCGCCTTCAAGGGGCAACAGGGCAGAGCGCCACTCCAGGGTGGGGGTCAGATTTGCGGTATCCAGGAGCCGTGCCTGGCTGCCATCCTCTGCCCAGAAGCCCGGGTGGTACAGATCCAGGAACTGCGTCGCGCTAATCGGGTAGAGGCGAAAGCCGGCCACGTCGGCGCCTTGGACGGCAAGCTCGATCGCGCGTTCGCCCCCGGTGCCAACCACCTGCACGTTGGGGCCAGAGCCAAAGTGGACGCTCGCACGGCCCGTGGCAAAGGACCAGCTTTGTGCCCGGCCCAGGTCCTGTCCCCGGTCTGCTGCCCGCGCCGTGCCCGACAGGCTGATGCTGTAGCGGGTGCCGGGCAGCCAGCCGGGCAGCGGCTGAAAGGTCAGGCTGCGGTCGCCGTCGGACCAGGTGAGCTCGCCCGGCGTGCCGGGCGTAACGGACAAGGCTCGCTCCACGCTGGCCCGGTCCATGGGCAGAGCAAAGTGCAGTTGGAGGGGCTCTGAAAGGCGGCGGGTCTCGCCGGCCGGGACGCTGGCTTCCAGGAGAAACGGTTGGCAGCGAAAGCTCCACGATAGGGGCTCCGCCAGCGGTGCGCCGCTTGCGTCACGTATGCCGGCATCCAGGCGCACCTGGTACTCGGTGTCACCCCGCCACCCCTCCACGGGTGTGAATACAACGGTCTCTCCTTCCCAGGCAAGCTCACCCTCGAGGGCCGGCGTCAGGACGAGACCCGCAGCCACAGAAGCACGGTCCATGGACCGGGTGAATGTCACGCGGAGCGGCATGTCCAGCGGGACATGGTCGACGCCCGGCCCGGGATCGCGCAGGCCCACCAGTGGACCGGTGTCCAGGCGCCGCGACAGGGTCTCGGCCAGGGTGAAGCCCAGGGCATCCTGGATGCCCGAATCCAGCCGCCAGCGGTAGAAGTAGAGGGGCTTCAGGGCGGCGTCAGGGCGGAAGACAAGCGTTGTTCCCTCATTCTCCCAGGATATCTCGCCTTGCACCGGCGCCCCGTCTGCGTCGGTGACGCCAAAGCGGCCCGCGACGGTCTCTGGCACGGGCGGCCGGTTGAAGGTGATGCGTATCGGAGTCCAGAGGTCGTCGACCACTTGCTCTACGGCGGGCGTCACGCCCACCACCAGCAACGGGGTCGCAGTGTGGAACTGCCAATCGAGACCGGGACGCGCTGTGGGGTCCCCATCGAGGTATACCTGCCGCAGGCTGGCGCTGTAAGCGCGGTCCGGCGCGAGGGGAGTGGAGGGAGTGAAAGACCAGGACCCCTCCTGGCAGTCGATCCTCCCCGGCACAGGCGGTGTAATACCAAACGACTGCGACGTCGATTCGCAGTCCAGGCGATAGTTCAAGTGCGCGCTCAGCACGGGCTGGGGGCCAATGCCGGTTGCTCCCAGCGCCGGCCCGGAATCGGCGAGGAGTGGCGCCAGGGCAAAACCCCACTCTACCGCGTTGCGGGTGGTGCGGGGCAGGGTTCCGGCGCGAGCGCCGTCGGCGAGGCGGGCCCGATAACGCATGCCTGGCTCAAAGCCGGGGCTGGAGGGGTGGAAGGCGACCTGCGTGAGGTCGTCGTTCCAGGCAAAGGTGCCTGGCACGGGCGGCGCCAGGGCAAAGCTCAACTCGACGGACGCCGGGTCCATCGGCTGGTCAAACGTGAGGGTGATGGGCGTCGTGGGGCTGAAGGAAAAGCCCGGCTGCGGTTCCAGCCCGGTGAGCCGTGGCTCGAACGCCGGCAGCTCCCCGGTCATGAACAGGCTGGCGGATAGGGCGGCAAACACCAGGCAGGCGACCAGGACGAACAGGGCCACAAAGCCCAGCAGGCCATATCCCCGTCGTGCACTCATCGCTCCTCTCCTCTCTCCCCACAAACGCGGTGCCGCACCTGGCTACATCTTGATGCAACCCTCGATGCGGCTCGTATTTGCTACCTCGCTCGCCACGTCTACGAGGGGTACCGGCCGGTCGGGCCAGCCGGTCGCTGCCTGGCAGGCAACCCCGTCGCGCATCGGGCAGGAGCGGCACTGATCGTGGACCCAGAGGATGGCGCGGCTGAGGCGCGAGTAAGCCAGCGCGGCGTCCTGTTCCTCAACGTCGTCGTCGTCGGTGTGGAGCAGCTCAACGGTGCCCATCTGGGCCAGCATGTGCGCCAGCTGCCCTTGAGCAAACAGAGCCTCAGCCGGCCCGCTGTCCTCGCCACTCGCCGACGGACCTTCGGGCAGACCTTCCCATTGCTCCAGTACCTGGTCGTAGAGCTCTGGATCGCGAAATTCCGAAGGCAAGGGCAGGCCCTCCGCTCGCTTCGGCCAACGCATGAGGGTCAGGGCGATCATCATGCTAAAACCGGTCATGGCCGGCGGCAGATCGGGATCGAGGAACATGTCGGCCAGATCTTCATCCTCCGCGCTGCCAGGAAGAGGGTACATCTGGCGCTGGACGCCCGCCCAGGCTCGGGCCGCCGCCCGGGCCGTCTCAGGCAGCTCTTTGAGAATCTCGAGGACCAGCAGCGCGATCTTGACCAGCTTGCGGCTACCCACCCGCTTGCCTGAAGGCTCCAGGGGAAGGTGACCCTGGAGCACGCTTTCGAGAAAGCCCAGGGGATCTTCCAGGAGCTCGCTGGGCACGCCTGGTAGGTTCAGCAAGTTGTCCAGGCGGCCGGCCAGTTGGGCAACCATTTCCATGTCGGACGTCTCGGTTAGCTGCACCACAAGAGGCCACCAGTCATCGGCATCGAGGTAGCCCAGGTGATAATCTTCATAGGACTCGGGCAGATAATCGTTGTCACTCAGGAAAAAGAGCTCCGAAAGCTCGTCGCAGATCTCGTAAATCTGCTGCTCGTCATCCTCCCAACCCTCGTCGTCTTCGAACCACCAATCTTCCATGCTATGCCTCCAGCGTGCCCGGCACCCTGATGTGCCGGGCCGCGACTTACTCCGTAGGGTGAGGCCATTATAGCACAGGCGTGAAGCAGGCACAACCAGGATGCGGCGACGGAAAAGCCCGAGCGGCGCACGACAGCTGCCGGCGGCAGTTGACGGCTGGTTGTCCTTGTGTTATACTTGGCTACCCACAACCGAAACCAGGAGGAAGTGCAATGACAGTTCGAGCACAGGAAATCATGGAGGCTATGCCGGGCGCTTTTCTTCCCGCCAAGGCCGGCAGCACCAAAGCGATCGTCCAGATGAATCTCACCGGCGAAGGTGGCGGCCAGTGGGTCATTGACGTGGCAAACGGTGTGTGCCAGGTGCGTCAGGAGGTCGCAGCCAAGCCGGACGTCACCGTGACAATGTCCGCCGACGATTTCGGGGCCCTGTACAGCAACCAGCTGAACCCTATGCAGGCGTTCATGGGCGGCAAGATCAAGGTGACAGGGAATGTGGGGCTGGTCATGCAGTTCATGAACTGGTTCAACCGCTAGAGAGCGCCTACGTCTGAAAGAACTGCGTACAAAAACTGGCAACTGACTCTGGCAGTTCCCAGTTTTACATGTCCCCCACAAACACCGAGAGCTAAGGGCGGCCCAACCCTTAGCTCTCTGTTAAAAGGAGGAGAAGAATTTGATTGTTGGCATGGCCCATTCTGACCTGGCCTTTTGCCACCGCCCTCGCGGCGCTGAACCCAGGATGACGCTCGCCCGCCATGAACCATGCCATTGCTCGAGGGTATAATACCACACGCCCATGCCACTTGCTTGACGCACACTATACGGATACCCTACGCTGCCGGTAGTTTCACTGCTTTTGCGCGGCTCGAGTGGCGGTGAAGTAGCGAGTCCGCAGCCTCCCGACCCGCTGAGTGCATGGGTGCGACGCACCCGTCGCCTCACGGGTGCGTCGCACCGGCTTTGTGCCACCTGGCAAAGAACGAGGACGCAGAATCCGCGCAGGAAGGAGAGCGGCCCCTTCTTGCATTTCCGCCCGGGTTAGGGTAGAATGGGAAACTGCCGGGCGACCTATTCATTGAGCCCTCAGCGCGGGGGGAGCTAAACCGAAAGAGCGAGCCGGCGGCGACGAAAGGAGAAATGATGACAGAGTCGATCATTGCTATCCGCCTGACCCGAAATCTGCGCTACAAGCTCACCTACCTAAAGATCTTTGAGACCTACCTGGAGTCGAACCCCGGACCCGAAGTCACCGCACTCTTACGGGATCTGATGCTGGCGCAGCAATCGGCCGTCGGCCCCCTTTCGCGCTACCTCCGGCGCCTGGATGTGCCCGTCCAGGACCTGGAACTGGATCAGAAGCTCCTGAGTCACGCCTTCAGCCGGGCTGACCTTCGCTCTCGAATGCGCTTCATTCACGACGGTCTGCGCCGCGCTACGTCCTGGTACCGCACCCAATTGGTAGACCGTCAGATGGTGGCCGATCCCGAGCTCGAAGCACTGCTCTTCGAGCTGGGCGAGATCGATGCGGCCAAGCTGTGGCAAACAGAGGCCAGGATGGGCATGATGCGCATTCCGCTGGGTGCCAAGGAGAGGGAATGGTCGGACCAGCAGCGTGTGACGCCAGAGGATGAGGAGGACTGGCGGCCGAAGCTTGTGGAAGACGTCGGCCGGCCGGCGTGGGCCGGAAAGCAGTCCACCGAGTGGCCGCGGCCGAGCAAATATCGCAGGGGCGACTCGCGCTAGCCGCGTCGAGCATTTGCCGCCAAGGAGAAAGGAGTACCTCACATGGAGATCAAGACCGTCGGTGTCATTGGCTGTGGACTCATGGGCGCGGGCATCGTGGAGGTCAGCGCCCGGGCGGGCTACGACGTGGTGGTCATGGAGGTGAACCAGACCCTGCTCGACCGGGGATTGGGCCGTATCGGCGGCTCGTTAGAGAAGGCGGTCGCTCGGGGCAAGGCCAGCCAGGAAGAGGCGGATGCCACCCTGCAGCGCATTCGCGGCACGTTGGACCTGGCAGATTTTGGGGCCTGTGATCTGGCGATCGAAGCCGCCATCGAGAATATGGACACCAAGAAGCAGCTTTTTGCCGCCCTGGATACGGTTCTGCCCCCCCACACCATCCTGGCGAGCAACACCTCGTCGCTATGCGTCACCGAGATGGCGAGCGTCACGAAGCGCGGCGACAAGGTGCTCGGCATTCACTTCTTCAACCCGGTACCGGTCATGCCCCTCATCGAGTTCGTGCGCACCATTCTCACCAGCGACGAGACGATCGAGACCGCACGCGAGTTTGGCGCCTCGTTGGGTAAGACAATGGTGACGGCCAAGGACACTCCGGGCTTTATCGTCAATCGCCTGCTCATCCCCTACATCCTCGACGCGGTGCGCGTTTACGAGAACGGGCTCGCCACCCGGGAGGACATTGACACGGCAATCAAGCTGGGCCTGAACCATCCTATGGGCCCTCTGACGCTCCTCGATTTTGTGGGGCTCGACACGACCCTCTATATCGCCGACGCGATGTTTGACGAATACAAGGATGAGCGCTACGCCGCACCACCTCTGCTGCGCCGCATGGTGATGGCCGGACAACTGGGCCGCAAGAGCGGAAAGGGCTTCTACGACTATCATCGCTGAGTCGCAGCTGCGACCTGGTCGGCCCTCACGAGATCATGATTAGCATTTGCGAGGTCGGCAAGCGCTACAACTCCAAGCAGGCCCTCGATCAGCTCTCGCTGGAAGTGCCACCCGGCGCCGTTTTTGGCCTGCTCGGGCCAAACGGCGCCGGCAAGACGACGGTTCTGCGCCTGGTCATGGGCTTTATCTTTCCTGACACGGGGCAGATCGATCGTCGCGGGCTGCCGGTCAGCCGCATTGGCTACCTGCCGGAGCGTGCGTTTTACCCCCCGCGCTTCAGCATCCGCGACTACCTGGCGACGTTGGGCCGGCTCGCCGGCGCGGAGCCTACCACCGGCGAGCTGCTGGTCCAGGTAGGCCTGCGGGAAGCGAGCGGCCGGCGCCTGGGCGCGTGCTCGCGCGGCATGCTGCAGCGGGTCGGCCTGGCTCAGGCGCTGCTGGGCGATCCTGCTCTGCTCCTGCTGGACGAGCCGGCCCTGGCCTTGGACCCCGCCGGCCAAAAGTTCATGCGCGAGCAGATCCAGGCCCTGCACGCTGCGGGCACGACTGTCATCCTGTCCAGCCACCAGCTAGACGAGGTCACGCGCGTTTGCACTCACGTGGCGGTCCTCAGCCAGGGCCGCCTGATCCGCACCGGCCCGTTGGCGGCCATGCTGGCCGGAAGGCCGCAGGTAGTCATTGCCACCGGGCCGCTGCCTCCCGCGCTGCTGGAAGACCTGCAATGCCAGGAGCCGGGCATTTCTGCCTCAGCGCAGGAAGTGGTGCTCTTCGGCCCGGCCATCGCTCGCAAGGCCGAGGTGCTGCACCGCCTCCTCGACACCGGAGTAGAGATCCACGGCCTCAGTGAGGAGCAGGCTACCCTGGAAGAGGTTTATCTAGAGGCTACCACGAGATGATCCGCGCCTCGGTCCTGGCTCGCTTCCTCTCCCGGGATCTGTTTCTGTCGCTTTCGGGCATCGTGCCCCTCGCCGTGGCTGTCACCTTTGGCCTCATCGCCTTTGAGTACGGCATGGATCAAGCCCAGTTCTTCACTGTGGCCGGGCTCGGGACCGCCACCATTTGCCTACTCACCTCCCTGTTGCTGTCGGCGAGGGCCGCTCGCGCCTGGTTCTATCCGCTCCTTGCCCGGTTGCCGCGGCGCGACGAGCTCCTGGCCGCTATCGTGCTCAGCAGCCTGGGCATCACCACCCTCCTGTCGCTGCTCATCACCGTCGCCAACCTGGCCGCCGGTCGGCTTACGCTGCACTGGCCTTCGGCGCTGTGGCTGCTGCCCACCTGGTTTGCCCTGTGGCTGCTGGCTGCGGCTCTGGCCCTGCCCCTGGCCGCTCTCACCAGCCGTGGCGGGTCGCACCTGGCCCTGTGGGTCCTGTTCGCTGCCCTGCTGGTCGCATACGACCAAAAGAGCAGGCTCGGCCCTGCTCTGGAGCCGGCCGCCCGCCTGCTGACTATATCGTTCTGGCCGGTGAATACGCTCCTGGCGCAGGCCTCGGCCGGTGTCCACGACGGCGCCTACTTCCTGGCCCTGCTGCTGACACTCGTCTATGGTCTGCTGCTGTTCGTTCTGGCGGCCCAGCTCTTTGGCCGGAAGGACTTGCTTTGGGCTGAGTAACGGCCCCGTTTCAGGCGCCATGCCGCGTGCCGCGGTGTCCCTGGCGCCCGGACCACGGCGCCGCAACATGGAGGTTGCGTGACAGGTACCACACTTGACTTTCCCCCAGGCTTCCTGTGGGGTACGGCGACTGCGGCCCACCAGGTCGAAGGCGACAACATGGGCAACGACTGGTCGGCGTTCGAGCAACGTCCGGGCGCCATCTGGCACGGCGACCGCAGCGGTAAGGCGTGCGATTGGTGGGCCAATGCCGAGCAGGATTTCGACTTGATGGCCGGGATGGGGCACAACAGCCATCGCCTTTCAGTGGAGTGGAGCCGCATCGAGCCGCAGGAAGGCTGCTTCGACCGGGAGGCCATGGCCCGCTACCGCGCCATGCTTGAGGGCCTGCGCCGGCGGGGGATCGAGCCCATGGTGACGCTCTTTCACTTCAGCTCACCCCTTTGGCTCGCCCGTCAGGGCGGATGGCAGAATCCGGCTGTGGTGCGCCTCTTCCGCCGCTTTGCGCATCACACGGTGCAGGAACTGGGCGACCTCGTGCGGCTGTGGTGTACCGTCAACGAGCCCAACGTCTATGCCGCGGTGGGACACCTCTTCGGCGAGCATGCGCCGGGTGTCAAGTCGGTGCCGGCCTACTTTCGCGCCCTGCGCCTCCAGCTCCTGGCCCACGCTGCGGCCTACCGTGTCATCCACGCCCTCGACGGCCGGGCGCAAGTCGGCCTGGTCAAGAACATCCCCATTTTTGAGCCGGCCGGGCAGGGCGCGGCACCCCTGGCGCGCGTCGTCGACCATCTCTTTAACGAGGTGACACTGCGCGCCGTGCGTAACGGCCGGCTAGGCTGGCCTCTGGCGGCGGTCCCGGTGACCTACGGCGCCCTTGCCGACAGCATCGATTTTCTGGGTGTCAACTACTACACACGACTCCTGGTAGGGCCGCTGCGCGGTGGACGCGGGCTGCTGCACGCCAAGCCGGGCACGGAATGGAGCGACTACGGCCGCAATGGCACCTATGGCGAGATCTATCCGGCGGGTCTCGGCCGGGCTCTGGCGCGCGCCGCCCGCCTGGGCAAGCCCATCTATGTTACAGAGAACGGCCTGCCCGACGCCGACGATGACCAGCGGCCGCGCTACCTGCTGACCCACCTGGCCGAGATGCACCGTGCGATAGCCCGCGGCGCCGACGTCCGCGGCTACTACCACTGGACCTTCACCGACAACTTTGAGTGGGCGGAGGGCTGGGGCCTGCGCTTTGGTCTGGTGGCCCTGGATCCCAATACCCAGGAGCGCACTCCTCGCCGCAGCGCAGAGCTGTTCTCCCGCATCGCCCGGCAAAATGCCATCACTGCCGCGATGGTGCAAGAGTACGCGCCTGAAGCCGGTGAGCAGGTGTGGCGC
The DNA here is from genome assembly GCA_041300865.1 of Anaerolineae bacterium. Classification (GTDB taxonomy): domain Bacteria; phylum Chloroflexota; class Anaerolineae; order JAAYZQ01; family JAAYZQ01; genus JAAYZQ01. Next base: position 30,851 of record JBFYTF010000038.1, read on the forward strand.
CGGCCCTAGGCAGAGACGCTGCCGGGGTCCTCGCGGACGACGACGAGAAGGGTGAGGTCATCGAAGCGGGGAGCGTCGCCGACGAAGCGGTGGACCTCGGCCAGGAGGGCCTGCTGCATGCTCGCTGCCGACAGACCCAGGTGTGCGCGAGCGGCCCCCAGCAGGCGCGCGGTGCCCAGGAGTTCGCCGCTGGCACCTTGGGCGTCGGGCAGACCGTCCGTGTAAAGGAGCAGGGTGTCACCTGCGGCCAGGGTTCGCCGGCCGTCTTCCCAGGAAGTAGCTTCGCTCACCCCCAGGGCCATGCCGGTTCGGCTAAGCCACTCCACGGTGCCCCCGGGAGCGGCGTGCAGCAGTACGGGCGGGTTGTGCCCGGCGTTGCCATAGACCACGGTGCCAGAGGTGGGGTCCAGGACCCCGTAAAAGACCGTGACAAACATCCCTGTGTGGGTTTCGCCCAGGAGCCGGCGGTTGACGGCGGCCAGTACCTCGCCGGGCCGATCCGGGTGTTGAGCGGCGTAGGTGCGCACCAGCGTCCGGCTGAGAGCCATGTACAGGGCGGCGCCCGCTCCCTTGTCGGAGACGTCGGCGACGAGAATGCCCAACCTTCCACCCGGCAGCGGAATAAAGTCATAGAAGTCGCCCGAGGTCTCGCGCGCAGGCTCAAGGACGGCGGCGAGCTGCCAGCCGTGCAGCTCTGGGATACGTTCGGGCAATAGCCCGGTCTGGATGCGGCCGGCGACGGCCAGCTCGCGGCTGGCCTGGCCGTGGGCCAAGGCCCGGGCGTCGATCTCGGAGCGGAGTGTCGCGAGGCCCGCACTGGCTTGCTCAGCCAGCCGTCCGGCTCCGATCTCCAGGAATGTGTCGCGCGCCTGTCGCAACAGCGCCTGAGCGCGTGACAGGTCCGCGGGTTCGCCGCGGTGGGCGTGGACCTCGGCAGCGAACTGCATGCTGCGGGCCCAGTGCCAGCGCATGCCGCGGCTGATCTGGATGGCCGCTACCTTTTCCAGCGCGACGAGGGCCTGCGACCAGTGCTGCCGGGCCAGGTCGAGCTCGCACTGGGCCATGAGGAGAGTAGGCTCGTGCCAGACGCTGCTGCGGGCAGCGGCGAGGTGGCGCGCATCCTTGAGCAGCCGTGCAGCCTCGCCGGCCTGGCCCTGCCGGGCGCGGATGGTGGCGAGTGTCGTGGTGGCGCTTACCTGGCTGCCCAGGCCCCGGTTGGCAATGTCCATGGCCTCTCTTGTCCAGGCCTCCACCTCTGACCAATCCTCAACCTGTTCGAAGCGGTTCTGTGCCAGGAAAAGCCAGCTCAGCTCCATGTTGATGTTGTGCACCATCTGCAGGTCACCGCGCTCGCGCGTCCCGGCCTGCACCTCGAGGAGCAGACGTCGCGCTTCTTCGGACTCGCCTTTCATCATCAGGATGAACGCCTGCGTGGTGGTCACGGCCGGGCGGAAGAGCTCCGGGTTCGGCAGCATCTCGATCAACCGCACGAGCTCCGGAATCTGCGCCTCGGCAAAGGCGATCTCGCCCAAAGTGAGCGAGTTGGCCACGATGGACATGAAGGGATTGATCTGTTCGGAGATGGATCCCTGGCGGCGCGATAGCTCGAGGCCGCGCTGAAAGAACTGGCGACTACCCCGCAGGTCTCCCTCCAGATCGTTGGTCAGGTAACCCAGGTTGTGGTTGGCCCGGGCGGCGATGGCGAGAAAACCACCTGCCTCGGCCAGTTCCACAGCCCGCCGAAGTGCTGCGAGGGCCTGCTGCGGCGGCTCGTCGGGCAGGACGGCCAGGGTGGTGAGGGCGTCCGCCTGGACATCCACGGCGCCCAACCGCTCGGCCATCTCCAGCGCCTCAAGGCAGAGGGCCCGCGTTCGCTCGGGCAGCCCGTTAAAGTGGTACGCCCGTGCCGTCTCGTGCAGCAGGCGAGCCACTGCCTGGCTCTCTGGTGCACCTTCCACGGCCTTGAGGCCCTCTAGGCAGAGGCTCAGGCCGCCGGGCGTGTCGCCGCCAAACCAGGCCGCGCGTGCCGAGCGCGCGTAGAGGCTCGCCACGCCGTCCATGTCGCCGCTTGCCTGATCCAGGTCGATGGCCTCGCGCCAGAGCCGGAGCGCATGGCGAAAGTCTCCCTGGCGATAGACCGCCTCGCCCAGGCCAACCAACAGCCCAGGCCGGACCTCAGGCGACGGGGAGAGGTCCAGGGCGCAGCGGTAGTGCGCCTCGGCCTCCTGGTTAGCATAGGAGGCCAGGGCCGTGGCAGCAGCGCGGGCATAATAGGCCAGTGCTTGTTGCTCCTCGCCCGCTTCCTGGAAATGGCGGCCCAGGGCCGCTGCCAGCTCGTCGAGGCGGTCGGAAAAGATCCGTTGCAGGGCCTGGCCCACGGCCAGGTGCAGGCGCCTGCGGTCGGCGTCCAACAGCGATCCGTAGGCCGCCTGCTGCACCAGGTTGTGGCGGAAGAGGTACTCCAGATCGGGCTCCACCCGGGCCAGGCGGATGAGGCCCGAGTTCTCCAAATGGGACAGTTGATACGCCAGACCTGTCATCAGCACATCTCCTCAAGATCGGGCCACGCGGGCGCGCGCTGCTGCCGAGCGCGGCACTCAGGCAGCCGGCCCATCGCTGTCCTGTTCTTCCTCAAGAACCTGCTCCAACACGCGTACCGGAAACTGGCGGCCGATGACGGCTGCCACCCGCAGCGTGTGTTTCACCTCTTCAGGCAGGCGGTCGATGCGCGCCAGAAGGAGGCTTTGCAGATTGTCCGGGATGTCCATGGCGTCGATATGAGACGCCACCACCCAGCCGCCTTCGTTCCGCGCGATGCTGCCGCGCTCGATGAGCATGCGAATGACCTCTTCTACAAAGAAGGGGTTGCCCTCGGCCTTTTTTAGGATGAGGGAGCGTGTCTCCTCGGACAGGGCCTCGATCTCCAGGAGGTTGGCCACCAGCCGGCGGCTGTCGCTGTCGGACAGGGCCTGGAGGCTGAGCTCGGTCAGGCTGCCCCCCAGGAGCTCGCGGGCGGCGGTGACCAGGCGCCAGCCCGGGCTGTCGCGATCGGGGCGGGTGACCAGGCACACGAGCAGCGGGACCGATGAGGCGAGGGGCAGGAGCCGCACCAGGAGCTCGACGGAGGAGGGATCGGCCCAGTGTAGGTCCTCGATGATAAGAACGAGGGGGTGGCGGACGGCCAGGGCCTGGAATAACTGCCGCAGCGCGCCGAGAACCTGGGCCTGCAAGGCCTGAGGATCGAGAAGGCTGATCCGTTCCTGGTCTTCCGGCTCCAGCTTCAGGGAAAGCAGGTGCGCCAGGTAGGGACCCACCTGACCTGCTTGGGGGCCAAAAAGATCCGCTGTCAACCGCGTTAGGGCGGCCTGCGTCTCGGCTTCCTCGCCCATCTGGGGCACGCCCAGGGTGGAGCGCACGAGGTCTTGTAGGAGGTGGTAGGCAAGGGCCCGGCCGTATGACAGGCAGTGTCCCTCCGCCCAGGCCGGCTGCCCGGCGGCCTGGCCGGCCATGGCGGCCTTCCACTCGGCGATGAGCCGCGTCTTGCCCAAGCCGGGCTCGCCCACGATGAGAACCACGCGGCCCAGCCCGGCCCGCACCGCCTCGCACAGACGGAGGAGGATGGCCAGCTCGGCGTCGCGCCCGACCATGGGGCTCTGCAGCCCGGCGGCATCCAGACCGCGGAGGCGACCCGGCCGGGTGCGGGCCCCTTCTACCTGGTAGACGCGGATCGGGCCGGGAATGCCCTTGACCTCGATGGCCCCCAGATCGCTTGTCTCAAAGAGGGGCCCGACGAAGCGGTGGGTGTCTTCGCTGATGACCACCGACATAGGCCCGGCGGCGAACTTCAGGCGGGCAGCCAGGTTCACGGTGGCACCCATGGCCGTGTAATCGTAGCGCAGGTCGTTGCCAACGGCGCCGAGGACGACGGGGCCGGTGTTGAGGCAGGCGCGCATCGCAATGTCGAGGCCGTGACGGCGGCGCACGTCACCGGCATAATCTCGAATGGCGGCCACCAGCTCCAGGGCCGCACTCACGGCCCGGACGGGGTCATCCTCATGGGCCACTGGGGCGCCGAAGAAGGCCCATAAGCCATCGCCCAACAGCCGGGCGACCGTGCCCTCGTAACGGTAGATGACAGGTGTGATGCGGTCCAGCGCACCGCTCATGACGGCCACCCAGGTCTCTTCGCCGAGCTGGCGCGCCAGGGCCGTGGAGCCGACGACATCGGTAAAGAGAACGGTGACGATGCGTCGCTCCCCGGCCAACTGCCCTGCGGCGCGCACCTTGCGGGCCAGTGGATCGGGCGCCGCGGCGGCCAGGCGGGCAAGACTGGCTTCGTCCGCCGGGGTGCTGGGCCTCGTGGCCTGGCCACAGTGCATGCAAAAGCGGGCGCCGGAAGGCAGCACGGCGCCGCAGTTCGAGCACTGGCTGGCGAGCGTGGCACCGCAGTTCAGGCAGAAGCGGGCGCTCGCCGGGTTATCCGTCTGGCACTGTGAACATCTCATCTCACGATCCCTTGACAGGCTCCGGCCCGGTTCCTGCCCGGCTCGGACCTCGCGCAGACCACCCGCTGCAACGCGGGACATTGTACCACAAAGTGGGCCGGAGGGAAAGGAGAGGGCCGTGCTCAGGTAGAAGCGAGAAAACCTCGCACGAGGCGCAGGGCAGGCTCGAAGGGGTCCGAGCTGGCGTCTAGCCAGTGGATGCGGGAGTCGCCGGGCTGGAACCAGTTGGCCTGGTGGCGCACAAAGCGGCGGCTGGCGCGTTTGATGGCCTGTACCGTATCCTCGAGACTGGCCTCACCGGCCAGGTAGGGCCGGAACTGGCCATAGCCGACGCCCGACATGGCGGGCAGGCCAAAGTCGTACCCGGCGACCACCAGCCGCTGGACCTCGTCCTCCAGCCCCGCGGCCATCATGGCCTCTACACGCCGGTCGATGCGCTCGTAGAGGACGGCGCGCGCCACCTGCAGGCCCAGGATCAGGATGCGGTAGGGAGGCGGAGCCTTGGCCTGCTGCTGCGAGATGGGCCGGCCGGTGGCAAGGCAAACCTCCAAAGCGCGGATCACGCGGCGGACGTTGCGCGGGTCGATGCGCCGCGCGGCGGCCGGATCGAGGGCCTCGAGGCGAGCGTGAAGGGCAGGGGCGCCCTCTTTTTCAGCCTGGCGGCCAAGCTCCTGGCGCAGCTGCTCGTCGGGCGGCACACGGGGCACCTGCCAGCCCTCCAGCACTGCCATGGCATACTGGCCGGTGCCGCCGACGAGAAAGGGTACGCGGCCGCGGGCCAGGATGCCGTCGATGGCAGCGTAGGCCAGCGCCTGGAACTCGGCCAGGCTGAGGGCTTGGTCGGGGTCCACGACGTCAAGCAGGTGATGGGGCACGCCGGCCTGCTCCTCCGGCGTTGCTTTGGCGGTGCCGATATCCATGCCCCGGTAGACCTGCCGCGAGTCAGCCGAGACGACCTCGCCACCTACAGCTTGCGCCAGGCGCACGGCGAGGGCGGTCTTGCCGGCCGCGGTGGGGCCGACGATCGCGACGAGGGGTTGCTCAGCCGGTGACGGCGTTCTCATAGTGATCAAGGCGCTGTAGACGCCCACGGGTGTCCATCTCGACGGCGACGACGTCGATGCGCCACGGGCCGGGCCAGTCGTGGTTCTGGAGGTAGGTCTCGGCGAGCGTGATGAGGCGCGCCTGCTTGGCGAGGGTAATGGATTCCTCCGGGCTGCCGAGCTGCTGGCCGCGGCGGGTGCGGACCTCGACAAAGGCCAGGCATGGACCGTCGCGGGCCACCAGGTCTAGCTCGCCGGCCGCGCAGCGCCAGTTGCGTTCCAGGATCTCGTAGCCCCGCGTGGCCAGAAATTGTGCCGCCAGCTCTTCGCCATGCCGGCCCAGGCCGCCGCGGTCGTCGTGCTTTGTCAAGTGCGCCCCTCCCCGTTCCTCATGGTGTGAGTATAGCACAGGGCCGGCGATGGGTCAACCGCCGGTTCCTCGGGCAGGCAGGCTGCGGGTCCAAGGCCTGCGGGCTCCGCAGGTGCAGTCAGGCGCAACGTCTGTAGAGCGGACGCTCAGTTCTGGTTGCGTCCCACCTCGGCGATCATACGGTTTTCATTCTGGCGCAGCGTCGAAGCGTTGTCAAGTTGAACGAAACGGCGGTTCGAGGAAGAAGACCAGGCCTGGCGAGTGTTTCCCAATCCCGTCAAGCCTGGTCGGGGTCGCTACCGCTCATGGAGTCTCCTGTGAATATCCACTTCCGGAAGTAGCTGGGATCTACGTGGATACCGATTCACACGGCGTGGAGCGGCCCAGCCTGTAGAACCATCGGCAGACGAGATCCCAGCGATAGGCGAGAGCCGCCAGCCGGCGGCCTAGTGAAGACCGAGAAGGAACGGCCTTGCCCCTATCAACGAACTCCAGCGGGCTTGGCGTGGGAACCGGCAGTCCCCTCTGCTTGACCTCCAGGTCAGCGCGATCGTCGAACATTGCTCGGGCAACATGCTTGTCTACTTGCCACATCTTGACCTCCGTATCAGCCATTTCCCGTACCGTTCGCAGGTTGCCATAATTGGCCCTGCCGTGCACCTCTCGAGCATTAGAATCAGAGTAGCATAACGAGTGTTCCCAGATCGTTTCCATGCCCGTGCGTTTGGCCTCAATTCTGGCCGGAATCACTAGACGTCAAAGCCGTTGCGATTGTTGATCCTGCGCCACAGGACATCCGGCACAGCGCTGGGCCGAGGGTCTTGCCTGCAACCAGCAGAGCCAACCCGGCCAAGAGCCTTCCGTTCCTCATGATTCTCTCCTGATCTCACTGGGCATTGCCGGATCCCCGCGCCTTCCGAAACAGCTTCCCCACGTCTCAGGTTAGCATATTGGGCGTGAACTCGCAACCGTAAAACAACCCATGTTTGTGAAGCGAAAACGCGGCACGCTTCGCCGGATATACGTGTTTGTTACGTAGGCGGATGCCGGGAAGAGGATGCGCGGAGACGCGGGGACAGAAAAAGAGCAGACCGGACCAGGCTATCACAAGCGACGGCGGATCGAGGAAAAGAAACCAGGCCTGGCGAGTGTTTCCCAGTCCCGCCAGGCCTGGTTGGGGTGTAGACCCCTGTGGCGCGCCCAGTCGCTGATACGCCGAGCCCGCTAGACGTCAAAGCCGTTGCGGCTGTTCATCCTGCCCCACAGGGTGTCTGGCACGGCGCTGGGCCGGATGGCCCGGTCGCCGGTGGCCGCGCTGCCCTGCGGCTGCAGGTCCACAACGCACCATAGCGAGGTAGGTGCGGTCTGCAACCGCGGCCGGCTCGTGACATAGATCCTCCGGCCGTTGCCCTGCGGGCGGTAGAGGGCAAAGCCGTCGCGGCTGGTGACCAGGCACATCAGCGGCAGGGGTACGTCCAGGGGCCGCAACAGGCTTGCGCTGTAGAGCGTGGCCCAAGCCGGGACCGCGTCATGGGCGACAAGGCCGTCGCGCCCGGCGCCGCTGAGCTCGTCTACGGCCGCCGGTACCCCGGCCAGCAGTCCATCCTCCACGTCATAGATGCGCGACCCTCTCGGCCCGGCCGGCGCCGCCGCGACAGCCTCTGGCAAGGCGGCAACCCAGAGCAGGAGGGCGAGCCAGGCGAAAGCCCACCTGTCCTTCATCCCTATCTCCTCACCGCTCTAACAGCACTGCTCGCCAGGCTTGGCCTCGACCTCCCGGCTCGCGCGCCGGCGCGCAAGAGCGCCCTTCCCCGAGGCCACAGCGCTGGCCCACGCGGCCAAAGACGCCCTTCGCAGGTCCTTCAGGCGAGCTTGCCACACCCCGGGTGCGCGAGGTCCGGCCGCGGCGCGGGCCAGGCGGTACCGGTGCGCGTCTGCATGAGCACGCTGCGATCTATACTGAATCTCCGCACGTACATCAAATTCCGAGGGATGCATCATCAGCTCCTTTCCCGGCCCTCAAAGTAGGGCCGGAGCTTCACGTCCAGCAACAACTGCCCCCCAGTATAGCAGGACAGCGTTACCGGATCGTTTCGCGGAGCGTTCCCTGGGAGAAAACGTGATGATTTCTGGAAAACCTACTGAGGCTCAGGTGGTGCGGAGCATGGCTGCCAGGAGAGCAGCTCGTTCAGGCAGGGATGACAGGACGACGTGCTCGTGTTCTGCGTGTGCGCCGTCGCCGGCGGGACCCAGGCCATCCAGGGTGGGGATGCCCAGGGCCGCCGTGAAGTTACCGTCGGAACCGCCGCCGCTGCCGGCCTCGGCCACCTCAAATCCCATTTCGGCCGCCAGTGCCACGGCCCGGGCATAGAGCGCGGCAATAGCCGGCGTGCGGACCATGGGCGGGCGGCCGACGCCGCCCCTGATCTCCAGCGTGGCACCCTCCAGGTGTGGCCGCAGGCGACGGATTTGAGCGTCGAGCAGGGCTGCCTGGGCTTGGTCCGTCACGCGGACATCGACCCGCGCCCAGGCCTGCTGCGGCACGACGTTGCTTCGCGTGCCGCCGCCGACGACACCGACATTGACCGTGGTCCCAATGTCGTAATCGGTCAGGCCTTGCAGGGCAAGGATCTGGTGGGCAAGCTCCTCAATGGCGTTCACGCCGCTGGCGTGGTCCACACCGGCGTGGGCGGCGCGCCCGGTGGCCGTTACCCGGTAGGCGCCTGTCCCCTTGCGCCACGTCTTGAGCGCCGCATGGGGAGGCTGCGCCGGTTCCAGGACCAGGACGACGGCGTGCCGCCGCGCTTCGACCTCAACCAGAGCTCGCGACGTCCGGCTGCCGGTCTCCTCGTCCGAGGTGAGAAGCAGGGTGATGGGCCGGGCAGGCGCGAGATCCAGGTCCAGGAGGGCGCGGACAGCCCACAGAGCGTTCGCGATGCCGCCCTTCATATCGAGAGCGCCGGGACCATACAGCCGGCCCTCTTCCACGCGCACGGGGCGCCGGGCGAGCGTGCCCACGTCCCAGACGGTGTCCATGTGGCACAGGAGAAGGCTCCCACCCTCGCCCTGGCCCCACCGGGCGCGGACGTGATCGCCTGCCTCGGCCTGGGGCACGATCTCGACGGCGGCGCCGAGAGGCTCCAGCCGTGCGGCGAGGAGCCTCGCCAACCGGTCCAGGGCCTGCTTGTCGTTGCTGGGCGATTCCAGCTCGACGAGCTCGACAACCAGGGCCGCCATGTCGGCCTGGTGCTCGCGCAGGTAGGCCAGGATCCGTTGCGCGTCGGTCATGGCTGTCACTCTCCCTCTTGCAGGTACCACTCCCCTGCATTCCAGGAGAAGGTGTCCCAGATATTCGGCCTGTAGCCCATAAAGCGTGTGCTGAGCGCGTCGAGGGCAGGATAAGTATACAGATAGATCTGGGGGCGATCTGTGGCCACGCGTTCGGCCAGCCTTTGGTATGCGGCGGCACGCGTGGCCGGATCGGGGCTGGAGCCCGCGGTGGCCAGGGCAGCATCTGCCTCCGCGTTGATCCACCGAGCATAGTTGTAGCCCTGGCCGGAGTTCTTGTCGCAGGGGATGCTGGCGGAGGCGTAGGAACCGTAGAGGCGGCTGTAAGGCTCGACTCCGAAGCCGGTGGCATACAGCAAGATGTCGAACTCGCCATGGCTGCGGAACGCGCCCCGGTCATAACTGCCAAAGAGCGTCGCCGCCGGCACCTTGACGATGGTCAGCTCGATGCCCACTTTTTTCAGCATGCCGGCGATCATGGCTGCCGTTCGCTCTCGCAGCTCGTGGCCGGCCGTCGTCCCGATCTCGAGTTGGAGCGGCCGGCCCTCTTTGGCGTACAGGCAGCCGTGGCACTCGCGGACGCCGTCGTCGTTGCGGTCCTTCCACCCGGCCTCGTCCAGGAGGGTGCCGGCCCGCTCCAGGTCGTACGCTGAGGGTGTGACCGAGGTGGCAAAGCGGCCTTGGTTTAGCTCGGTGCTGGCCGGGGAGCCGTAGGTGGGCAGTGTGGCGGCTAGCAAGGTCTGCTTGTCGATGGCCACCTCGATGGCCTCCCGGACGCGGGGATCGCCTAGCGCCCAATGCCAGGCCGGCTTCCTATTCAGCGCGTCGGCGCACGGCGCAGCCGGAGCCTGGCTGCGCAGGTTTAGCACCAGGCGCTCGGTCGCCGTGCTTGGCTGGCTGGCCACCCTGGTCCCTGTCCATGTTTCAGCCTGAAACAGGTCTCCCTCGGCCACATCCCAGACCAGGTCGATCTCGCCTTTCTTCAGCAGCTCGATGCCCTCCTCATTGCTGCCGATCCAGCGCAAGATTACCGTGTCGAGGTAGGGCTGCCCCCGGGACTCCCAGCCTTCGTACTCGAGGTTTCGCACTGCCGTCAAATGTTCTTCCAGCACCCACTCCCCGAGGACAAAGGGCCCCAGAACGGGGTCCGGGTAGCGGTTGTAATCCCAGGTGGGCATCTTTTGTGGGTCCAGGCCCGTATGGCTGGGCAAGATGGACGTGGCAAAGAGGGTCAGGAAGGCCGGGTAGAACCTTTCGAATTTGACGGTGACCGTGTATGGGTCGGGGCAGGTGAGAGAGGCGATGCGCCGATAGCCATCCGTCTTGCTGCCCTGCAGCTGGGTCACTGCCTGGTAGGTAAAGAGCACGTCCTGGCAGTCAAACGGATCGCGGTCGGACCAGGTCACGTTCTTGCGCAGGTGGTACGTGATCGTCAGCCCGTCGGGCGACACCCCACCGTTTTCCAGCGATGGCACCTCGCTTGCCAGGTCGGGGGCCCAGCTGCCGTCGGGCCGGACCTGGACCAGGCCCCGCTCAAAGAGGGCACCGGCGACATCGGCGACCGCCTGGGTGCGGAGGTAGGCGTTGAGCAGGTCTGGCTCGTAGCGCAGACCCAGTACCAAGGCCCCTCCGCGCTTGTCGGCGCCTGGCCGCGCCGGCGTGGGCTGGGTTACGGGCGCCGCCGTCGGCCTGGGCTTGGCGGCGGTGGCCAGCCGTTCGGGCGTGGGGCCGCAGGCGGCGAGGAGGGCCGCGAGCAAGGCAGCCAGCAGCAAAAAGCTCGCGCCCAGGGCGGTATGCCGGGCGGATCTGGCGCTCCTGGCCCAACAAGATCGGCGGACGGGCCTGCCGCCTTCCCCGGGAGCCACTTCAGGCGGGATTGCCTTCATGACAGGCCGGCCAGCGGTCTGTCCAGGCGGTACAGGTCGGCCACTTGCTCGCGCTCCCGGATCACCTGGGCTCGGCCGCCCGCCAGCCAAAGCACTGCAGGCCGGCACGTGCCGTTATAGTTGCTGGACATGCTCAGCTGGTAGGCACCGCCGACAGGGATCGCGACAAGCTCGCCGGGCCGAACCTCGGGCAACGGTAAATCCTCGACAAGGACGTCGCCGCTCTCGCAAATGGGCCCTGCCAGCCAGGCAGGGCCGGCCGCCGGCCGCGTGGGCGACCAGACTGGCAGCGCCGAGTAGCGGGCGCCATAGAGGGCCGGGCGTATGTTGTCCGGGAGCCCTCCGTCGAGAAGCAGCCAGCGCCGGTGGGCAGTGTGCTTGACGGCCCCCACGCGGTACAGGGCTACCCCGGCCCTGGCTACCAGGCTCCGCCCAGGCTCGAGCTGCAGCCGTGGCAGAGGCAGCTCCCAGCGGCGGCAGCCCTCCTCCAGCTGCAGGCCGACGAACCGGACATAGTCGCCGATCTCGGGGTGAGGCAGCTCGCTCTCGTGGTAGGCGACGCCCCAGCCGCCCCCGGGGCTCAACACCTCGGGCAGCCAGCCCGCCTCGCGGCGCAGCTCGGCGACGAGCTCCAGCACGCGGTCGAGCGCCGGGCTGATTGGCTGTGGGTCATGGAAGTGTGATCCCTGATGAAAGTGGATGCCTTTGAGGGGCAGCTCCCGCTCCTGGCAGAGCTTGACTGCCTGCCGCGCCTCGGCGGGGCTCATGCCAAACTTGCTGTCTTCCTGGCCCGTCTGCGTGAATGTATGGTGGGTGGCGACGGCCAGCCCAGGCCGGAGGCGAAGCCAAAGGTCGGGCAACGGTGGCGGCGCGGCGGAGGCCAGCGAGACGATGCGTTCCAGCTCGAGGAGGTTGTCGACGACGATCGTCCCGGCGTGCAGCAGGGCGGCTTGCAGATCCCCGTCCGTCTTGTTGACGCCATGCACCAGGATGCGCCCGCGACCCAGGCCCGCCGCCACGGCGACGGCGATCTCGCCGGCGCCCGTGCAATCAAGCACAAGATCTTGATGGTCCACCCACTGAGCGATGGCCAGGCACAGAAAGGCTTTGGCCGCGTAGGTGATTCCCGAGCTGCCCGGGTAGAAGCGCGCCAGTGCCTCGCGGTAATCGGCAACCGCCGCATCCATGGTGGCCTGATCGTATACATAGAGGGGCGTGCCATGCTCGTCGGCCAGGGCCGTGAGGTCGCAGCCGGCGATGGACAGACGCTCGCCTGTGATGCGAGCGGTGATAGGCAAGAGCTCCAGCCGGGCGGCAGCGTCGTAGCGGGCGCTATCCATGTTTCGCGCCCGCCGCCATCCTGATCTGCATCGATCCTCCTTGAGACAAGCCGGCTACTTGGCGCCGTGCCCTGGCTGCCGGGCAGCCGGCAGAGCCGAGCCCCGCTGCCGGACGTGGCCTGGCCGGTCCGGTAGGCCATTATAGGCGATGTGGATGCAAAAGTCAAAGCCGGGAAAACGGGTCTCCGGTTCCCCGGCTCACCCGTCAGATTACCCTCGCCGGTGGCACTCGGCCGGCGGTACCCTCGCTCGCCGGAGGCATGGCAAGCAGCTCGACCATATCGTGCATGTACTCCTCCCGGCATGAAGGACAGCGTTGCATCACCTTCTGAGCAGTGCTCAAGATCGCCCGGGGATCCAGACCTTCGGCCAAAAGGTCTGACAGGTAATCCAGGACCACGAAGCAGTCGTCACAGGACAGGGGCGCCTGGCTGGCTGTTGCCCGTAACAAGATCTGCCACAGACTTTCCATTGGGCGGGATCCTCTCCTGGCAGATCGACAGCAGAAAGACGGCGGCGCCGCCGATCTGCCAATCATGCAATTTGTATGACGTAATTGATAGTATAGCAGGCCCGGGGCGGGATGTCAAATCCGAAGGGTCGGAGGGCGCCTGCGCGCCCTATACAAACGGTAGATGTTCTGTCACGAGGTGCGTGAACCCCCAGCCAGACCTTGGCGTTGGGAGTGCGCGGTTCACCGCGCTTTCATTGGCGGGCGCTGAGGCGCCCACGACAAGTGGCCGCTAGAAACGCAGCCAGTGGTAGCCGTACCGGCCCAGCTCCAGGATGTAGGGTGCCTGGCCCACTGGCGGCAGCTCCCCGGCGCCAAGCAGATCGGTTGGCGCGCGACCCGCGTACTCTGACAGGTCAAGGACGGCGGTCACAGGCTCAGCCGACAGGTTGTTGACCGAGAGAATGGTCTCGCCCGCGTGCCGCCGTAGAAACGCCAGGATGGCGGGCGTGCCGCTGCCGTGCCGGGCCGGATCGGCCGAGTCCAGAAACTGAACATCACCGTAGCCAAATGCAGGCTGCTGCTTGCGAACTGCGATCATCTGTTGCAGCCGGTGCCAGAGCGAGCCTGGGTCTGCCCGCTGGGCCTCGACGTTGACGCGGCGATAGCCGTAAACCTCGTCGTCGATGACCGGCGCGTAGAGTTTCTCCGAGCTGGCAGCCGAAAAGCCGGCGTTGGGCCCCGCGGTAAACTGCATCGGTGTCCGCACCCCGTTCCGGTCTTCCAGCCAGATATTGTCGCCCATGCCGATCTCGTCGCCGTAGTACACGACGGGGGCACCGGGCAGGCTGAAGAGCAGCGAATTGGCCAGCTCGATACGCTGCCGGTCGTTGCCGAGGAGGGGGGCCAGGCGGCGGCGGATGCCCAAGTTGAGGCGCATGCGCGGCTCGGGCGCGTAAAAGTCCCACATGAACTGCCGCTCCTCGGCCGTTACCATCTCCAGGGTGAGCTCGTCGTGGTTGCGGAGAAAGGTGGCCCACTGGCATGACTCCGGGATGGGTGGGGTGCGGGCCAGGATCTCCAATATCGGTGTCCGATCGCCCCGCGCCAGCGCCATGAAAATGCGGGGCATGAGAGGGAAATGAAAGTTCATGTGGAACTCGTCGCCGTCGCCCAGGTAGGGGCGCACGTCCTCAGGCCACTGGTTTGCCTCTGAGAGGAGCATGCTGCCGGGCGCGACGCTGTCCACAAAAGCCCGCATGCGTTTCAGGTAGGCGTGCGTTTCGGGCAGGTTCTCACAGTTGGTGCCCTCCCTCTCAAAGAGATAGGGGACGGCATCCACCCGAAAGCCATCGATGCCGAGCTCGAGCCAATAGCGCATGATCTCCAGCATCTCCCGCTGCACTTCTGGATTGTCATAATTCAGGTCGGGCTGGTGGTGAAAGAAGCGGTGCCAGAAGCAGGCGCCGCGGGTGGCATCCCAGGTCCAGTTCGAGAGCTCCGTGTCGAGAAAGATGATGCGTGCCTCTTGGTAGCGCTCGTTCGTGGGGCTCCAGACGTACCAATCCCGGTACTTCTCATGCTCAGGGTGAGAGGGATCGCGGGACGCCTGAAACCAGGCATGCTCGTCGGAGGTGTGGTTGGGAATGAGGTCGGCGATGACGCGTAGGCCGCGGCGATGGGCCTCGGCGACGAGCGACCGAAAGTCCTCGATGTTGCCATAGTCCGGGTGGATCTGGGTAAAGTTCGAGACGTCGTATCCGTCGTCGCGCAAGGGAGAGGGGTAGAGGGGCAGCAACCACAGGCAATCAATGCCCAGCTCCTGGATGTAATCCAGGCGGGCCGTCAGCCCCGGCAGGTCGCCGATCCCGTCGCCGTTGCCATCGGCAAAGGCGCGGACAACGACCTCGTAAAAGATGGCATTTTTGTACCAGTCGGTTGTCATCGCTCTCTCCGGGAACTGGGCGCAGCCTGGCGCTGCGCGTGGGCACGGCCAACTGCCGCGCTAAAAGTATGCCTCGTAGCCGGCAATCTGCAGCTCGTCGCGCATGATCTGGAGCTCGCGACGCAGGTTGTGATTGACCGGGATACCGGTTTCGCGGACGATTTTCTCGCGCTCGTACTCTTTCTCTCCGCCGACGTAAATGCGTTCCGCGCCGGGGGCCTTGCGCGACGCCTGCAAGGCGCGCATGATGCTGCCGGTGATGTGTCGCGAGACCTCCAGGGGCAGAAAGTGCTCGACATCGATGGCCAGAAAAAAGTGGCCGAGCATGTAGGGCCGGCGGGAGCCATCCGGGGCAAAGCCCAGGAGATCCTTCAAAAAGACTCCGCCGCACAGCGAAGCGGACAGGATCTCGACCATCGTGGCCAGGTCGTAGCCCTTGTAGCCGGCAAAAAGCTCGCCTGCTCCCCCCAGGGGCAGCAGCGCTGCCGTAGCCGTATCCAGGCCGGCCATGATCTCGCCCGGGTCGGTGAGGGGTTGGCCCTCGGCGCCGATGACCCAGCCTTCGGGCACCGGCTTTTCGGCACGCAGGGCCACTTCGATCTTGCCTCGCTGGCTGATCGAGGTCGCGCCGTCGAAGGAGAAGGGAAAGTCCATGTCTGACGGGGCCGCAAAGGCGATGGGGTTCGTGCCCAGCATCGGCTCCGTGCCGAAAGTGGGCGCGATCGCCGGCCGGGCATTGGTCACGGTCAGGCCGATCAAGCCCTCCTGGGCAGCCATGTTGGGGTAGTAGCCGGCGATGCCAAAGTGCGTACCATTGCGCACGGCGACGGCGCCCAGGCCGTAGTGCCGTGCCTTGTCCATGGCCAGGCGCATGGCCCGGTAGGCAATCACCATACCCATGCCGTGGTGCCCGTCCACGACGGCCGTGGTCTCGCTTTCTTGCACGACCTCCGGCTCGGTGCGGACCGCCTGGACGCCGGCGTTGATGCGGTCGTAGAAGTACTTGAGGCGGCCCACACCGTGCGACTCGATGCCCCGCACGTCAGAGGCAATGAGCACATCGGCGCAGATCCGAGCCTCCTCGGGCGGCGTGCCGAGCTCCTGGAAAACGTCGATCATGAACCCGTGGATGATGTCGACGGGGACGAGCTGCGTTGCGTCCATACCTTCTCCTTTGTAGACGAGGTCGGGCTCGCCGCGCCGCTGGGCGACAGTCGTCAAACCAGGCGTCAGCGCGGCACCTGGGTTCACGGCTGCGCCAGGGCGGGCTTGGGATAATGAAACAGCAGGGCCAAGACCGCGCCCGTCAGAGCGCCGGACAGGGCACCTGTAGACAGCGTGCCCGGCAGCAGCGTCAGGCCGGTGATCCAGGCCATGGTGCTGACGACGATCCACCAGCCGGCCCAGTAGACGTGCTGGCGCAGGATCAACCACTGGGCCAGGCCCACCAGCGGACCAAGGACCAGTCCTTTCAGCACGATGTGCAGCTCCGCGGGCACGGCAATCAGCACAAAGAGCGAGCCCCCGATCCAGGCGACGGCCGTGGCCAGCGGCCAGCGCCACGCGCGTGGCAGCCGGTGGTAGAGGACGGGCCACTGCATGACCCCAACTCCCACCCCTGCTGCGACGGGCGAGATGTTGACCAGCAACAAGCTGCCCAGGATCCAGCCCAGCGTGGTGGCCATAATCCACTGGAACCAGAAAACAGCGTCGAAGGCGGGGCGCTCTTGCCTGGACATTCCGTCTCTACGGCGACGGAGCAGGGAAGCGACCGGAAGCCGTTTCCCTGCTCTGTCGCTCTGTCGCTCGAGGTCGACTCGTTCCGAAACCGGGCCGTCCTCGCGCCATCTATCCCTTCACCGAGCCGGCCATCATGCCCCTGACAAAGTACCGCTGCAGGGCAAAGAACACGATCATGGGCAGGATCATGGTGACAAAGGCACCGGCGGTCAACAGGTGCCACTGGTTCCCAAAGGTGCCGGTCAAGTCGGCCAACCGCTGGGTGAGCACCTTGTAGCTGGGATCAACGCCCAGGAAGGTGAGGGCCACCAGGTAGTCGTTCCAGACCCACAGGAACTGGAAGATGGCAAAGGAAGCCAGGGCCGGCACCGAGAGCGGCAGGATCAGCTTCTGAAAGATGGTAAAGTGGGAGGCACCATCGATGAAGGCCGACTCCAGAATCTCGCGCGGCAAAGTGGCGACATAGTTAAAGAGCAAGTACGTCGCCAGGGCCAGGCCAAATCCAGTGTGCGCCAGCCACACGGCCAGGAAGGTGCCGTTCAACTGCAGGGAGTTGTAGTCGCGCAGGATGGGCACCAGGGCGAGCTGCAGCGGCACGACCAGCAGCGCCACTACCAGGATGAACATCGTGCGGCGGCCCGGAAAGCTCATCCAGGCAAAGCCATAGGCCGCAAAGGCGGCGATGAGGATAGGGATGACGGTCGACGGAATGGACACGGCCATGCTGTTGATAAAGGCCTGAGACATGTCCTGACCGGGCAACACCTGGGTTGAGCCGTCAGGATTTGTGATCTCGAGTCCGGTGCCGAACAGCACCTGCTTGTAGTTGTCGAGGGTGAAATCCCAGGTGACGGTCCACACTTGCTTCTGCACCTGGATGGTCCCCAGGCGCCTGTTGCCGACCCATGTGACGCGGGTGTCGCCATCCGGAGACTGTATCCCGTTCCGCAGCTCCTCGAACGTGCCGGTGACACCTTCAACCTCCATTACCCCGTTGGCATCGAGCCCGAGGTCCCTGGGATTCACCGTAGCTACCGTCTCCCACTCCTTGTGGGGTAGGACGTACCACCAACCCGAAGTCTGGATGTCGTTGCGGGTTCGGAAGGAGGAGATGAACAGTCCAACGGTCGGGATGCTCCAGGCGAGGACCAGGAGCACCAGCGCACCATTCACTACCAGGGGGCCGACCCATTTTCGACTTTTCATGCTAGAATGCCTCCTGTTGCCGGAACTGCCGCAGGTTGTAGATCAGCACCGGGATGACGGTGATGAGGAGGACGATGGCGATGGCCGAGCCGTAGCCCGAGTTGCGGGCGGTGAACGATTGGCGGTAGAATTGGGTGGCGATCACGTGGGTGCCAAACTGCCCGCCGGTCATCACCCAGACGATGTCGAAAATCTTCAGGGTAAAGATGACGACCGTCGTCCAGACGGTGATGATGGTGCCCATGATGTAGGGGATCATGATCTTGAAAAAGACCTGGAGTTCTTTGGCGCCGTCCACGCGCGCCGCTTCCAGGATCTCGCCGGGGATCCCCTTCAATGCCGCCGAGAAGAGCACCATGGCATAACCCGCCTGCAGCCAGACCACGATGACAATCAGGAACAGGTTGTTCCAGGGCTGGATAGCAACCCACTTATCAAAGGGCACGGGGCTGCCGCCTAGGCCGACGAGGATGGCGTTCAAGAGGCCAATCTGCGGCAGATCGATGGGGCGTATCTCGTACATAAAATTCCAGATGACGCTGGCACCCACGAACGAGATGGCCATGGGCAAAAAGATCAGCGACTTGGCCACCCGCTCAAACCTGCTCCGATCGGCCAGTGTTGCCACCAGCAGGCCCACGGCCACGGAAGCGGTGCTGCCAAAGACGATCCACATCAGGTTGTTGCGCAGGGCTTCGGTGAGCAGGCGCTGCTGGAAGATGGCCAAGTAGTTTGAAAGGCCGACAAAGGCGTCGGTGGCAAAGGATTGGAAAAAGCCCACGTCAGGCGGGCCGTCGCGGTCAAAGAGGCTCAGGTAAAAGGTCCGCACTGCCGGGAAGGCCAGGTACCAGATGAGGATGGCCATCGCCGGTCCGACGAACACAAAGGGCTGGAGTCGCTGCGTCCAGACGTCAGGGAGGCGTTCGACGATGCCGTTAAACACCCAGTAGAGAAGGGCCACGCCGCCGACGCCCCAGACGATGGCTACCGTGGCGGTGAGCCACCGCGGTGCATCGCTCTCGCGCAGAAAGCGGAACCCGGCATAGATCACGGCAAAGGCGATGAGCGGAATGCCGACGGCCAGCAACACGCGCCCAAGCCAGCTCAGCACCTCCAATGCCCTGTTGCCCTTGGGTGCCTCGGCCGGTGCTTCTTGAAGAGCCTTGGCTCGTGCCATAAGTCACCTCCGATTTCTGAGGACTGCCAGCCCGTGAGGGCTGGCAGTCCTGCGATAGAGTGTTTACCGTGGCCAGGACTCGTCGATTTCGGCCAGGGCCGTGTCGAGGTCAGACACCCCGCTGACATAGTCGACCATGCCCGTCCAGAAGGAGCCGGAGCCGACCTCACCGGGCATCAGGTCAGAGCCGTCAAAGCGGAAGCTGGTCGCCTCGGCGACGATCGCCGCGATGCCGCGCTCCAGGTCCACGCCGTAGTTCTCGGGCGTGGCGGTCTGGTGGGCGGCCAGGGCGCCGCCGTTCTGCAGCCAGCCGGAGGCGGACTGCGGCGTGGTAAAGAACTCCATGAGGGCCCGCACTTCGGGCCGGTCATTGAACATGGCCATCATGTCGCCGGCGACCAGGAAGGGCTTGCCGTAGGCGTCGTCGACGGGTGGGAAGTAGAAGAAGTCATAGTCCACGCCGGCCTGGGCGGTCTCGGGGAAGAAGCCGGTGATAAAGTTGCCCTGCTTGTGCAGCCAGCACTTCGGCGGGTCGTCGAACATGGGTACTGGGGAATCGCCAAAGTAGGTGCCGAGGATGGCGTCGGTGCCGCCGTAGACATAGTCCTCGTTGAACCAGATCTCGCTCCAGGTCTCGACTGCCTTCTTGACCTCGGGCGAAGCGAAGGGCAGCTCGCCGATGACCCACTTGTCATAGTTCTCCAGGGAGGTGGTGCGGAGCATCATCTCCTCGGTCCAGTCGGTGGCGGGCCAGCCGGTGGCTGCCTGGGACTCGATGCCGATGCACCAGGCGGTGTCGCCGTCGTCGGCGATGGTCTGGCTGAGGGCCAGCAGCTCTTCCCAGGTGGTGGGGATGGTGTAGCCGGCGGCGTCCCAGTCGTCCTTCGGGTACCAGACGAGGCTCTTGCCGTTGAAGCGGTGCCACACACCACCGACCATCTTGTTGCCGTCGGGGCCCTCGATCATGCCCATGTCGAGCCAGCTCTGGTTGTATTGCTGCTTGAGCCATTCTTCGCTGATCCAGGTGGTGGGGTCGACGATGTGTCCCTGCCGGGAGTAGGTCTCGGCCTTGCCCGGCTGAGGAAAGTCGGCGATGTCGGGGGCGTTGCCGGCATCCACGGCGATCGAGATGCGGGCTTCGAACTCCTTGTCGCCGATGTACTTGACGGTGATGCCTGTGGCATCCTGGAAGGCGGCCATCGACTCGGCAAAACGGACGTCGTCGGGGTTGGTAAAGGGCCCATCCACTGTGACCTCTGTGCCGCTGTACTCGCCGGCCAGGGCCTTCTCCAGGAATCCGCCGGGGATCACGGCAGCTTCGAATTCCATCGGAGCCGCCACCGGCTCGGTTGCCTCTACCACCGGCTCGGTTGCCTCTGCCATTGGCTCGGTCGCCTCCGGCGCTGCGGTGGGCTCCTCGGCTCCGCCGCAAGCAAGCAGCAGCATGCTTGCGATGAGCATGAGAGCCAAGAGCGCGAACATTGTGCGTTTCATTTGAATCTCCTCCTGATGGTTGAAAATCGTTTGGACAGGCATTGGACCTGCCCGGGTCTGCGTCCTTGGTCAACTACGTTGAGTGTCTTTCCGGTGGAATCACTGAATGTTCGCTTCACCTCCTTTCTGGCCTGAGGCCAAGCTATCGTGTCAGGTTACCGTGGTGGGGACAAGTTCCCCGTGGCAGGCGCACTTGGCACACGCCGTAGACGAAAGAGCCGGTCGATGCTCAGGTTCGAGCGTCCTGCGGTGCCCCACAGGATTCCCGGACGATGAGCTCGGCATCCAGGGTCACCGACGTTACTTCCTCGTCGCCTTCGATGAGGGCAGTCAGAACCTCGGCTGCAGTCCAGCCAAGGCCATAGGCCGGCACACGCACCGTCGTTAGCTTGGGGTGCACGTGGGCAGCCAGGAATATGTCGTCAAAGCCCACGATGGCAATGTCCTCGGGAACGCGGAGGCCCGCGTCGAAAACCGCGCTCATGGCCCCGATGGCCACCACGTCGCTGGCAGCAAAGACGGCGGTAGGCCGTTCCTCGAGATTGAGCAGCCGCTCCATGGCGGCCCCGCCGGATCCGGGCAGGAAAGCGGCCGTGTGCACCAGTGCCGGGTCCTGGACCAGATCATGCTCTCCCAGTGCCTGCTTATAGCCCGAAAGACGGTCCTGGGCACCTGCGTAGCTGAATGGCGCGTTGGAAATGAAACCGATCCGTCGATGCCCCAGGCTGATCAGGTGCTGCACAGCCTGGTAGGCACCTGCCTGGTTGTCGACATCGACGGCGGGAAACTCGGAGTGACGGAGCCGCCCGTGCAGGATGAGGGGGAAGCGGTCCTGCGCCAGCTCCTTCAGCAGGGGGTCACCGTCGCTGGGGCCGGAGAGGATGATGCCGTCGACCTGCTGCTCGCGGATGAGGCGCGAGTAGGCCTCGTGGCTGGGCACGTCTTCGGCAAGCTGTAGGACAAGTAGGTATCCGTGGCTGTGAACAGAAGCGGTAATGCCCTCGAGGAAGGAGGGCAAAAAGGCATCGACGCCGAGGCGCGCCTGGCCTTCTCCGAGAATGAGGCCGATGCGCTGGGTCTTGCCGCTGGCGAGGGTGCGGGCGGCGGCAGTCGGGTAATAGTTGAGCTCGCGGGCAGCCCGCAAAACGCGCTGGCGCGTCTCGTCGCTGATCTTGACGCCCGGTACCTCGTTGAGGACGAACGATACTGTGGTCCGGGACACCCCTGCGAGTTTGGCTACGTCCTGGCTGCGTGCCTGCCTTCGGCCCAACGCTCCTCTCCTCTTTAGTAACACGTGTTACTAACACGCGTTACTAACACGCGTTAATTATACTGCACCTTCCGCGATTTGTCAAGGGGTCGAATTGACTCATTAAGAATGTTACCGAAAGGGGTTTGTTGACTCACGAGTAAATGTTACCGTGACAGATCCGTTGACTCATGAGAGAATGTTACCCAAAAGGAGCCTTCTCATGAGCCGAACGGACGACCCTTACCTCGGGCAGCTCCAAGCTCGCTACCGCAAAGCGAGCAAGAAAGAGAAGAGCGCTATCCTGGACGAGTTTGTGAAGACAACAGGCTACCATCGAAAGCATGCCATGGCTGTTCTCAATGGCCGTCGAGAGCGAGTGCGAGGACCTATCCGGCGACCCAGGCGTGCCCAGTATGGTGCCGAGGAGGCCGAGGCCCTTGCCATCCTGGCCGCTCTCTTCGACGACATCTGCTCCAAGCGGCTCCGAGCGGCCATGGATGTGGAGTTGCCGCGACTGTACCGAGCCGGCGTCCTGCGCATCAGCCCCGCCTGCTACGAGCGCCTGCTCAGGGTGAGCCCGGCCACGATGGATCGCCTGCGGGCTAGACATCGACCGAGATCTGGACAGCGGCGTGGCTTCACCAAGCCCGGCACCTTGCTGAAGCAGCGCATTCCTGTCCGTACCTGGGCCGACTGGACAGAAGACCGCCCCGGGTTCTGTGAGATCGACTTGGTCGACCACAGCGGCGGCCAGATCACGCGCGGGCGGGAGCATGCCTGGACCCTCTGTTTCACTGATATCAAGACCGGCTGGACGGAATGTGTCGCCGTTCGCAACAAGGCCCAAGTACACGTCTTTGCGGCCGTTCGGCGAATACGCCAACGTCTGCCTTTCCCGTTGCTGGGCATCGACTCCGACAGTGGTTCCGAGTTCATCAACGATCCGCTCTATCGCTACTGCCTGAGAGAGCAGATTACGTTCACTCGAGGCCGGGCAGGGCGGAAGAATGACAACGCCTACGTCGAACAGAAGAACTGGTCTGTGGTGCGCCGCGCCGTCGGTTACGGCCGCTATGACAGCCCAGAGCAGCTGGCGCTCCTCGATGCCCTGTACACGCAACTGCGTCTCTATGTCAACTTCTTTCTGCCCGTGATGAAGCTCAAGGAGAAGGAGCGCCTCGGCAGCAAAGTCAAGCGGCTCTACGATGATCCGCAGACGCCTTATGCACGCCTGCTGGCCAGCGACGAT
>JBFYTF010000052.1:0-3633 GCA_041300865.1 Anaerolineae bacterium
CCCCGGCGCGGGCGACAAACGCGCCCCAGTCAACCACAGGAGAGGCTTCTTGACAAATCAGACCGGGGTGGTCCGCGATGAGCTCAGTTGCCCACGCTCACTCTGCCAAGCTGGAAATCGCTTCCCCGCGGCACCCAGCCCCACCCCCACGGCACGGGCCGGCCGTCGCGCTCCACACGCATCACGAGGCGGTAGTCGCCGGGGGGGGTACCGGCCGGCAGGCGCAGCGCCGGCCACTGGCTCACGGCCTGGCCCTCTTGCCAGCCGGCAGTCGGGTAATACCCGCCCACGGGCTCCCGGCCGAGAGGGACCTGCCGGCCGGCGCCCTCCAGGAAGAAGGACACCTGCCAGTCGCCCGCCACGGGGCCGCGTGCCTGCCACAGCAAGGTCAGCGGCAGCGGCTCGCCGGCACGGTGGGCGACGTCGGGGCTGGGTGGCGTCCAACCGGCCAGGGCCAGGTCGCGAAAGCGGGCGCCGGAGAGGTGGGCCAACGCCGACTCGCGGGCGCGGCGCGGCGGCAGGGCCGGGTGGGCGGCCAACGCCACCGGGCCCAGTTCGATCCTGCCCTGCTCGGCGCCCGTTGCCGGGTCATACACGACCAGCAGCGGCGTATAGTCTCCGGGCGGTAGCCCGGCAGGCAGTGGCAGCTCGTAGGCATCGACCACCACCTCGCCCGGCCGCCAGGCGGTGGTGGGATACATGCCGGCCACGGGCTCGGCGTCGACGGCAGCCACCATCTGGCCGTTGGGGGCGAGGAGCCGGGCCGAAACCTTGAGTGGCACCTCGAGCCCGACGGGTGCGCGCCACCACAGCCGCAGGCGTGCCCATGCCTGCCAATCGGCCGCGTGCTCGTGTACGCCATAGCCCAGCAGCTCCAGCCCCGGCACCGGCTCCGCGGCCTCCGGCGCCGGCCGCGGGATGGGCCGTGCCTCGTCGCCTGGGTCCCCGACCTGGATCAGCGTCTCGAGATCCCCCAGGACGTCGATCATGCCTGTCACCGCGTCCAGGGCGTGGTCGTCTGCCAGGCCGGGCAAGGGCCGCGTGACATACACGGTTCCATTCCCGGCCAGAGCGTCCTCGACCGCCGCGCGGCGGGCTGCCTCATCGTCGGCCACGACCGTCTCCAGCCAGGGGGCCGCGCCCACCGTCTCCTGGAAATAGCGCAGGAGCGTCATCTCGCCCAGAAGGCCGACGATGGTTCCCTCACCGGCCGGCTGTGACTCATCGAGCGCGTAAAGTCCCCACTCGTGGACGATCCAGCGCCGGCTCAGGTCGACGTCTGGGTAAGTGCTGGCGGCAATCCACACGGATTGAGCCACGGCGGCCAGGACCAGCGCGACACGAGCGGCTGCCTGCAAGCGGCGGATGGCCGGGCTGGCGCCCCGAGGTCGCAGCAGGCGGAGGGCATCGTCCAGGCCGGCGGCCAGCCAGAGGGCTACCAGCAGAAACGCCGGGATGAAAAACACCTCCACATCCGGCACGCGGTAGACCAGGGCAAAGGCCAGGAAGGCGAGAAAGGACAGGCCCGTAAGGGCCAGGACCGGCCGCGAGCGCCGCGAGCGCGCCAGGGCCACGACACCCACGAGGGCCAGCGCCAACCCCATGGGGCCGAACTGCTGCCAGAAGAGCTGCCCGTAAAAGGCAGCATCGAGATCTCGTGCCAGGGGATTGTCGGCAAAAAATGCCCCATAGCTGCCCGCCGTCACCCACTGCCAGAAGCCGCCCCACGTGTTGCGGTAGGTACCGTCGAGAGAGCCCACGTTGCCGCGCAGGGGGAGGTAGAGGTAGAGCAGGAGGGGCGTAACCCCGGCCACGAGGAGGAGCACAATGGGCTTGCGGGCGAGCTGCTGCCAGCGGGGGCGCTCCTGTTGGTCGGGGCCGAGGAGCGCCCCACGGCTCAGAACGCGCGGCTCGACCAGCAGCACAAAGGCCAGGAGCGCGGGCGCCAACAGCAGGATCGTGCGGTGGTGTGCCAGGGCCAGGCCGTAGACACCGGCCAGCAGATAGATCAGCCGGTGAGGCTGAAGCCTGCGGGCGGGCTGCACGGCAGGCAGAAGGCGGCGGTAGGCCAGCCTCGCCCGCCGGCCGGCCCGGCGCACCCCAGGCGGCATGCGCACCCAGAGGCCCGGCCGGGGCAAAAAGAGCGGCCCGCGACCTGCCGGCCGGGCCAGGAGAAGCGCAAACGGCCGGACCGGCCGTAGGGGCCGGCGTGCCCAACGCAGCGCCAGCCACAACAGCGCGGCGACAAACGCCGCGTTGAGGGTATAGACTTCGGCCACTACAGCCTGCGACCAGAATACAGGGGAGACGGCCAGAGCGAGGGCGCCGGCCAAGGCCGGCAGGCGGCGCCGCGGCGCCAGAGTGCGGGCTACCAGGTAGACCATGGCCACCGTGACGGCCGCGGCCAGGGCCGACAGCAAGTTGACGCTCCAGGCCACGTCGGACCCGCGGCCCAGGCTCACCAGCCTGGCCAGAAGGGTGTAGAGCGGATAGCCGGTGGGATGGGCGATGGCCAGCCGCTGGGCCACCAGGGGAAACTCCAGGCTGTCGTCGTAAAGTGCTGCCACAGAGGGGGCAAGGGTCCGCATATAAAGGGCCAGGGAGAACAGCAGGCAGCCGGCAGCAAGCAGCCAGTCTGCAACCTGCTCCCACACGGCCGTCGCGCGCGCTATGAGCGGTCTCCTCCGGGCGTCCATCGCGGAGCTATGATACCACAGGTGGGGGGAAAGAAAAAACGACGCGCCCCCTGCCGCCGTCAGGTGGAGGTCAGCTGGGGGTCAAACGATCCCGGCTGAAAAGTCCTATACTTTGACTGGGGTTTGGTCTTGCGCGGGATCAGTGGTATAATCATAACGGAACTCGGTCTCGGGGAACGGTGCGGTTTTACCAGGAGGGCAGCATGCCTGAGCTGAATCTGGATACGCTGAACTGCGTGTATCTGGCGCTGTTTTTCGTGGGTGTGGGCTATGCCATTTTTATCGTCATCACCGGCGGCCTGGCCAGCATGGATATGCCCGACGTGAACATTGACATCCCGCAGATCGACCTGCCGGGCGGTGTAGAGGTGCCCGGGGGCGGGATCGAGATTGGCGGGCCGGACTTGCCCCCTGCCGGCCTGGACGCACCGGACATCGCCGTATCGCCCCTCAGCCCCATCACCATCGCCAGCTTCATTACTTCCTTTGGTGGTATCGGCGTGTTGGCCACCCAGTTCTTTGGCGTGAGCGCCAGGATGAGCCTGGTGTGGGCCACCGGCGGTGCCCTCGCCATCTCGGCCGTCATGTACATCTTTTACAGCCAGGTCCTCATCCGGTCCCAGGGCTCCAGCGAGATCCATCGCTCCGACATCCTCGGCCTGGAGGCCGAGGTGATGGTTCCTATTGGGGTGGACACGCCGGGCCAGGTCAGCTATATAACCAAGTCGGGCCGCATGAGCTCCACTGCCCGCTCGGCGACGGGCGATCCGATCCCGCGGGGCGAGTTGGTGCAGATCGAGCGCATCGTCGGGCCGCAGGTCCTGGTCCGGCCTCTGCTGCGCCCCGACGAAAAGAGTGAATAGAGAAGTGCGTGGCCGGCTAGCCCCGGCCGGGTGTTTCATTCGACGCTGAAAGGAGCGGAAAAGATGACTGCAGC
>JBFYTF010000102.1:0-9900 GCA_041300865.1 Anaerolineae bacterium
ACTTCGCCAAGCGGTTGCAGCCTCTGCCCAACTGTGGTATACTGTCTACAGTCCACAACGCGGCCGTTGGACAGGGAGCTGTCATGGGCCATCTCACATTGACGTTGCTGGGGCCATTTCACGCGACGCTGGACGGTGTACCAGTCCGGGCGCTCGCCTCCGGCATGGTGGGGGCGCTGCTGGCTTACCTGGCAGTCGAAGCCGATGCAGCGCATCCGCGGGATATGCTGGCCGCACTTCTGTGGCCTGAGCAACCCGACCGCACGGCGTTGGCCCGCCTGCGCCATACCCTGTCTGACTTGCGCCGGGCGCTCGGCGACGACGATTCTCAGCAGCCTTTCCTGCTTGCCAACCGTGAGCTGCTCCGGTTCAACCCCGCCGCGGATGTTGACCTCGACGTCGCGAGGTTCGCCGGGGCGCTGCACGCCACCTCCTCCTCAGAGGCCTTACCCCTGGACCACGCGGCCATTGGCCGCGTCGAAAGGGCTGTCGCCCTCTACCGGGGAGCCTTTCTGGAGGGCGTGGCTGTGAACAGCGCCCCCTTTGAGGAATGGGCGCTGCTCAAGCGGGAGCAGCTCCATTGGCAGGCCATGCATGCTTTGCGGCTGCTGGCCGCTGCATATGAAGCACGAGGACAGTACCGCCAAGCGAAGCGGTATGCGCGGCGACAACTGGAGCTCCAGCCGTGGCAGGAGGAAGCTCACCAGCAACTAATGCGCGCCTTGGCGCTGGCGGGACAGCGTAGCTCCGCCCTGGTGCAGTACCAGATCTGCGTGCACTGTCTGGCCGCTGAGCTGGGCGTGGGCCCGGCCGACGACACGGTCTCTCTCTACGAGGCAATCCGTGATGGCACGCTGGTCGGTTCAGAGCCGCAGAGGGCAGGGAACACGGGCACGCTGGCACCGCTTCCCCCCTCACTCCGTCCCCGCGCCACCAGCGTTGCCTTCGTGAGTCGAGAGCCCGAGCTGGCAAGACTGAACCGCTACCTCGAGATGGCCTTGGCCGGCGAGGGTCGCGTGGCCTTTGTCAGCGGCTCGGCGGGCAGTGGCAAGACGGCACTCATGGCCCAGTTCTCTCAGCGAGCCATGGCCAGCCACCCCGACCTGGTGGTGGCGGGCGGCAACTGCAACGCCCACGCCGGCAGCGGCGACCCCTACCTGCCTTTCCGTGAGATCCTGCAGCTGCTCAGCGGCGAGATCGAGGCCCGCCGCGCCGGCGGCAGCCTCAGCTCCGAACACGCCCGCCGGCTTTGGGCGCTGTTGCCCTTCACCACCCAGGTGCTGCTGGCGCACGGGCCCGACCTGGTCGGCACCTTTGTGCCGGGTGAGCCCCTGCTGCGCCGTATCCAGGCCTTTGTCCCAGACGGCACGGCGCAGTGGGAGCGGCTGGAGGCGCTGGCGCGGCGAGCAGCCGGCGCTGCTACGTCCCTGACCTCGCAGGCAGACCTGTCTGACCAGGCAACCCAGGTACTTCAGGCAGTGGCGGTGGAGCACCCCTTGCTCCTGCTCCTCGACGACCTGCAGTGGGCCGACAAGGGCTCACTTGCCCTGCTCTTTCACCTGGGGCGCCGCCTGGGCAAAGGCCGCATCCTGGTGGTAGGTGCGTACCGGCCGGGCTCGCTGGCTCTGGGGGACCCGTCCCTGGCCTCAACCGGGTCCGCCGAACAGTGGGAGCGGCATCCCCTCGATCCGCTGGTGCACGAGTTTGGCCGCGAGTGGGGCGACATCCAGGTCAACCTGGACCAGGCCGACGGCCGCGCCTTTGTCGAGGCCTTTCTCGATACCGAACCCAACCACCTGGGCGCCGCATTCCGGGAAACGCTGTACCAACACACGGGAGGCAACCCGCTGTTCACTGTCGAGCTCCTGCGCGGCCTGCAGGAACGGAACGAACTGATCCGCAATGAGGCCGGGCACTGGCTCGAAGCACCCGCCCTCAACTGGCAGCGGCTGCCGGCGCGGGTCGAAGCCGTCCTCGCCGAGCGGCTAGACCGCCTGTCCGCCGAGTGCCAGGCGCTGCTGCAGGTGGCCAGCGTCGAGGGCGAAGAGTTCACTGCCGAGACCTTGGCTCGAGTCACCGGCCTCAGCTTGGCTAGCGTGATCCACCACCTGAGCGATACCCTGAGCAAGCAGCATCGCCTGGTGCATGCCGCCCACCTGCTCCGCCGAGAGCCGGGCGGCCATTACCTCTCCTGCTATCGCTTTGCTCACATCTTGTTCCAGAGTTTTGTTTACGACCACCTGGACGAGGTGGCCCGCGTCTACCTGCACAGCTGCGTCGCCGAAGCGCTGACGGCCCTGCGACAGGAGGGGAAAGTGGGGGCCGAAGCCGGAGCGCAGGATCCGACCGCCCCGCTGCGGCTGGCCCGACACTGGGAGGCGGCCGGCCAGTTTGACGAGGCGGCTACCTGTCTTCTCCAGGCGGGCAGGCGGGCCGTGCAGCTTGCCGCCCACGAGGAGGCGGTGCAGCTGTTCCGGCGAGGTCTGGCCCTCCTGGAGCGGCTGCCGGAGAGCCCGGAGCGTGCGCAACTGGAGAAGCAGCTCCTGATCGCCCTGGTCCCTCCGCTGATGCCCACCGAGGGCTGGGCATCGTCGGAGAGGGCCCAGCTGGCCCAGAAGGCCCTCGACCTGGCCCGGCAGCAGCCCACCAGCGAGGTAGAGCTGATCGGAGCGCTCTACATGCACGCCGAAGTCGCGAGTTCTCACGGGAAACATGCCGAGGCGCTGGACGTGGCCGAACTGCTCCTGCGCCTGGCCCGGCACAGCGATGACTCTGCCTATCTCGCTCTAGGTCACTACCTGGTTGGGCAGAGCCGCTTTTTTGCCGGAGAGATGGTCGCGGCAATCTCCGAGTTCCAGCAAGCCCTCGCGATCTATGACCGTTCCCAGCACGTACATCTTTTGTCGTGGACCAGCGCCGACCTGAGAGTGGCCACCCTGAGCGTGCAAGCCTTGGCGCAGTGCTGTGCCGGCTACCTCGAGCAGGGGCTGCAGTCCAGCCAGCAGGCGCTCGAGCAGGCCCAGGAGATTGCCTGGCCGCTGAACGAGGCCTACGCCCTGATGTTCGGCGGTTGCATCTTTCACGCCCTTCGCCTGGAAGCTCAGCCGGCCAAGGAGTATGCTGGTCGCCTGATCGAGTTGGCCGAGCGCAAGCACCTGCCGATATTTCGTTCCGTTGGGCTCCTCGTGCACGGCTGGGCGCAGACGCTGTGTGGAGCAGGAAGGCCGGCCATCACCCAGATGCGCACTGCGCTGGCGGAATGGCAGGCGATGGGGCACCGCGCTGGCACTCCGTTTCTGCTGGCTCTACTGGCCGGGGCGTTGCAGCACAGCGGGGCCCGGGACGAGGCGCTGTCCACAACGGAGGAGGGCCTGGCTCTTGGGCTCGAGATCGGCGCGGCTCTCCGTGCCGACTTGTATCGGTTGAAGGGGGAGCTGCTGAACGACCGCCAGCCTTCGGCCGCGGACGAGTCGGAGGTCTGCTTCCTTACGGCCATAACCGAAGCCCGGCAGCTCGGCCTCAAGCTGTTGGAGCTGCGGGCGACGACGAGCCTCGCCCGGCTGTGGGCCGGGTCAGGCCGGCGGGCAAAGGCCCACCAGGTGCTGGCCGAGTTGTATGCCTGGTTCGGCGAAGGTTTTGACACCCCCGATCTGCGAGCGGCCAAGGCGTTGTTGGATACACTGAGTGATCCAGGTGGACCCTGAAGCAGCTTCTCAGAAACGATGGATCCACACCATATCGTGAAGGTCGCAGGATCGATCGCTTTTTGCACCCACAGACTGCTCTCATCTAGACGTGTTCATCCGCGAAATGATCGTTCCTGCGGACGTGTGGATGATAAAGATTGCGCACGCGAGAGCTCCCCGATCCTGACAGCGTTGGGTTCAAGACACTCCAGATGGTTCAGAACAGCTCTCATACACCACAGGGGGCATTCGGGTACATTCTCAGTCAGATCGAGCCTCGTCCCCGGCTCACAGTCGCCACCCATTTCCCGGTGGCCGATGACACGGTCGAATGCGCCAAGAAAAGCGTGATGGAGCACTGCAACATTGTTCAGGGTAGGGATCCGGAACCGGACGAGGCGGCGGCCCGCATCACGTGGTCCTTCGACCTGATGGTGATCACGGTCTCCAAGGACGAGATTCTCGAGCAAAAAGGCATTGTCTCGGACTTTGAGTTTTCCTCGACGGTCCAGCCGGTGCCCGGTGTGCGGGATATCCCGGCAAAGTACAGCGACGAGGATGGAGTTGGGGACCCGTACGCCCAGATCGACGAGTCGACGGCGATACCGCCCTGTGATTGCGAAACCGGGGCCTGCAACTACCGCGAAGACGGGTATTGATCATCAATCGGAGAAAGGAGCCCAGAGCCGTGAAACGTTCTACCCCTGTCTACACACGCCGAGAGTTCCTCCGGCAGGGCGGCGCCGGGTTTGCCGCGCTGGCCCTCCTATCGACCGGGCGGCCCCTGGCCGCCTCGGCCTGCGAGCCAAGACCGCACCTGGACCATAAGATCGGCCAGATGATCCTGGCCGGCTTTCGCGGCTACGACTTGCGGGGCAAGAATCCCATCGAGGCCGACCTCGAGGATCTCTACCTGGGCGGTGTGGTCCTTTTTGACTACGACGTGGCGCTCAAGGAGTACGATCGCAACATCGAGTCGCCCGAACAACTGGCGGCGCTGGACGCAGATCTGCAGGACGCCACGCCCGTCCCACCTCTGCTGATCAGTATCGACCAGGAAGGGGGCAGGATCAACCGGCTGAAGACAACCTACGGCTTCCCGCCGTCCTATTCGCAGGAATACCTCGGGACGCTGAACGACCTGGATTTTACCCGGGAATGCGCCGAAACGATGGCGCGCACCCTTCACTCGGCCGGCATCAACCTGAACCTGGCACCCGTGGTGGACCTCAACGTCAACCCCGACAACCCCATCATCGGCTACTACGAGCGCAGCTTCTCCGCCGACCCGGACGTCGTCACGGCACATGCCCTGGAGGTGATCGAGGCGCACCACGAGCTTGGGGTGCTCTCGACCCTCAAGCACTTTCCAGGCCACGGCAGCTCGACCGGCGACTCGCACCTGGGCTTCGTGGACGTGACCGGCACCTGGGCGGAGGTCGAGCTCGAGCCTTTCAGAAACATCGTTGCTGCCGGACAGGCTGACGTGGTGATGACCGCCCACATCTTTAATGCCAACCTCGACCCCGACTACCCGGCGACCCTTTCCCAGCCCACGATCACCGGCCTCCTGCGCCAAGATCTCGGCTGGGACGGGGTGGTGATCACCGACGACATGCGCATGGGGGCGATCACCCAGTACTACGGCTTCGAGACGGCGATCGAGCTGGCCATCAAGGCTGGAGCCGACATCCTGGCCTACGCCAACAACAGCTCGGTGTTCGACCCGACGATCCCGGCGCGCGCGTTCGCGGTAATCAAGAGCCTGGTGGAGAGCGGTGTCATCAACGAGTCGCGCATCAACCAATCGTACCGGAGGATCATGGGGCTGAAAGCGCGATTGCGGAGTCGGGGAAGAGCGGGAAGGCACACACCCTAACCCGAGGAGAAAATCGCACGAGTTGGGTGCTGAGCTATTGGCAAGTACCGATCAGGCGGGCAGCTTTGCCGGAAGTGGTCGCTTGACGGCTTGTCCGCCAGACTGCGTGCAGTCCGGCGCACCTCTAAACCGAGCCCGCCGGCACCAGCCTGCAACGCGCGGGCTAAAGCTCGCACCAACCCCAGTCGACCCACGGCCTCAGTTGACCTCCGAGCATTTTGCCTTTATACTACATACGCCAACGAGGACGATGCCCTGCCTGCTCTGCGCCTTGCGCAGCAGAGCAGGCACCGATGACCACCTGGCAGGAGGAAGGCGACGATGAAGAAGAATCGGCTTCGATGGGGAGTCGTGGTGCTGGCTCTGTTGGCCCTGCTGGCGGTGGCGGCCTTGACCACCAACCTCGTGGCTGACGTCATGTGGCAGGCCGTAACCGCCAAGGACCTGTACGACAAGTTCGTTCGCCTCCCATCCATCGAGCTCGAGTGCGGCACACCCGCCCGCTACGCCGGTGTTGTCGTCGAAAAAGATGTGCCCGTTCCTATGCGGGATGGCGTCCGCCTGTACGCCAACGTCTACCGGCCGCAGGCAGAAGGCACGTTCCCGGTTATCGTCATCCGCCTGCCGTACGGCAAGGACGAGTACTACTGCTCGATGCCTGCCATCGGCGAGTTCTGGGCAAAAAAGGGCTATGCCGCGGTGATCCAGGACGTGCGGGGCAAGTTCACCTCCGAGGGGAGTTTCGATCCCTTTGTCAACGAGGTCGCCGATGGCTACGACACCGTCGACTGGGCCGCCAAACAGCCGTGGTCCGACGGGAACGTGGGAGTGATGGGCGAATCCTACTACGGCTATACGACGTGGGCCGCGGCGGTAAGCCAGCACCCGAACCTGAAGTGCATCGCGCCGGCCAACATCAATATGGACGTCTACAGCTCGGCCTATCGCCAGGGCGCTTTCGACCTGCAGCTCATGGGCGACTGGGCAATCGGCATGGACTCCAGAACCTACCAGAACGCCCTCAGGCTGGATCACTGGCATCTGCCTCTGATCGCCATGGACGACGTGGCGGGTATCCCCAGCTACAACTTTAACCGGATGGTTGCCAACTCCCGCGGCGGAGGGCCCTGGGCCGGCATCAACCTCAACGATTGGTACGGCCAGATCTCGATCCCCATCCTCCACTTGGGCGGGTGGTACGACGTGTTTCTCAACGGCACCATCCACGACTGGCAGGAGATCCGGTCGGTGCGCTCCACCTTGCCGTCGGCCGCGCCGCAATGGCTAGTCCTGGGACCGTGGGATCACGAGTCCACGACGGACAAGACCCATCGCATCGGCCGGCTGGACATTGGGGACAAGAGCGCGACAAGCCAGTGGGAGGTACGCCAGGCCTTCTTCGACTTTTGTTTGAAGGGCATAGACACGGAGCTGGTCAGCGAGCCCAAGGTGCGCATCTTTGTCGTGGGCGACAATGACTGGCGCCTTGAGAACGAATGGCCGCTGTCGCGAACCAGGTATACGGACTACTACCTGCACAGCAACGGAGCAGCGAACACGGTGCAGGGGGACGGCAGCTTGAGCCTTGTCCCTCCCGGCGATGAGGCGCCAGACCAGTACACCTACGATCCCCAGGATCCCGTGCAGTACGCCACCGGCGTCGACTACTGGTCGCTGGCGCAGCAGATGCAAGATCGGGCCTCCGTGGAAGAGAGGGACGACGTCCTGGTCTATTCGACGAACCCGCTGGACCAGGACGTCGAGATCACCGGTCCGATATCGGCCACAATATACGCTTCGTCCAGCGCGTCAGACACAGACTTTACCGTCGCCCTGGTGGACGTCTCCCCAGACGGCTCCACCCACCTGATCCAGGAGGGGATCATCCGGGCCAGCTTCCGGGATGGAGTCGAACGTTCGTCCCCGATCGAGCCCGGCCGGGTGTACGAATATGTGCTGGACTTGTGGGCGACGAGCTACGTGGTCAAAGCGGGGCATCACATACGGGTAGAGGTGTCGAGCAGCAACTTTGACCGCTACGACCGGAACCCGAACACGGGCCAGGACTTTGGCCTGAGCGCGGAAACGGTCCCGGCGAACCAGACGATATTCCACACGGCCGAGTATCCCTCTCGGATCACGCTGCCTGTGATTCCGGAGTAGACGGCTAGCCCAAATCCTGAAGGAGGCACAGAATGGTCCGGGTGCAAGCAAGTGTGACGGTCAACCGTCCCATCGAGGAAGTGTTTCGCTTTCTGAGCGACAACCAGAACGCCCTTCAGTGGCAGTCCGGGCTGCTCGAAGCGCGCGTCACCAATGACGTGGTTGGCATCGGCAGAGCCTGGATAGATGTCGTGCAGTTCCTCGGCCGCCGTATCGAGATCGCTTCGGAGCTGAGCGAGTACGAACCACTGCGCCACCTCGGCTTCAAGAGCACGTCTGGCCCCATCCCCCTCGAGGGCCGCTATTCCTTTGAGCCGGACGGTGCGGGCACGCGGGTGACTTTCGCCATGCAAGGCGAACCAGGTGGCTTCTTCAAGCTGGCCGAGCCCATCGTCGCGCGCTCCACGCAGCGGCAGTGGGAAACCAACCTGGCGAACCTGAAGGATCTGCTGGAGCAGCGAGATAGCGAGTATTGAGTCTGCCGGAGCCGGCACTGAGCTCCTGGGCGGAGATCGTGTAAACAAGGACGGGGGTGCAGCATGGCACAAGCAGGAGTGGCTCCTAGCGGCGCCACGGGCAACGGCACGCAAGTGGTGAGCGACAGGGGCTTCCGTCTGTACCGCTACCGGTGGGTTGTCCTCGCGGTGTTCATGTTCATCAACCTCACGATCCAGATGCTGTGGATCGGCTATGCCCCCATCACCGGCCCGGCCGCACAGTTCTATGGCGTGACAGATCTTCAGATTGGCTTGTTGGCCATGACGTTTATGATTGCCTTCATCCCCCTCTCGATCCCGGTGTCCTGGGCCATCGATACGTATGGCTTCCGCTGGACAGTCAGCACCGGGGCAGTGCTCATGAGCGTTTTCGGCGTCATCCGCGGGCTGGCAGGCGCGAACTATACCCTGGTCCTGTGGAGTACCATCGGCATCGCCGCCGCGCAGCCCTTCCTGCTCAACGCGTGGACCAAGGTTCCTGCCCGCTGGTTTTCCATCGAGGAACGTGCCACGGCGGTGGGGTTGGTCACCCTCGCCAATCTCGTCGGCACCGCGCTAGGAATGGTGCTGACACCTGCTCTCATCGAAACGATGCCCATCCCCACCGTGCAGTTAACGTACGGCATCCTGGCGGCCGTTTCTGCGTTTCTGTTTGTCCTCTTTGCCCGTGAGAAGCCGCCCTCACCTCCCTGTCCGCCCAGTATGGACGTCCGCGCCCTGATGCTCGATGGCCTCAAGCATGCCTTTACCGTGCGCGCTTTTTGGCTGTACCTGGTGGTCTGGTTCATCGGCATGGGGGTATTCAATGGCATAACGACCTGGGTGGAGAGTATCGTCCGCCCCCGTGGCTTTACGCCTGCGGATGCCGGGATCCTGGGCGCCCTGATGCTCCTCGGCGGGATTCTGGGCGCCGTCATCATCCCCCCGTTTTCCGACAGGCAGCACAAACGCCGGCGATATCTCCTTCTCGGAACGATCCTGGCCATTCCAGGCCTGGTCGGGCTAACGTTTGCGACCTCGTACTGGCTGCTATTGCTCGCGGCGCTGAGCCTGGGCTTCTTTCTCATCAGCACCAGCCCGGTCGGAATGCAGTACGCTGCCGAGATCACGCAGCCGACTCCTGAGGGAACCTCCAATGGGATCATCCAGCTCTTTGGGCAGGCTTCGGTTGTCTTTGTCTACATCATGGCGGCGATGAAGAGCAGCGACGGATCATTTACACCGGCGCTGCTCATGGCCACAGCATTGTTGGTGCTCAGTGCGTTGATAATCACGCAGCTAAAAGACCCGGCCTTCGGGAGGGAATGATTCCCGGCGTTCGCCGCTGGAGCGACAAAACGGCAATCCCCGACAGACGCTGTTTGCCCTTGCCGGCCTCGCTCTCGTCGGGCCGGGACGGGGTGGTCCGTAGGCTCTTCCCCCTCGGCTCACTCGCCCGCGACTGCGGCGCCCACCGTATTCTCCTTGTTCTTGCGCCACGATTCGATGTAGGCCAGCGATTGATGGCGAAAGTAAGTGTCGTATAGCTCGGCATAGTGGCCACCGCGCGCCAGGAGGGCCTCGTGGCTACCCTCTTGGATGATCTCGCCCTCGCGCAGCACAACGATCCGGTCGGCCGACTTGACGGTGGATAGGCGGTGGGCGATGACGATTGCCGTTCGGTTGCAGAGCACGA
>JBFYTF010000103.1:0-4201 GCA_041300865.1 Anaerolineae bacterium
AGGCAGCCACGTACACTTCGTGTCCCCTCTCCACCAGGGAGCGCACGATGCTGAACGTGCGCGGCGTTCCGCCGCCGCTGATGGGCACCAATTCCTCAAAGATGACGACGAGTGCTCTCAATTTCGTGCGTCCCCCGCCGCCGATGCTCCCGCTGGCACGGGTGCCGCGGCCAGCTCGGCGTAAATGCGCTCCATTTTTGACACCTGGGACCGCCAGCTGTACTCGGCCAGCACCCGTGCGCGGGCAGCGTGCCCCAGGCGCTCACCCAGGGCGGGGTCGTCCAGCAGCCGCAGCGTGGCATCGATGAAGGCCTGGTCGACCTCGTCCGTGAGCAGGATCTCTTGGCCGTCGACGAACGACTGGCCCTCGGCGCCGATGCGCGTCGAGACCACCGGCCGGGCATTGGCCGCCGCCTCCACGATCTTGAGTCGCGTGCCCGAGCCCGAATCGAGGGGCACGAGAACAACGTCTGACGCCGACAGGTAGTCGCTGAGGTTGGGCCGGACACCCGCCCTTGCGTCCACGAACCCGGTAAATGTCAGTCCGTCGCGCCGGTGCTCGGCCAAGGTCTCGGCGCCCTGGCCCACGATGACAAAGCGCGCCTCGGGGTAGCGCTGCCATACCGCGGGCGCGATGCGTTCCGCGATAAAGGTGACGGCGCGGACGTTGGGCAGGTAGTCCAGCTTGCCGACAAAGGTCAACAACGGCGTCCCCGCTTGCACGCCCAGGGCCTGGCGCGCCGCGGCGGCACCGTCCGGCCGGCAGTCAAAGAGGTCCGGGTCAACGCCGTGGGGGATCAGGGCAAAGCGCTCCGGGGGCACGCCGTACAGCTCGATCATGAAGTCGCGGTCGACTTCGGAAAGGGTGACCACCCGGTCGGCGCTGCGGCAGGCCCGGCCCTCCAGCCACCTGACAGCCTTCAGGAAGGGGCTGGTCATCCCGAAGCGGACGAACTTCTGATATTCGACGTTCTCTTGCATGAGCACCACCGGCCGCCCGGTGCGCCGCCGCAGCCAGAGGGCGGCCGGTGCCGTCCACAGCAGCTCGGCCTGGATCACGTCGGGCCGGAACTCGCGGGCCAGCCGCATGGCGGCCTGGTAGTAGAACGGGTTGAATAATAGCCCCTTGTAGCCCAGGCGATCCAGGGGCGACTCGCGGCAATAGCGGATCTCAAGGTTCGGTCCCGCCAGGTCGACGTCGCCCCGCTGCGAGTAGAGGTAGGCCAGCAGCGCCGAAACCTGGTTCTTTTCCGCCAGAAACTGGAGCGTATGGTAGACGGCCGTGCTGCTGCCGTGGACAGGCGGAAAGACGTCGCACGGCGACAGGATCAGGATCCGGGGCATTACTCTTGCCAGCTCGGCGGCAGGTTCAGGGTGACTTCGATGTTGTCAAACCTCTTGCTCTTGCGGACGCCGGCGCGGCGGGCCCAGGCAGCCATGCGGCCCACGCCCTCCTCGAGGCTGGTCACCGGGTGCTCGCCAAACACGCTCCTGGCCTTGCTGTGGTCGGAGAAGGCGTGGACGACCTCATTGCGCGCCGGCAGAAACCGTATCTTGGGCTCTTGTCCAAAGGTGTGGGCCACGACCTCGGCCAGGTGCTTGACGGCGTAGGGCTGGTCGGCGCCGATGTTAAACACCTCGCCGTACGCTGACGGCATCTCGGCGCTCCGGGCGATGTCCGGCGCCACGTCGTCAATGTAGCTAAAGGCCCGCGTCTGCAGCCCGTCGCCAAAGATCGTCATCGGCTCGCCCTGCATCACCTGGTTCATAAAGATGCCCACTACGTTTCGGTACCGGTCGCCCAGGTTCTGGCCCTCGCCGTAAACGTTGTGCGGTCTGAAAATGACATAATTCAGGCCGAACATCCTGTGAGCAGCGTGCAGGTCCAGCTCAACGGCATACTTGGAGATGCCATAAGGATCCTCGGGCTCGGGGGTCAGCTCCTCGCGCATAGGCAGTTGGTTGGTCCCGTACACCGCGATGGAGGAGGTAAAGACGAGACAGCGGACGCCGTGTTTGACCGACTCGTTGATGAGGTTGACGCTGCCGATGAGGTTGTTGGTGTAGTTAAAGCGCCGGATAAAGGGCGACAGGCCCTCGGCCGCGTAGGCCGCCAGGTGGTAAACGTAGTCAAACTCCTGTTCTTCGAACAGGCGCTGGATCAGCTCGGCGTCGGTGACACTGCCCTGGACAAACGTGGTCCCTTCCGGCACATTGTCCTGAAAGCCGCCGCTCAGATCGTCCAGCACGACGACGGTGTGCCCCAGGGCCAGGCACTGCCGGGCAACGTGGGAGCCGATAAAGCCTGCGCCGCCGGTAACCAGGGATCTTGTCTCTGACATCATTCCTCCCGATAGTCGTCCAGAACTGCGCGGATCGAGTATTCGTCGTCGGCGCAAAAGGTCACGTTGCGCAGCATCTCGCCCAGGAGGCCGAGACTGATGAGCTGGATCCCGACGACCAGCGCCGTGATGCCAAAAAAGAGCAGCGGCCGCCAGCCCATGGCGCCCTGCACCAGCCACACGCCGGCCAGGTAAAGCATCGCCAGCGCTCCGACCAGGGTTGAGGCGCTGCCCAGCAGGCCAAACAGACGCATCGGCTGCTTCAGGTAGCGCGTCAGAAAGAGGACGCTGATCAGGTCGATGTAGCTGCGGGCAAAGCGCTTGCCACCAAACTTGGACGTGCCAAAGCGGCGCGGGTGGTGGGTGACGGGCACCTCGACGGTCCGATACCCCTTCCAGTGTGCCAGGACGGGCACGAAGCGGTGCAGCTCGCCGTACAGCCTCAAATCGCGCGTCACTTCCCGGCGGTAGACCTTGAAGCCGCAGTTCAGATCCCGTAGCTTGAGGCCCGTCAACCGGGAGATGGTGAAATTGGCAACCTTCGAGGGCAGTCGCTTTGAGAGGGGGTCGTTTCGGTTGCTTCGCCAGGCGCCGACGAGGTCATAACCCTCGTCCAGCTTGGCAAGCAGCTTTGGCAGCTCGGCCGGATCGTCCTGGAGATCAGCGTCCATAGTCACCACAACTTCGCCGCGGGCCTGGGCGAATCCGGCCGTCATGGCCGGCGTCTTGCCAAAATTGCGGCGGAACTGGATGACCCGGACGTGGCGGGGGTCACAGTTGTGTAGCTCGCGGAGAATGGCGGGTGAGCGATCGGTGCTGCCGTCGTCGATAAAGACGATCTCGTACGCCTGGTAACAGGGCGGCAAAAGGGCCACCGCCTGGATGATTGCCTCGTACAGCGGTTG
The DNA here is from genome assembly GCA_041300865.1 of Anaerolineae bacterium. Classification (GTDB taxonomy): domain Bacteria; phylum Chloroflexota; class Anaerolineae; order JAAYZQ01; family JAAYZQ01; genus JAAYZQ01. Next base: position 3,248 of record JBFYTF010000103.1, read on the forward strand.
TAACGAGTCTTCTTCGTTCAACAGCGGGATGACAAAGGAGATCATGCCTGCCGTTCCCGTCTGATCCATGGCTTGCCCAAGCCCCTCTTTGGCCTTTCCCCAACGATAGCGGGCGCCATTATACCATGAAAGCAGGGGCCTGTCTATCCCGGCCCCGCTCTTGGCCCTGCCCCCCGGAGGTGCTATAATAACCGCACGGAGGGACAGATGAAGCTTGAGGAACAAGTCGGCGCCCTGCTCGTCGACCGGGGCCTGAGCCTGGTCACCGCCGAGTCGTGCACCGGCGGGCTGGTGGGCCATCACCTGACCAACGTTTCGGGCAGCTCGCGCTACTACCTGGGCGGGCTCATTACCTACAGTAACCCGTCAAAAGAGCAGCTTCTGGGCGTGTCGCCCGAGACCCTGGCGGCGCATGGCGCCGTGAGCGAACCGGCGGCCCGCGAGATGGCGCGGGGCGCACGCGAGCGCCTGGGCGCCGATCTGGCCCTGTCGGTGACCGGGATCTGCGGGCCGGAGGGCGGAAGCAGTGAGAAGCCGGTAGGCCTGGTCTACGTGGCCCTCTCCTCGGCCACCGGCGAGATCTGTCAGCGGCACGTGTTCACCGGTGACCGCCTGGAGATCAAAGAGCAGTCTGCCCGCGCCGTGCTGCGCCTGCTGCAGGCCCATCTGGAGGGAGGTGAGGATCGTATGGTCGAGTTCCTGGATGACGCGGTAGATGTTGAGGTCGACGTTCGGCCCGGGGGCAAGAGCCGGCCCTCGGCCTTTTCCTGGCAAGGCCGGCGCTACGAGATCACCTCCTGGGGTCGCGAGGAGGACAGGGAGCATGCCGGGCGCTCGGTGCACTGCTTGCTGGTCCAGACCGCCGGTCCGGAGACGTGGGAGCTGTGCCGCGACCCGGAAGAGGCCCGCTGGCTGCTGCTGCGTCGTTGGCGCAGCAGCAGGCCCGTAGCCTGA
>JBFYTF010000110.1:0-3949 GCA_041300865.1 Anaerolineae bacterium
CGAGCGGCAATGGGGCACGGTTCGCGAAGACTATAGCGAGGACGGAAATGCCTGGGACTATTTCACCCACGACCAATCCCGGTCGCGGACGTATCGCTGGGGTGAGGACGGCCTTGCCGGGCTCTCGGACGACGGGCAGCGCCTGTGCTTTGCCCTCGCCCTGTGGAACGAGAGCGACCCCATCCTCAAGGAGCGCCTCTTTGGGCTGACCAACAGCGAGGCGAACCACGGCGAGGACGTCAAGGAGTACTACTTTTACCTCGACTCGACGCCCACACACTCGTACATGAAGTACCTCTACAAGTACCCGCAGGCCGAGTTCCCGTACGGGGACCTGGTAAACACCAACCGGGGCCGGTCGCGCGAGGAGCTCGAGTACGAGCTGATCGACACCGGCGTTTTCGACCAAGACCGGTATTTCGACGTCTTTGTCGAATACGCCAAAGGTGGTCCCGACGACATCCTGATCAAGATCACCGCCCACAACCGGGGGCCTGAAGCAGCCCGGCTCCACCTGCTCCCGACGCTCTGGTTTCGGAACACCTGGTCGTGGCAAGACGGCACGCCAAAGCCAAGCGTCCGCGAGGCTGGGGGAGCGATCCTCGCCTCGCATCCGGAGCTGGGCGACTACGGGCTCCACTGTGACGGCGCACCGGAACTCCTTTTCACCGAGAACGAGAGCAACGTCGAGCGCCTCTGGGGGCAGCCCAATGCTTCCCCCTGGGTCAAGGACGCATTCCACCAGTACGTCGTCTCCGGAAATGGCGAGGCCGTCAACCCGGCCAAGACCGGCACCAAGGCCGCGGCCCGCTACATCCTCGACGTGCCCGCCGGCGGCTCCTCGACCGTCCGCCTGCGCTTGTCCGGCACGGCCGGAGGCGCCGTTCCGGCAGAGCCGTTCGGCGAAGGCTTTGAGGCAACGGTCGCCGCCCGCCTTGCCGACGCCGACGAGTTTTACCACCGGATCACGCCTCCCTCGCTGAGCGAGGACGAGAGACGGGTCCACCGCCAGGCGCTCGCCGGTATGCTCTGGTCGAAGCAGTACTACCTTTTTGACGTGGACACGTGGCTCAAGGAGCACGAGGCGCACCCGCTCGTCGGGGCCGGTAAGAAGGGGGTGAGGAACGCCGAGTGGTTCCACATGTTCAACGGCGACGTCATCTCCATGCCCGACAAGTGGGAGTACCCGTGGTACGCCGCCTGGGACCTGGCGTTCCACACGATTGCGCTCGCGCTTGTCGACTTTGACTTTGCCAAGGAGCAGCTGCTGATGATGCTGCGGAGCCTCTACGCCCATCCCAACGGGCAGATCCCGGCCTACGAGTGGAACTTTTCCGACGTGAACCCCCCCGTCCACGCCTGGGCCACGCTCTTCCTCTTCAAGGTGGAGCAGAACCTTGGACGGGAGGACATCGCGTTTCTGGAGCGCTCGTTCCAGGGCCTGACACTCAACTTTAACTGGTGGGTGAACCGCAAAGACCCCCAGGGGCGCAATGTCTTTGCCGGCGGGTTCCTGGGTCTCGACAACATCGGCGTCTTTGACCGCAGCGCTCCGCTCCCCACCGGAGGGTCACTAGAGCAGGCCGACGGCACCGCCTGGATGGCCTTCTACTGCCAGAACATGATCGAGATGGCCCTCATCCTGGCCGATCACAACCCGCACTACGAGGAGTATGCTTTTAACTACCTCCAGCACTTCATGTGGATCGCCTACGCCATGGACCGCGTCGGCGACAACCACGACGAGATGTGGGACGAGACCGACGGGTTCTTCTACGACGTCCTTCGCCTGCCCGACGGGTCGGCCACACGCCTGAAGGTCCGGTCCATGGTGGGGCTGCTGCCGCTCTGCGCCTCCACGATCTTTGAGCCGGAGACCATCACCACGCACCCCAGGCTGATGGAGCTGATTGCGCTGTTCGCCAAGCGCTACCCCGAGGTTGTGGCGCAGGTGGCCCCGTCGTCAGAGGGCTACATCGGCTATGGCGGGCGCCGGTTGTTGTCTCCCCTGTCAAAGAACCGGCTCGAAAGGATCCTCGGCTACCTCCTTGACGAGGACGAGTTCCTGAGCCCGTACGGCATCCGGTCAATTTCCCGCTACCACGAGGACCACCCGTTCGTCTTCCATGTCGACGGCCAGGCCCTCAGCGTCTCCTACCTGCCCGCTGAATCGAACACGGGGATGTTTGGCGGCAACTCCAACTGGAGGGGGCCGGTCTGGATGCCTGTCAACGGCCTCATCGTCCGCGGGCTGCTGAACCTCTACTCCTTCTACGGCGACGACTTTACTGTCGAGTGCCCCACCGGCTCCGGCAACCAGATGACGCTCTTTGAGGTCGCGCGCGAGATCTCGCGGCGGCTGGCCGGCATCTTTCTCCGGGACGAGAGCGGGCGCCGCCCCGTCTACGGAGGCACGAAAAAGTTCCAGGAAGATCCGCACTGGCGTGACTTGATCCTCTTCTACGAGTACTTTCACGCGGACATGGGCGCCGGCCTCGGGGCCAGCCACCAGACCGGTTGGACGGGAATCATCGCCCGTCTCCTGGACCTCTTCGGGCGCGTTGATCCGGCCGACGCGTTGCAAACGCCCAAGCAGCGGCTGGAATCACGCCTCGTCCGGGAGCAGGTAGGCGGGAAAGAATAGGTGGCGTCGATGTCCGCACCCAGGTATCCCGCGCTTTTCCAGATCAATACCCGCGTCCGCCTGTCCGAGCTGGCCATTGCGCTCGGCCGGCCTGCGACCCTGGACGACATCACCGATGAGGAGCTGGACCGGCTCGCCCGCGACGGCTTCGACCTGGTCTGGTTCCTCGGCGCCTGGCAGACCGGCGAAGCCGCGCGCCGCGTCTCGGGGTCGAATCCCGAGTGGCTGGCGGAATACCTCCGAGTCCTGCCTGACTGCCAGGACTCGGACGTCTGTGGGTCCTGCTTTGCCGTTCGCGACTACCACGTCCACGCCGATTTCGGCGGCGATCAGGCCCTGGAGCGTCTGCGCGACCGCCTGCGCCGGCGCGGTCTGCGGCTCGTCCTCGACTTTGTGCCGAACCACGTGGCGCCGGACCACCGCTGGGTGGATGAGCACCCGGACTTCTTTATCGAGGGAACAGAAGAGCAGCTCGCCGCGCAGTCCCAGAATTACTGCCGCCTGGACACGCCCGGCGGAAGCCGGATCCTGGCCTACGGTCGCGATCCCTACTTTGCCGGTTGGCCCGACACTCTGCAGCTGAACTATAGCAATCCGGCACTCCAGGACGCACTGCTGGGCGAGCTGCAGCGGATCGCAGGCCAGTGCGACGGCGTCCGCTGCGACATGGCGATGCTGGTCCTGCCCGAAGTCTTCCAGCGGACGTGGGGGATCACCACGTCTCCCTTCTGGCCGCGGGCTACCGCAGCCGTCCGCGCGGAGGTCCCCGGCTTTCTCTTCCTGGCCGAGGTCTACTGGGACCTCGAATGGACACTCCAGCAGCAGGGATTCGACTACACATACGACAAGCGGTTGTACGACCGCCTCGTACACGGTGCCGCGCGCCCCGCCCGGGCGCACCTCCTGGCAGGCCTCGACTTTCAGGACCACCTGGCGCGCTTCCTGGAGAACCACGACGAGCCGCGCGCCGCCGCCACATTCAGCCCGGACGTCCACCAGGCCGCCGCGGTGATCACGTTCCTCAGCCCCGGCCTCCGCTTCTTCCACCAGGGCCAGCGCGAGGGCAAGAGGGCGCGGATTCCGACACACCTGGGGCGGGGACCGGCCGAGACGCCCGACGCATCCATTGCCGAGTTCTACGACCGCCTCCTCGCCTGCCTGAACGACCCTGCGTTCCGCGATGGACGTTGGCAGCTCCTCGACGCCCGTCCCGCCTGGGAAGGGAACGGCAGCAACGACGCGTTCATTGCGTTCGCGTGGACGGGACCGGGAGACCGCCGTCGCCTCGTCGCGGTCAACTATGCC
>JBFYTF010000112.1:0-2593 GCA_041300865.1 Anaerolineae bacterium
GCCGAGTGCGCCGTCATCGGCGTCGCCGATCAGCTCAAGGGCGAGCTGCCCTTGGGCCTGGTGGTGCTTAAGAGCGGCGTCGAGAAGCCGGAGGAGCAGATCAACCGCGAGCTGGTGGCCCTGGTGCGCGAGAAGATAGGCCCGGTGGCGGACTTTAAGAAGGTAGTCGTGGTCGATCGCCTGCCCAAGACCCGCTCCGGCAAGATTTTGCGCGGCACCATGAAGCGCATCGCCGACGGACAGGACTTCAACATGCCGGCCACCATCGACGATCCCGCCATCCTGGACGAGATCGAGGCCAGGCTCCAGACCATCGGCTATGCCCATCACGCCAGCCAATGAACGCCTGAGCCAGCCTTGGGGGTCTCCGCCGTCCCGGCCTCGGGATGGCGGACCCCGGGGGTAGGCAAGCAAGAACCCAAGAACCCAGCCCAGCCATGAGCGAAGAGGCCGTCACCCTTGCGGACCAGATCTTCTCACGCATCCGACAAGAGATCGTCGAGGGACGCATCCCGCCGGGCAGCAAGATGAGCGAGCCTGAGCTGGCGCGGCGCTTCGGCATCAGCCGGGGCCCTCTGCGGGAGGCGATGCGGCGGCTGGAGTCATCCAGCCTGGTGGTGCGGCGGGCCAATGTGGGGGCGCGGGTCATCGACCTCTCCAGCGAGCAACTCCTGGAGATCTATCACCTGCGCGAGGCCTTGGAGGGCATGGCGGCGCGGTTGGCGGCGGAACGCATGAGCGAGGAAGAGATCGACGAACTGGGTGCCCTCATCGAGCTGCACCAGCGCCAGGTCGCCATGGATCACGGCCTGGCCTACTACCAGAGCGAGGGTGATTTGGACTTCCACTTCTGCATCGTGCGTGGCAGTCACAACCCCCGGCTCCAGGAGTTGATCGCCAATGACCTCTACTACCTGGTGCGCATGTACCGCTGCCAGTTCGGCATGACGGGCCCTCGCGCCCCGACGGCCCTGCGGGAGCATGGCCATATCCTGGAGGCCATCGCCGAGCGGGATGGCGAGCTGGCCGAGATCCTGATGCGCCGCCACATCCGCGCCTCCCGCCAGCAGGCGGAGAGGCGCCTGCGCGGCAAACCACCGGCATCGACCACCCTGACCCATTGAGATCACCTCACTGAGATCAACTCCGAGATCACCCACCGAGATCAAGTCCATGAGCGAAAATCAGTCCCCCGGCGCCCGCCTGCGCCAGGCCGTGAGCGAGGAGCGGCCATTGCAGGTTGTCGGCGCCATCAATGCCTACCATGCCATGATGGCCGAGCGCGTCGGCTATCGTGCCCTCTACCTCTCCGGAGGCGGCGTGGCCGCCGGCTCCCTGGGCCTGCCCGACCTGGGGATCAGCAACCTGCACGATGTGTGCGAGGACGTGCGCCGCATTACCTATGTCACCCAGGCTCCCCTGCTGGTGGATGCCGACACCGGCCTGGGCCCCAGCGCCTTCAACATCGAGCGCACCGTGCGCGAACTAATGCGCGCCGGGGCCGCCGGCTGCCACATCGAGGATCAGGTTCAGGCCAAGCGCTGCGGTCACCGGCCCGGCAAGGCCATCGTCTCCAAGGCAGAGATGGTCGATCGCATCAAGGCAGCGGCGGACGCGGCCCGGGATGGATTCGTCATCATGGCCCGCACCGATGCCCTGGCCGTGGAGGGCCTGGACGCCGCCATCGACCGCGCCCGCGCTTGCGTCGAGGCCGGGGCGGACATGATCTTCCCCGAGGCCATGACCGAGCTGGACCAGTACCAGCGATTCGCCGAGGCCGTGGGGGTGCCCGTGCTGGCCAACATCACCGAGTTTGGCGCCACGCCCCTCTACGGCACCCAGGAACTGAGCGCCGCCGGCGTGGGCCTAGTGCTCTATCCCCTGTCCGCCTTTCGCGCCATGAACAAGGCCGCCCTCCATGTCTACGAGGCGATCCGCCGCGATGGCACCCAGCAAGGGGTGGTGGACACCATGCAGACACGCCTGGAGCTCTACGACTACCTGGGTTACCACGCCTTCGAGCAGAAGCTGGACGCCCTCTTTTCAGCGGGCGGGGAAGACTGAAACCAGGTCCCTAGGCGAGGCAGGCGGCCTTCCCTGGCGGGGGCGGCCAAGAGCCAGGGCGGGCGGGGTTAGGTCCCCTCCGCCAGTTACATTGATCGATACCATCGGAGCTTTACCATGACCCAGATTCAAGAAGGCCAGATCAGCAAGGGCAAGAAGTCGGTTGCCCTGTCCGGCACCGCCGCCGGCAACACCGCCATATGTACTGTCGGGCGCACGGGCAACGATCTGCACTATCGTGGCTACGACATCCTGGAATTCGCCGACACCGCCGAGTTCGAGGAGATCGCCTATCTGCTGATCCATGGCACCCTGCCCACCCAGATTCAATTGGCCGAGTACAAGCGCCACCTCATATCTTTGCGTGACCTGCCGGCGGCGCTCAAGAATATTCTGGAACAATTGCCGGCCTCGTCCCACCCCATGGACGTGCTGCGTACCGGCGCCTCGGTGCTCGGCACCCTGGAGCCCGAGCGCGAGTCCATGCCGGAGGTGGCGGCGCGCGACATCGGCGACCGCCTGATCGCCT
>JBFYTF010000116.1:0-3007 GCA_041300865.1 Anaerolineae bacterium
GCCAACTTGGCTTCGGCCGCCGCCCGCTCCTTGACTGCTGCAATACCGTTTAACTGAATCCGGGTGGCCTCAAGGTTCTCCTTGTTGTATAGCGTCATCGTGGACGCCGCCTTGGCAGCCTCCAAAGCCAACTTGCGCATGGCTATGGCTGGCCCCTCAAGCTGCTCCTTCAGCACCTTAGCACCTGTGATGTCGCCGAGTTGCAATCCAAGCTGGTCAAGTTCCTGCAGCTTCTTCAGTTCGGCCGTATACTTTCTCAGATACTCAAGTTCACGCTCCCACCTATTTTGCTTAGGCTCTTCCTTAACTCCCTTTTTCGCCCTTTCAGCGGCAGCTTCTGCCTCCGCCTTATTTATGTTGGCAGCCGCGTCCCTAGCCTTTTGCGTTATATCATTAAGGCGCTTATCTAAAACACTCAGACTCGCACTAACCGCCGCAATGGTTCCGTTGTCTGTGGCTAAGATGGGAAGAATCAGGCCGGCTTGCTCAGACATGGCGGAACACCTTACTTAGTTCGAGGAGGGGTAGACTTCCTTTTCTCGTTGGCGAAGTCGAGAAACTCTCTGTCCATGGCGCCGATGATCTCGGCAAAGAACAGAAATTCGTCGCTGGTTCTGAACCCGAAGGGGCCAGAGACGGCGACAATGTCAGCGAGCGGTATGGGTCCGATCCCGAAACCGCCAGAGGGCCGATGTGCATTGAGGAGTCCAAAACATTCTATGAAGTACGCGACATCGGGGGTGATGGTGGGTCGGCTGGCAAGTGCTAGAGGGACAATCCCTGTCCGCTCGTAGCTGATGAGGAGGGCGTCGATGTTCGGCGCCCACCTCAACTGCCAGCTTATGGCTTTTTTACCGCGTCCACCAACTCCTTCTTGAAGTTTGAAACACGACCCGCCTCTTCCGTCACGAAGTCACGGAACTTGTCCGACTTCAGCAGCGCCTGCATGCCCAACTTGGGGGTGTAGGCGACGTTGTAGGTGACGGTGCCGTCCGGATTGGGCCAGTGGATGCCGCGCCAATCCAGCAGGACGGTGGTGGCCAGCGCCTCGGTGGTGATCTTCTGCACCGCCTCGTAGTTGTCCGGGTTGGAGTCGTCCAGGATGAGTTTGTTGGCGCGGGCCAGTTTGGTCAGCTTGGACTTGTAGGACGGTGTGTTGGTGGAGGCAATCTTGAGTTGGCTGCCACTGTAGAAGTCCACCCAGACGCCGTCCTTGGAGACGCCTTCGTCCACCATGAGTTCGCCGAAGTTGAAGCCGACGGCCTGGGGGGCGGAGGCGGGAACGGTCTGGGGGTATTCGGAATTGTAGTCTGACATGGGTAGCTCCGTTTTGTTAGCTTGTCAGGTGAAAGGGCATTGCGATTATAACGCAAACATCGAGAAAGCCGAGGTAAAAAAATGGCGGGGTCGCCCCCGCCAAGTAGAGTACCCCAGCGTTCCAGCAGGGTTCGCTGGTTTACGAGGTGACAGTGACGCGCGTGACCTTCATCGTGCCGTCGGTAACATCCTCAAAGGCCCGGAACTCGGAGTTGACCATGAGATCCTGGTCAGCCGCGTCGGCCATGGGGATAGAACCAGACGTCACCTTGACCGCACTGGACAAGAACGAGAAGCCGTCGCCATTCGAGTCGAGAAGGCTGCCCTCGATGGACAGTTCGGCGTCGGCGATGAAGTCCTTGTAGATCTTGGGGCTGCTGTAGTACGCATTACCGGTGTAGGTCGCCATGAAACGACCCGAGGCGATACCAGCCGCATAGATACTGTTGATACCAACAGCCAACTGCTGACGCAACTGATTATCGACGTTGATGGTAAGGGACTGCAGCACCACGCCGGTGTCAACACCGCTACTGTCTTTGATGGAGAAGTTCTTGAGCGAGTCAACGCCGGACATGAGGGGCAGGGACTGGGCGTCGGCGAAGGTCCAGGCCACCGGCAGTTCGGCCGCCTCGATCGGGTCCTGCGGCTTGATACCCATCAGATTCGAGGTGCCGGTGATGAGGGCGCCGGGGTTGATCTCGAAACTCATGGAACCGACCTGAACACCACGGAAGAGGAACATGTCGTATGTGGAGTCGCCGACCTTGACCAACTTGAGGAAGACCAGACACTTCTTGATGCTGGCATTGGTGATGGCCTCGGTGTTGGCCCACACCGGCGTGCCTGTCTCGACCGCCAAGTCCTTGTCGCCTTGCAGCGCACAGATGAGCATGTCGTAGATGAATTCGCTGGCCTGGCACTCGAAGTTGATGGCGCCAGAGATTTCGCCCTGACTCAACTTGGAGCCCGCATACGAACGGTTGGCGGTGATCTGCTCGGAGATGGTGGCAGAAAGGTTGGCGGTCAGGGACTCGCCGGTGATGGCCACCGGATACCAGGTGAAGGTATCGCCGGCTTCGATAGCCACATCGGGATCGTCGTCAATCGCATACCAAAGGGAGACTTCGGAAGTTGAGCCATAGGCGGGGCAAGACATGGGAGTTACCTCAAACGGTTATGTGGAGTGGAGGCGTTTGCCCCACCAGTGTGAGCGAAACATAGCGTATCATTTCTGTGGCATTATACAAGTGATTAGACCCCTACATCCACTGTAGCAAGAGTTAAATACCGTTCAAAATAGAACGGAATCGTCGTCTCCAGCACATACCACCCATTGTCCGTAAAGTAGTCAACGCTGTTGGAAAGAGCCGCCATGCGCAGCGTTCCCTTGCTGGAGCGTATCGTCTTATTCTCCAACAGACTCTGCAAATCTGACTGATAGGTGCGAGCCTGACGAGTACCGCTGTTCTCCTGCACGCAAACCGCCAGCACCAACTGTCCAGAATAGCGGACACAGTTCCCTGGCACCGTCAACGTCGTGCCACCGAACACATCCATCTGCACAGAAACATAGTCAGCGTCACCATCAGGTAGCAACGGCAAACTTGGATTCGTATAGAGTCGCGCGTCCACGTTGCGCCAGGCGAGCGGCGTCGTCACCCAGTTCTCACTGAGCACGGAGTAGAGG
>JBFYTF010000143.1:0-9328 GCA_041300865.1 Anaerolineae bacterium
GCAATCTCGGCCACCGAGCGGAGGCCGGGTGCAGCGCGCAGGCCCAGCTGCTCCGTGTTGAGAGGCGCCAACGCCTGGGTGATGGCCTTCTGGTACGTGTGCCAGCCTTCAAAAATGGCCGACAGTGACTGTATTTCGGGGATCATTGTGTTCCTCCTGACTCCTTGGTTCCAAGCGGAAGTCACTGGGATGGTCCGACGACTCTGGCGGGAGGGGTTTGGACTGCGGTGCAGCCAAGTTTTCTGACGATGAAAATCGGGCCTATCCTACCATCCTGAGAGGGCGCGGTCTGTAAGCCAGGCACCCAACAGAGGGGCGAGAAACGTAACCGAATAGGCGTCCAGACAAAGAACCTGCCTTCCTGGCCTTCGCTGTGGGCGTCCTGGGTGGAGTAAAAGCCGCCGCCAGCATCGGTCATCTCGCGTGTGACATAACCCAGGTTTTCTTCAATGATGATCCGGAAGAACGGGTTGCCTGTCACCTGCCAGGCGTGGACGCTGCGCGGACGTGGGCCAGTTGCGCGTTGTCGTACAGCATCTTCTCCAAGTGCGATGCACAGTCACATACGCCTGGGTTTCCGTAGACAACGAGAGTGGTGATGGATCCGGCTGCCAGTGCCCAATAGGGTGGCGTGTGCGCTATTGGGAGGACCTGAGCAGTCCGTGCGCACCTCGGAGAAAGCCGTCTTTCAGATTCTGAACGGGGATCCTATCCGCCAATTCATCGACAAGCTGGCGTGCGGTCGAAACGTGCGCTTCAGCCTCTGCTGCCTCTCCCATCATGCCATATACGTGGCCCAGGCTGGCGTGTAGACGCCATAGGAGGAATCGGGCTCCTGGCACCTGGGCGTTTCGCACCGCGGTCTGCAGCAGCGAACCGGCCTCCTCGGATTGCCCCATAGCTGCCAGGGCTTCGGCCTTTAGCTGCCACAGGTAGGGGATGACCCTTCCTGGTGACATGCCGGGGGCCGACGCGATCAGGCGCTCGGCGATCTCCAGTGCCAGGGTTGCCCGGCCCTGCAGGAGCGCTAGCTCGGCGCGCCTGGCCCAGCAGGAGCGCTTGTGAATGCTGTCCATGGGCGTCTCTGGCGAAAGAAGCGTGTTCAACCAGGCTTGGGCCTGCGCCAGGTCGTTGAGCAAACAGCAAGCTGCTGCCAGGGCCCCGGTGGCGTCGTGGATCCAGTGCTGGGAGTGGAGCCGTTCAGCCAGGGCCAGCGCTTGCCTGAGCTGTAGTTGCGCTTCCTCGGCAGCAAATAGCTCTACGTACAGGTGTCCCAGGATGGACCGGCTGCCTGCCATCCACTCGCGATGGCCTATGGCGGCAGCAAGGCTCAGCGCGCTGCGGACCGCATCCAGAGCGTGCCCGTATTGGCCCTCCCCCGCGTGCAAGAGGCCCAGAGACCAAAGCGCCCAGGACTGGGCGGAGGGCGAGTCGGTTTCACGTGCGATCCGGAGCGCTTCCTCCAGGTCAGAGCGGGCGTCGACCGGGATGGCCGGAGAGATCAAGGTGGGTGTGGCAAAGGGACCTCTGCCGGCCAGCCCGCGGCCGGTCAAGCTGGCGGCAAGGCCAGGTTGATCGTCCATCAATTGGCATAGCGCGATGGCGCGCTGATAATAGTCCACGCTGGCCACAAGATCGCCGTGAATGAGACTGGCGAGACCCAGCCGGTCCAGAGTGCTGGCCATATCTCGCTGGTCTCCCAACTGCTCGACCACGGTCAGGGCTTGCCGGTGATACTCGATGGCCACCGGCAGGTCATCTGCATTCGTGTGCCAGTTGGCTACCCAGTTCAGGCTTTCCGCATAGACCGCTGGATCGCCCATGCGACGGGCCAGGTCCAGGGCCCGATCGATAAAGCGACGGCTCTCGCCATAATCACGCGAGCTCCACAGCCTGGCCAGGTCCAGCAGGGCGCGCCACTCAACGCGAGGCTCGCCGGCTGCCTGTCCTGTCTGCAGAGCGGTCTCGTAGTCGATGCGGGCGCGCTCGAACCTACCCAGGGTTTCGTGGGCCAGGCCGCGCTTGCCGTGCAGTCCGGCCAACGTGGCGACGTGGGGGACAGCACGCGATGCCAGATGGAGGGCCTGCGTGTATAGCGTGATGGCTTCCTCGTGCGCGTATCTGCGCGCTGCGCTCTCGGCAGCCAGGGCCGAGTAGTGGAGGGCTGGGCCATCGTCCCCGGCCCGGAGGAAGTGGTGGGCCAATCGGACGGCAATCTCACTCTGATGCCCGTCGTAGAGGTGCTCCAGCGCCGCCGCAACCTGTCCGTGCAGCAACCGCCGCTCCGCCCGGCCGAAACGCTGGTAGAGATACTCCTGAATCAGGACGTGGCCAAACTTGTAGGTGGCAGCCCGTCGCGATCCTATCTGCACTTCGCCCTGTTCTCTGACCAGCCGGTGCAACGTCTCAAGTTTCCGCAAGTCCCGCAACAGAGGTTCTTCGGCGGCACCCTGCACAGCAGCCAGCACCTCAGCCGTAAACTGTTCGCCCTCCACGCTGGCCACGCTGGCGATCTGCCGTAGTCTCGGTCCCAGGTGATCAATGCGCGCCTCGATCACCGCCTCCACCCGGGCGGGAAGTGCCTGCCAGTCGAGCCCGGGCCGCTGAAGCCAGGCGCCATCTGCCTCATCGCGGACGAGATCACCCCGCTCCTGCATCGACCGGACCAGTTCGATGGTGAACAAGGGATGACCCGCGGTGCGGCGGAACAAGGCGGCCCGGAAGTCCTCACCCAGGCGATTGGGTTCCGCGTCCAGGAAGGCATCAACGAACCGGCGGCCCTCCCTCTGATCGGCGAGATCCAGATCCACCCACACGTCGCCAAAGGTGCGTTTGAGCTCATGCAGCACCTTCTCCAAGGGGTGGTGGCGCTCGCCGCGGTGCCCCGGGCCCACCTCCTCCGGCCGGTAGGCGCACACGATCAGGACGCAACTGCCCGCGATGAAAAGCCTCCGGCCCAGATGGAACAGGAGACCGATCGACGCGTTGTCGGCCCATTGAACGTCGTCCAGGACTAGCGCCAGCGGATGCCGCTCCGAAACAGCACCCAGCACCCGGGCGCACTGCTCAAATATAAAGCTCTGCTCCAGGTCCAGCGCCCCTGTCCGGGCCTGTTCGGCGAGCTTTCGGAGGTGCTCCAACCAGCCATTGGCGCCCAGGATAGCGTCAGCCAGGCGAGACAGCAGGACGTCGCCGTCTAGGAGCGTTCCGATCAACGACGGCCCCCAGGTCAAGAGGGAGGTCATAACCCGCGGCAGTGCGTCCCACAACCGCCGGGCGTGATCGGGTCGGATGGAGCCTGCCAACCGTCGACCTTCCAGATCACCGGTGAGCATGGCCATCACGTCACGGAAGGGAAGATAGGGGTCGCCGGCGCCGGCGTAGGCGCTGCAATCGCCCCGGGCGACCAAGAGCTCGGGATGCTTCCTCATCGCCCGGCGGACGAACTCGTCCAGTAGCGCCGACTTGCCCACACCCGGGCCGCCGGTCACGAACGCGACGCAACCCGCTCCTTCCAACGCCTGATCGGCCAAGGCGGCCAGGCGGGCCAGTTCCTGCTCGCGGGCGACAAAGAGCGGCGGTGAGGCATCGTCTGTGCCCTCGAGCAGAAATCGCGGAGCACGGAAAGCTAGTGGGCGCGCGTGAGCCAGAGTGAGGATTTCGAGCTCTCCGTCCCGGATGCGTTGGGCGAGCTGCGTCGTCTCTGTCTCTGGCTCGAGGCCCAGCTCGTCGGTGAGCACCGTGCGGTAGGTCTCGTACTGGACCAGGGCCTCGGCGCGCCGGCCGCTGCGGGCCAGCAGGCGCATCACCCGGCGGCGGGCCGTCTCATCCCATGGTTCTAGGTCCACCTGTCTCCGGGCGTAGGCCAGCGCTCGCTCGTACTCGCCGTGGCGTTCGTAGCCTGCGATAAGGCGCGACAGGAGGTCCAGCACCTTGCGCTGCACCTGCTCGCGCTTGACGACCCGCCACTCTTCAAAGAGGGCGCTGTCCGGCAGGGATAGGTCCTCCAGGAAAGCGCCCCTGTACAGGTCAAGGGCCTGTTCCATGGCATGCAGTTCTGTGCCCTCTCGCCGCCTCAAGTCCGCCAGGGACCGGGTAAATGCATGGGCATCCACCCAGGAATTGCCGTCGGGGTTCAGGGCGATGGATTCGTGGGTGCTAATCAGGAACCGTGGCTCGGCTTCATAGTCGCCGATGGCTAGCCGGAGGGAACGGAGGGTGTGGCGCAGATTTGCCCGCGCCGCACCTTCCGGGCGGTCGGGCCAGAGCATCTCCGCCAGGGCTTCGCGGCGGTGCGGGCTGCCCGACGCGGCGGCCAGGCAGGACAGCAGGGCGCGGGTCTTGAGCGTTTCGAAATGGGCAACCGGTTCGCCGTCCAGGGTCACCTCGAACGGCCCCAGCAGACGAATGACCAGGCGGCTCATGTGTCCACCAGTCCTCTCGGGAGTGGCGCAGAGGCGACACTGCCGGACAGTGGCACTCCCTCCGGCCTGCTGTTTGCCTCACCCCGCGTCCCCGGGATCTACGTATAGGATTCCCTCCGAACGATTATACCACTAGGGTGGCCTGGCTGCAACTTGTGTCGGGACCCCAAGTCAGTCGTGGATCACACGCTTTTCACACGCTCGTGGGCTACACTGGTCTCAGGTGTGGTCGAATCCGACGACGGGAAAAGGGCGGCAGCGAAGAGAAGGAAGTGAGGAGCGACTGTGGATGTCGCAGCCGCTTGGATCTGGAGCGCCAATAGACCACATTTCCGATGTCTTGAGTGGCGACTGCCGCCACGGAGAAACGTGTGCGAAAACAAGAGAGGCCGTACCTGGCTTACCTGCTGCGCCTGTGGCAGGTGCGGGACAAGGGACGGGTCGGTTGGCGGGCTTCCGTAGAGAACGCCCACACCGGCGAGCGACGGGGCTTTGCGTGCTTGGCGGACCTGTTCACCTTTCTGGAGAATGAGGTCGGCCAGGTTCATGAGGACAAGCACGCGCCCAATATGGGCGAGAAGGGAGGCGACATCGACAAATAGTAGTCTGATTGAGTGGCGTGGATCCAGAAGAGAGATCAGCAAACCAGAAACAGGAGGTGGGAAATGAGAACACGTTTGATGTTAATCATGGTGCTGGCGCTGCTGGTGGCGCTGCCTGGGACGCTGCTGGCCCAGGAATCGAATCCGGAAGCGCTGGCCAGGTCCGTCTTTGAGGCACTGAACGCTGGTGACGTCGAAGCTGCCCTGGCCCTGTACGCCGACGACGCGATCTTGGATCTCGGGACCTTTGGAAAATTCTCGGGAAAGGAGGAAATCCGCGCTGCCTTTGAAAAGGAGGTCTCATTGAACGCATTCTGGGAAGTAAGTGACTTCCAGGTCGAGGGCAACACGGCCACTTTCAAAAGCCGGTATACGAGCGATGCAATGCGCGCGCTTGGTGTCACGCTTGAGGCCACTGAAGTGATGACCATTCAGGATGGCAAGATCGCGACCGATACCTGGACCGTGACGGAGGAATCAATGGCAGCGCTCCAGGCTGCGATGGCAACCTTACCAGAGACGGGGGGTGGCACCATTCCGTTTCATGCTGTGCTCATGGCCCTTGGTGGCCTGGCAGTCGCTGGCGGTCTCGGCATGGAGTTGCGACGCCCCCGCTGACGTAGAGGGGATGCTTGAAGGCATGAGGGTACTGTGAGGGACGGGGAGTTCGGCGGGCGAGTGCTGAGCTCCTCGTCCCCCCGCACCGATGACAGCCATATGGGCCACAACACAGCCCAGCGATCCGTTTGCCTGCCTTGCCGTCGTTACCAAGGGTAGCCCTTGAGGCCCTGGCAGCCCTTTAGCGCAGCGATCTCGCCACAGTGGGCATTAATATGCCAGATGACAAAGAGCTCCACCGCTTGGCCCATGTTGATTTCGCCGGCAGTCGTGAGTGCTCTGAGCTCCAGATCTTCCGGGGCCAGAGACGATAGCCAGTTCTGAGCAGCGCTACAGACCTGCTCAGTGTACGCGTGCAACTCCGACAGGTCCACCTGAACATCCTGCATCCAGAGCTCTGCCGGCCTGCTCTCGACGGTTACCGGTTGCGGCTTCCCCTCTATGAAGTAGGTTCGCACATAATAGTCCACGTAGGTCAGGATGTGCGAGTAGATGGAACCGATGGTGTTGGCAGTGCCTGGAGGCTTCCAGTCGGCTTGCTCCTGAGTTACGTCGGCGGTAACAGAGCTCAAGATATCAAACGCAGCTCCCAACGAGACCTGAAGTAGCTCAACGGTATTCATTTTCTCCCCCTTCTTGAGTACCGCACTGGCCTGGCAGAGCCGGTGCTAGGCAACGAGCCCGACAGGAATCCATCTGGCACCGTCAGAACCGATTGGTGGCTTGTCTAGTATAGCACGATGCTCGAGTGGTTGTCAATCCGTCCGGGATTAGCCCTTCAGGCATGGGGATCCGGATGTCGCGCGGCACGAAAGTCGCGCGTTGTCGGTGCACGCTGAGAATCTCAAGTTCCAGTGGGATTGTGACCGGCGCCTGGCAGGCGAAATCACGGAAAACGTAGGCCGTGGCCTGCCCATCCAACTGGCCACGATGGTGCAAGAGCGGGACAGCAGGGGGTTGCGCGTCCGGCACTCCCAGTGCCACGACCTGGAAGGGTCGGAATCTGTCGCGAGCGACATTGAGGAGGGCTTGTGTGTAAGCAGAGTCGAGATCGCCGACAATGGCAATCTCTCGCGGCTTTGCGAGCGCGTACGCCAGCGCCTGAAGCCATTGGCCAAAGCTCAGCGGATACTGCTCATCATGGGTTGCATCTGCGCCAGCGCCTGGTGGGCGATATCGACACAGCGCAAGCCATCAGTGAACCCCGGCCAGCTTGAGCAGGGCAGTGACGGCCATGGCGTTACCTGACGGCGTGGCATTGTCATGCAGCTCGCGGGGGCGGGTGATTGGCGCCTGGTGGTCGTCGGTGGTATCGTAGAGTGTCCCCTGCGAATCTGCCAAGTGCTCGAGCATCGTATCTGCCAATTCTTGGGCAGCCTTCCTGGCCTTCGCTGCCGGCGTCCTGGGTAAAGTAACAGCCGCCTTCGGGATCCAACATCTCCCGTGCGACATGATCCCGCGTCTCTTCGTGACGGTGCGGAAGAGCGGGTAGCCCGTCACCTGCCAGGCGTGGACGCTCCGCGGACGCGGGCCAGTTGCGCGTTGTCGTACAGCATTTTCTCAAAGTGGGGTACACAGTATGCAGAATAGCCTTCGACTTACGGCCCGTCTGCGGCTCCAGATTCCGGTTGCTTCCTGGTCAGTAGTTGGGGTTGGCGTTGTAGAAGGCAGCTTGCGCTGCTATGTCCCGTCCTCCTGCTCGAGGATTGTCTCCAGGGCGGTGATAAGTGGAGGCAGGTCGTGCTCAATGATCTGCCACAGGATGTCCAGATCGACGGCGTCGTACCCGTGGATCAGTCGGTTGCGTAAGCCGATGATCTGGGGCCAGGGAATCTCGTGATATTTTGCGGAATCCTCGTCCGACACTCGGCTGGCTGCCTCGCCGACGATTTCCAACAGCCGCACCAGCGCAAGCTCGAGGAGCCGATCTCTGTCCAGGTCGGCCCGGGACTTGCCTTGCGCAAGAACGACTGCCTCCCGTGCATGATCAAGCATGTGGCGGAGGGGAAGGGTCCTATTCCGCCTCGGCATACTGTACCTCGGCTTCGGCTAGCACCTGATCTCGGAAGTAGGGACTCAGAAAGCCTGGTGTGCTCAAGTCCACCTCGCGCCCCAAAAGCTTGGATAGTTCTGCCTCCATAGCAAAAAAAGCCAAGCCAGGTACATGGTCGGGCTCAAACTCGACAATCACATCGAGGTCGCTATCGGCCGTCGCGTCTCCGCGGAGCGTGGAGCCAAACAAGGCCAACCGGCGTATGTGATGCTTGCGACAGAACGCCGCGATCTTTTCTTGGTCTATTGAGATACGAGCCATCACCCAGACCTCGAGCAAGAACTGCTTCGCAAGTATAACATGGTGTCCAAGTGATTGTCAACCCAGGGGCCACCGAGCAGGCGTATCGATAAAGATGTCACAGCACCTGATTGTCTTTTTTGTGCACAAGCGCTACGGACGGGCCTTGATCCTGTCTGCGCGGGACATGACTCGCAACGAGCGGAGACGACATGAACGAAAGTAAAAGCACCATATCGCAGGCGGGTTCTTACAAGGAGATCGGTGATTTCTGGGACACGCACGACCTTGCCGATCATTGGGGACAGACGGAACCTGTCGACTTTGAAGTTGACCTCGAATCTGAGGTCACATACTATGCCCTCGACAAAGAGTTGTCCGAGATGTTGAGCGAGGTCGCCGTGGAACGAGGGATATCGGCCGGGACTCTGGTCAATCTGTGGGTCCAGGAAAAGCTCCGGAGCTATATGCCTCCCGAAACCGTGCAAGGCTCAGAGCATTAGTGTCGGTTTCATTCGTGCCAAGGGCTTAGAGATCCCATATGATTGAAGTGAAAGTGCTCATTCAGAACCAAGATCGAAACATTTGGCAGGCGCATGCGCGCCCCAGAACAGGCGCCTTGCGCACGTAGGCTGCGGTGTGCCCCTCTGCGATCAGAGGGGGCGAGCAGTAGGTGCTGTTTGGAGGGCCTCAAGGGGCTGGCTCGATAGTCCGCAAGGGTCAAAGGTAGCCTTCGTTCCGGCCGAGCAGCCACGCGACACGATCGTACGCCACAGCATAGTGCACGACGCTGACGCTCGCCAGGACCAAAGCCAGGACCGGGTTCCCGGCGTCGTACAGTGCCCACGCTGCCAGTCCGAACAAGGCCAGCTCGAGGATCAGTCGCACGCTGCCCGGCACCGGCACCGGCGCTCCGCCGGATCGGCTGCGGTCCCCAGGGACGGCCAAGATGCCCCATGCAGTGGCGGCGAGCAGGGGCAGGCCAATGCCGAGTAGAAACCTCAAGATCCCCGTGTGCTCGCGATAACCCCAATAGCCGACGGCGACCAGGGCAGCGATCTCGAGTAGGAAACGGACGGCCATGTTGAGCGGATGTAAGGCCATGATCAGCGGTGGGTTGCGTTTGCCCGGTGAACCTGGTGCCACCGCAGTGGCTTCGTGGCCTCCCGCACGACGATGCCTTTGGCCTCTAGGTCTAGCTGAACGCTCTTGGCCCACCATCCTGCTGTAGCACCCTGCGGGTACAGGTCATCCGGCAGGTGGGCAATCACCGCTTCGCGAATCTCGTCTTGAGTCAGCCCGGGCGCTTCTCTGGGAAGCACTTCCAGCATGGCCTGCTTCATGGCCTGGTATTTGGCGGCGTTTACGCGCGAGGTTTTCCCCGGAACATT
>JBFYTF010000155.1:0-8133 GCA_041300865.1 Anaerolineae bacterium
CGCTCGATCCCCAGACCCAGCACTCGCAGGAGCAGATCATCGGTTTCTGCCTGCGTTAATTGTGCTTTCATCATCTGCGCTGTGTCCCAATCTGATGGATCGCGGTAGTAGACGCTGCCATCCGGCAAGAGGCTGAATTCCGGGACACGGCCAAAGGCGTAGGCGATCTCCGGTCGGGTGAATCCTCCCTCCCAGGCCAACTCCAGAAGGACGTCGGCGGGTTGCGGCGTGACCAGGTACATGGTCGTGGTCTCCACGGAGGGACACAACGAGGTCGGAGATCTCTCGGTGGTTGGCGCCGGTGTAGGGGTCGCAGGCCCGCCACACGCGGCCAACAACATGGCCAACGACCAGAAAGCTATACCGTGTAGCGTCTTGATGCGCATGGAGCCTCCCCGGAGGGCTGTCGACTATTCCTCCACCAACGCAGTTGGGTCCACGACCCGGCCCACGAACAACACCGTCCCGGTTTGCCGATCGCGGATCAGGAACAGGAACGGCCGATTTGCGGTGAAAGTCAGCAGATCGGAAGGTGACTCTGAAGGAGGCATCACCACCGCGGTAGCCGCCGTAGCCTCAGTCCCTGCCTCGTCCACCGAGATGGTGGCCTTGTGGAGCACATCGCTGACGAAGAGCGCGCTGTCAGCCGTCATCCCGGAAAAATCGGCTAGGGGCGTGAAGGCCAGCAGCATGCCCGTCGCCCGCAACGCCGCCCCGAGCCGAGACCCCGATTCGTATTCAAAGCGGGGCACGGCCAAGGATACCTGTCTAGCGGCCAGGTTGTCCAGGATGGCCTCGACGCGCCCGGCATCCAGCGCGCCTTCAAACTCTTCGAACTGGCCCGCGGCCGGCAGCAGGATGACCATCGCAGTCTCGTAGCCGTCGTAGGGCAGCTCCACGGCCTGGTAGGCCTGCCCCTCGGCGTAGGCCAACGACCTGGTCTGGCCCATCATCGGCGCCGTCACCGAACTACCGTCCAGAAGATGAAAGGCGTCGTCTCGCGTCGCGCGCGGATCGAATGGGCTGGCCCAGGCTGCACTGAAAAACACCGCATTGGTCAGGACCAACCGGGTCGAAGGATCCAGGGCGCCGGCCGGGACCAACTGCTGGATCCTGCCCTCGGTCTGCTCGTTCACCCAGCCATTGATTGTTTCGCGGGCCTTATCCTCCAGTCCAAAGTCCAGGCGTCTCATCTCGGCCCCGTAGTTGGCCGCCAGGAGGTCGAGGAACTCGGACAAGAACCGGACGCCCTCCTGGCCCCACAGGGCGTTCACGATGTTCAGCCGGAAGCCCTGCCCGCCTGTACCGACCGCGCCTTGGCCGCGCCGGGCGAGCTCTTGATCTAGCGCGTTAAAGGTCGGATGGAGGCGCTCCTGCGGCAGGCTGAAATGGAGCGCGCCGGCCATCTCCCGTTCGGTATCGCCCCGTGCGCCGCCATAGGCCATGGCCAACGCGAGGGAAATGCTGTATGGCGAATAGAGCAGGTTGCCCTCGTCCGTAGTGCTCAACTCCCGGTATAGATCCAGGCTGAAGGCCGTATTCCCCCCCACCAGCTCGTCCAGCTCGCTTGCTGCGGCAATAGGAACCACCCGTGCCAACGGTGTCGCCTCTGGCGTTGCGCCGGGGCTGCAAGCGCTCAGCAGCGACAGTCCCAGAACGAGGGCCAGCATCCAATGAAGCGGCAGACTCCCTGGCCCCTTCATCAGCCATGTCGTCATCGGATCACCTCCCGCCGCGGCAAATCGGCAGCCTGTCGCCCGGCAGCGCAAACACCGGGGTCTGGCAAGCCCTGCCTTGGGGTTCTGGGTCCATGAGGCCATGCGCCGCCGACCTAGCCTGACCCGGACTAGTGCCCCCACTTGTACACGTGGACCTGCACCTTCAGGCTCGGCTGGCCAGCCGGCGCTAGCAGGCGGACGACATCCATCCAGCGCTTGCCGTCAAACTCCGGCCGCACGACCACCTGCTCCGCGAACTCGCCCCCTTCCGGGATCTCCAATGGGTTTACCTCGACGATGTACGCTCCCCGGGCGGCTGAGGGGCGCAGCGGCAGCGTGATCCATTCTCCTGGCCGCAACTCGGCGTCGAATCTGGCAACGACCGGTGTCTTTTGCGTGGCATACACACGGACGTTTGCCCACACACTCGGGGACCAGGGCGGCATCATCACCCGCAGGACGTCTGTCCACTCGCCCGTGTAGTACTCTTGCTGGACCATGGCTCTCTCTACAAAAGCCCCATCGACCGAAGGCTCCAGTGGGGTCACCTCCACCACGTACGCGCGGTCCATCGAGGCGGGACCGACCACCCAGCCCATCCATTCGCCCGCCTGCAATACTGTCTCGAGCTCCAGGACAATGGGCAACGGGCCTGTCTGGTACACCCGCACGTTCACGTCGAGGGCAGGCTGGTCGCCTGGAATCATCACCCGCAGCACATCGTTCCACTCGAAGCCGTCGTACTCGGGCTGCACCACGGCCCGCTCCACGTACGCCCCGCTAGCCGACGCCTCCAACGGCGTGACCTCCACAATGTAGCCCCCACATCCCGTCGAGGGCTGCATGACCCAGCCATGCCACACCCCCGGCTCCAGGGCGACGTCCATGTCGGCGATGAGCAGTGACTTGGGCGGCTTAGCGGCCAGAACTGGCCCAGGCACCAGCCAACTGATCAACACCAGCGCTCCAAGAACTGACAGAGACTTGTTGTGCTTCACCTCAACCTCCTGGCGAAGACCGGAATCACCCCATGTTTCAGGGTACGACCTGCTCTGCGTTCATGCGGCTACGATGCGACCTACGGCCTGTGAACGTGCCACCCTCCTTTCTGGAACACTTGTCCATGCCTTAACTGTGCCTACTCAATAGACGTTGTACGCGCGCAAAATGCTCCACACCTGGCGGCCCGTCCGGCCGAGATCCACCCTTTGTGCCGCGTACGGGCCCTGTCGATCGGCCGAGCCGCGGCCTACTTGGGAGGAATCGTTACCTGCAGGGTATAGCCGGTGGCCGCCGCCGAGGACGGCGCGCACAGGGTGAGGTAATAGTCTCCGTTCTGTGGCAGCCGCTCCACGGTTAGCATGCCTTCCAGACCCGAGCTCCACAGCGAGCCGTCTCGCCCGAGAACTTCCAGGCCAACTACCTCTCCCGGCGCGACCTCCACTTCCATGCTCTGACCTGCCAGGGCCGCGAGGACGTAGTAAGCACAACTGCCGGATTCTAACCTGTCTTCCACAACAGCAGAGGTCGCACCCGGCGCAAACCGGATGCGGGTGAGTCCAGATCCGCCCGCGGCGGGAATTGTCACAGACAAATGGTACCGTGTTGCTTGGTCACCCGAGTAGAGCGCGACATAATAGTCCTGCGAGGAGGGCAAGATGCACGTGGCCCGGTCCTGGGCATGGAGCTTGAGCACGGTGCCGTCCCGCCCCCACACGGCAAAGGACATCCCGCTGGCGGTGGAGGCGACGCTAACGTGCAGCAGCTGGCCGCTACTGGCGCCCAGCACGTACAACCTGGAGCCACCGCTCGGAAGCTGCCCGGATACGGTCGCCGAAATGGTCCCGATCCGGAAGCGGATCCGCGTGGCGCCCGACTCGGGCCCCGGCGTCGCGGTTGCCGGTGGCCTTGTGGGCGTTGGGGATCGGGGAGTGGTGGGCGACGGGCTTGGGGTAGTCGACGGCTGCGCCGGTGTCGTTGCCGTGGCTTCTCCCATACCGGGAGTTACCGTGGCAGATCGAGTCACTGTGGCTTCGGGTGTGTCCGGGACGGGCGTCGGCGAGGCGGCCAGCGTGGCGACGTCCCTCGTGGCCGGCGCCGTCGAGCTGAGGTCGGCGCCCGATACAACGCGGATCTCGATGACCGGATCACATTTGGCCACAGAGGGCACCACGATCAGAACCACCAGAAGCCAGCGGATCCTGCTCATCCCTCAACCTCCGTTACGCGGGCTGCGCATGCCTGTCACTCCTGGCCCTGTCAAAGGACGAAACGACTCGGCAAGGTCGTCGCCCGGGCACCGCCCCTGCCAGTGCCCGGGCTGAGCCCTCGCTGCCTGGGCCACCCTCCTGCTACGGCGCCGGGATAGTGACCTCCATGATGTAGTTGGTGGCCGCTGATCCCGGCCGCAGCGCGAGGGTGATGATATAGTCCCCTGAAGCCGGCAGCGGGTCAACTGCGCTCTCCAACCCCAATCCCTTCCAGGTGGTCCCACCCGGCCCTGTAACCGTGACGTCGATGGCCGGAGTGGAGTAGTTCCCCGGTGCGGGCCAGACTCGAATCTCCATGCGCTGCCCGCGGGCCGCCCAGAGCACGAACCGGGCAGGACTGCCAGGTGCCAGGTGGCCCGAGACCGTGCCCGACTCGGTCCCCGGTGCGAAGCGAATGCGAGTCGGAGCCGCCTGTCCCAGCGGGCTAATCCAGACGGTGAGCGTGAACCGCGCATCGGGACCCACCGCCACCGGGAACAGGTGGTAGTCCTGCGTCGAGGGCAAGACCCCCTCCCAGGCGGTGCTCCAGTCGTCATAATACTTCAGCGGCGCCCCATTGGCCCCAACGATGGTCAGGTAGGTGTTGTGGTTGGGCGAACTCACGGTCACTCGCATTGTCTGGCCGGCGAACGCCCGCAGAGTATACCCGCCCACCACTTCGGCGCCCTGGGGCACGCAGTGCTGGGCCGGGCTGGACACTGTGGCCGAAGTGGTCCCGGGCGCGAACTGGATGCGGGCCAGAACTGTGACCCGCAGACAATAGGCCAGCGCGGTGTCCGGGGCGACCACCTGCACGTAATAGTCCTGCGTCTTGGGCAGCTTTCCCTGCCAGCCCTGACCCTCGTCCGACCACCGTTTCAACGGGGACCCATCGGCACCCCAGATAAGGAGCCCGGCCCCGTCGGCCGGTGGCCACAGAACGACCTGCATGATCTGGCCGGCGCTGGCGCGCAGCACGTACTCGCGCGTTTGCCGAGGCGCGAGCTGGCCGGACACGACTCGCGAGGTCGCACCCTTTTCGTAGCGGATACGCGTGGCCGTGGATCCTATCGCGGCCTGAGCCGTGGCCGGGACCGCGGCCGCCGCCAAGAGAAGCATACACACAATCAGCAACACTCTGGTCTTCATGGCTGGGCCCTCCTTTCAGCACCTATTCCGGTTATACCACGGTCCGCACTGAAAGTCTTAACCACGACATTACCAATTGTTGCGGTTTTGTTGCTGTTTGGCGGTCCCTTCTCCTGGCGCGGCGGGCCGGTAGAGCGGCAGGCTGAAGGCAAACGTGGTGCCCTCGTTCAGTTGGCTCTGCACCCGGATCTGCCCGCCGTGCTGCTCCACGATGCCCTTGGCGATGGCCAGCCCCAGACCGCTGCCTTTGCGCCGGAAGCTGCGGGCGTCGGGCACCCGGTATGCGGTGTCAAAGATGTGGGGCAGATCGTCGGGCGCAATGCCGACGCCTTCGTCCGAGACGCGGGCCTGCAGGCATTCGCTTTCTGCCTGGATACCGACGACCACGTTCCCGCCTTCCCCCCGAGAGTACTTGATACCGTTATCGACCAAGTTCCTGAACACCTGCACCAGACGGTCGCGGTCGCCCAGTACCCGCGGTGGGCGCTCCGGTCCAACGTAATGCAGCCGCACGCCCTGCGCTTCGGCCGTGTCGTGCAGTGCCATGATCACCTCTTCGACCACCCCCTTCAGGTTTACCGGCTCCTGGTTCAGCGGCACATCCGGCGTCTCGAGCTGGGCCAGCAGGCGCAGGTTGTCGGTGAGCGACGACATGCGCCGCACTTCGGCGGCGATGGTCGCCTGGTACTGGCGCCAGCGGTGTGTCTCATCCAACTGGCAACCTGCCATGTTGTCCAGGTTGGTCTGAATGCTCTGCAAGGGGTTGGCGACTTCGTGCGAGAGGTTATAGACAAAGTTGCGGTATGCCTGCCGGGAGGACTCGTACCTCGCTTCCTGTTCCTCGTGATCGGCAAGCCTGGCCTGCAGCGCCAGTGCCCGCGCCGACAGCCGGCGTGCGCGGCCCAAGGATCTGAGGGTCAGGGCGACCAGGCCCGCGACGAGCGCGACGAGGGTCACCGCCAGGAAGAAAAAGAACCAGGCCTGAATCCTGATGTCCAGCCAGGAGTCCGACGACATGGCTGCCTCCTACGGTGCCTTGAAACGGTAGCCCACGCCGTGCACCGACTGGATGTAGCGCGGGTTTGCCGGGTCTGGCTCGATCTTGGCCCGCAGCTTCGCGACACAGGTGTTCACTGCCGCATCCGACACGTCCCAGCCGGCTTCGTCAAAGCCCCAGATGGCATCGATCAGATCCGCCCGCGCACAAGGCACGCCAGGGCGCTGGGCCAGGTACTTGAGCAGGTCAAACTCGAGCCGCGTGAGGTGGATCTCCTCGCCGCCGGCTTCCACCAGCCGCCGCTCGATGTGGAGGCGCAGGTGGTTGTCTACGATCAACCAGCCGGCCGCCTTGTCCCGCCCGCTTTCGATCCTAATGCGACGCAGCAGGGCCCTGATTTGAGCCAGCAGCTCCCTGGTCTCGAAGGGCTTGGTCAGGTACACGTCAGCGCCCACCTCCAGGCCCACCACCCGGTCCACGGTCTCGCGCTTGATGCCCGAGATCATGATGATGCCGGCCGGGTGTGCGAGCTGCCGCCGGATCGCCCCACAGACCTCCAGGCCGTCCATCGAGGGCAGTTGGACGTCAAGGATGACCACATCGGGGTCCACCTCGCCCAGCATAGCTACCGCCTCCGCTCCGTCGCCGACAGCGGCCACACCAAAGCCCTCACGCTGCAGGTACTCCTGGAGCGAAGAACGGAATCGCTCTTCGTCCTCCACAATGAGCAGTTTCGCCTGCATACGCTTCTCGATGCCTCCCGTTCTTCTGTCGTTGATAATGGGTTGTTCCGAGCGCGCCTCAGAGACGATGCGCCCGGCGCGCTGCCAGCGGGCGCCGGGAGAGCCTCACCGTGCGGTGTGGGAAGGGGCGCGGGCTGGCGGAGGCACGGCAAGGAGCGGCGGACACGCAAGGGTACCTCCCACCAGAGGTGCTGCCTGGGCCCTGGCTATCAATGGCAGATAAAGATGTGGCGCACTGGCGCTTATCCAAGCCACAAATACCCGCACCGTCCTGCCAGACCGAGCTAAGGTAGCTTTTGCAACAGCGCCGCGAACTCGTCCATGCTGAACGCTTTCAGCGTCGTCGTTCGGACATTGCCGGCCATACCGAGGGCCAGCAGCTGCAGCATGGCGACCTCGTCACTGGGGCCTTCGGCGATGGCTATGAGGTCATACTGCCCCATGGTCGCGTACATGGCGGTGACTCTGCCGCCTGCTGCCTCCACTGCCTGGTACATCCCTTTGATCCGGGCAGGGGACTCCTTGATAGTCTTGATCCCCTGCTCGGTAAAGTTCATCAGAAGCACGTAGGTTGCCATCGTTGCACCTCCCCTGGCTGTTCGGCCAGTGCGCCACTGGTCAACGCGCAGAGCGCGGCAGGACCTTCCCTTCTGCTCCGACCGGCCACGGCAGCGCCCAAGCTGCCCGTGGCCTGGCCGGCGGCTGCGGAACACGACATCTCAGGCAGCGACGTGAAGGACTTACTGCGGAGTGGATACGCCGATGAGCCAACTGCTACTGCCCACGTTTATTGTACCATGGACGCGTTGGGCTGTCAATGGTGCGCCAGGGTCCACTGTAGGGCCCAAAGTCCTCTTGGAAGAGGCGCCAGGCACTTACCCAGCGACGGAGCCTGCAAGAAGGGGAAAAGCAACCTCGCGCTTGGCCAAGTTTCAAGGGCAAGTTTCCTGGCACCTTTACTTCGAAGGCCGTACATCCGCCTGCACGGACCTGATCGACGTGGATCCAACCGAGGGTGTGCTAGGATGCCGGCTGGGGTGCCGGCACCACCTGTTCCTGTCGTGTGGGTGCCCACACGGGGCTCTCCATGCCTCTCAGATCGCGGTAGGCCAGCGTCCAAATGGACGACAGATAGATCTCGACCAGGCCACTGACGAACAGCAGAGGCGACATCATCACCACGATAAAGATCGGGAGCCCCGCCAACACGCCCATGATCCACGGGGTGACGCCGCCCGCGAACAGGCTGCTGACAGCGCCAACTAGGGCGGCCGGCA
>JBFYTF010000159.1:0-10970 GCA_041300865.1 Anaerolineae bacterium
CAGAACACCCTGACCGCCAACCCCGACATCAATGCCATCTTTGTGGCCCACGACCCGGGGGCGGTGGCCGCCCTGTCCGTCGTCAAGCAGAAGGACCTGCTGGGCAAGGTGATCGTCGTCGGCTTTGACGCCATCCCCATCGCGCTGAAGGCCATCAAGGCCGGCGAGATGGCCGCCACCGTGCGCCAGGACCCGGCCAAGATGGGTGCCGACGGCATCGACCTGGCCCTCAAGGCCATCAACGGCGAGCCCGCGGAAAAGACGACCTTCATCCCGGGCCTGCTCATCACTGCCGACAACGTCGACGAGTTCCTGACCGAATAGCGCCGGCCGCGAGCCGGGCAAGACAGCGGAGGAGCCTGCGGGGTCTGGTGTCACAGACCTCGCAGGCTCCAGCCAGGCGCAACGGGAAGTGGAACAGGGGGAGAAGCGATAGATGGATCAAGTGCCGGCCACCAATGGGCACGTCGTCGAAATGCGAGGCATCGTCAAGCGCTTTCCGGGCGTGCTCGCCCTCGACCATGTCGATTTTGAGCTGCGGCCCGGAGAGGTACATGTCCTCCTCGGCGAAAACGGGGCGGGCAAGAGCACGCTCATCAAAGTGCTGAGCGGCGCCTACGTGGCCGACGAGGGCGAGATCTATATCGGCGGGGAAAAAGTCCAGATCGACGATCCCCAGGACGCCCTCGATCAGGGGCTACGGGTCATCTACCAGGAGCTGAGCCTGGTGCAGCAGATCGACATCGCCCGCAACATCTTTTTGGGCATGGAGCCGGTGCGATCCTCGGTCGTGCGCGTCGTGGACGAAAAAAGGCTGTACGCCCAGGCAGGCGAGCTGCTCAAGCGCTTTCACATCGACCTCGATCCCACCGAGGTCGTGGGCAAGCTGAGCGTGACGCAGCAAAAGATGGTCGAGATTGCCCGGGCGCTGACCACCCAGGCCAGGGTGATCGTCCTCGACGAGCCGACCGACGTGCTGGAAGACCGCTCCCGCAGGGATCTCTTCCAAGTGATCGCCCAGCTCAAGCGCGAGCAGAGCGTGGCCTTTATCTACATCTCGCATCGCTACGCCGAAGTGTACGAGGTCGGCGACCGGGTCACTATCCTGCGTGACGGGAGGAACGCCGGCACCTATGATATCAAGGGGCTGGCCTTTGACACGATGATCGAGCGCATGATCGGCGGCCAGATCAAAAAGCAGTACCCTGACCTGCCGGCCGCATCGTCGGAAGATGCGCTCCAGGTCCAGAACCTGTCGCGCCCGGGAGTTCTGCACGACATCAGCCTGACGGTCAAGAAGGGCGAGATCGTGGGTGTGACCGGGCTGATGGGCGCCGGCAAGACCGAGCTGGGGCGGGCGATCGCCGGCGTGGACAGTATCAGCGCCGGGACCGTTTTCGTCCACGGCAAGAAGGCGCGCACCGGTACGCCGGAGCAGGCTATCCGCAGCGGCATCGCCTATCTCCCCGAGGATCGCAAAACCCAGGGTCTCATCCTTGACCACAGCATCCGCAACAACTATGCCCTGCCCAGCCTGAACCGTCTAAGCACGGCCGGGCTGGTGCACCACAACCGCATCGACGCCGAGAGCCAGACCTACATGGACAGGCTGCAGATCAAGGCGCCCGGCATCGACACCTTTACCCGCCAGCTCTCGGGGGGCAACCAGCAAAAGGCCGTCGTCGCCAAGTGGCTGGGTGCCCGGGCCAAGGTGCTGATCTTTGACGAGCCAACACGGGGCATCGATATCAACGGCAAGCGCGAGATCTACCAGGTCATGGAGGAGCTGCTGGAGCAGGGGGTGGGCATCCTGATGCTGACCTCCGACTATACCGAGGCCCTGGAGATGAGCCATCGCATCGTCGTCCTGCGCCGAGGCAGTATCTGCCGCGAGTACAGCCGTGGCGAGCCTCAGGAGTCGGACATCTTGCGCGAAGCTATCGGCAAGGTCGACGAGGGCGGCAACCACGATGCTGCCGAGACACTGCCGGCTTGAGCGCGGCCGGTTGACATTGCCCGGAGGAGTGCCAGATGAACCACCGCGAACGAATGCTGACGGCCCTGGAAGGGGGCCGGCCCGACCGCTTGCCGGCCACGATCCATGGCTGGATGGACTACTGGAACAACAAGTACATGAACGGCGCGGACCAGTTCGAGATCTATCGCTATTTCGACATGGACGCCCAGATCTTTTACTTTGACTGGCTCGACGAGCCCATCGTATCGGCCATGTATTTCACCGGCGACCTGGTGCCGGGGCCCAACTGGAAGGTGGACTATGCCATCGTCAAGGACGACAAGGTGTCCACGATATACAAGTTCGTGATCGAGACGCCCGAGGGGACCCTGACCAAGACCATGGAGAAGAACGACAAGATGGCCTGGGTCACCGAATACCCCATCAAGCACAAGGAGCAGATCCACTGGATCCGCAAGTACATGCCTCTGCCGCGGCCCGACATCCGGCGCATCAACGAGGCGTTCGAGCGGATGGGCGACATGGGCATTCTGCGCGCCGGCATTTTCAACCACCAGGGCGGTTGCTGGCAGGATGCCTGCAACTATTTCGGCACGCAGAAGCTGATCATGGAGACCTTTGACGACCCCGCCTGGGTCCACGAGTTCCTGGGCATCATTCTCGACTACAAGCTGCGCTTTATTGCCAGCCTGAAAGGCGCCCGCATCGACATGTTGGAGAATGGCGGTGGCGACGGCTCCATGTCGGTCGTCTCACCCAACCTGTTCCGCGAGTTCTGCCTACCTTATGACCGGCAGACAACGGCCGCCCTGCACGAGATGGGCATCAAGACGGCCTACCACACCTGCGGCAAGATGATGGCCCAGCTCGCCCTCATCAAGCAGACGGGCTGCGACGCCTCCGAGACCCTCACACCGCGGGGCATGGGCGGCGACGCCGACCTGCACAAGATCAAAGAGGTGCTCGGCGACGCCATGTGCCTCATCGGCGGGTTCGACCAACAGCATGGCTTTGAGCGGGGCAACCCGGAAACCATCCGCGCCCAGATCGAGATGTGCTGGCAGCAAGCCGCGCCCAACGGCGGCTACATCATGGCCGCCTCCGACCACTTCTTTGAGGGCGATCCCGAGAACATCCGGACCTATGTCCAGATCGCCCGTGAATTCTGCTACTAACAGGAGCGCCACCATGTCGATGACCTCCAAAGAACGGGTAATGACAGCGTTTGGCTACCAGGAGCCTGACCGCGTGCCCTGCTGGCTGGGCGCGTCGCCCGAGTTCCGACTGTTGATGCGCGACCACCTGGGCCTGGCGGACGACGAGAGCCTGTCGCGGTGGGTGGGCGACGACTTCCGGCGGGTGTTTGCCCGCTACGCCGGCCCGCCGGAGATGGCGCCCACGGCCAACCTGCACTACCCCGACGCCACCTACCGCACCCCGTTTGGCGTGGAGCGCCACGGCTATGGCTACGGCATGCCGCTCAACCGGCCCTTGCTGGAAGCCACGACCGTCCAGGAGATCCACAACTATGACTGGCCCGACCCGGCCTGGATGGACGTGTCACATATCCGCGACGAGGTGGGGCAGTACGGCGGGGAATATGCCATTCTCGGCGGCGATTGGTCGCCCTTCTGGCACGACGCCCTCGACCTTTTCAGCTTTCGCAACCTCAGCTACAAGATGTACGACGCCCCGGAGATGGTCGATGCCCTGCTTCAGCACGTCGTCGATTACTACGTGGGGGTCAGCACCCGCGTCTTTGATGCCGCCGCCGACGTCATCGACATCTTTTTCATCGGCAACGACTTTGGCGGGCAGACCGGACCGCTCATCGGCGAGAAGCTGTTCCGCCGCTTTTACGTGCCGCACCTCGAGCGCCTGGCCGGCCTGGGCCATAGCTACGGGCTGAAGGTCCTCATGCACTGCTGCGGTGGCTTTGCCCCCCTCATCCCGGCCATGATCGAGGCCGGGATCGACGGCGTCCAGGCTCTGCAGCCGACGTGCCGGGGTATGGACCCCAGCGACCTCAAGAGCAACTGGGGGGGCAAACTAGCCATGATGGGCGCCGTAGACACGCAGCTGCTCATCGAAGGCACCCCGGAGCAGGCGCGGGCGGAAACGCGCCGCATCCTGGGGATCATGAAGCCGGGCGGGGGGTACGTCTGCTCGCCCAGCCACGACTATTTGCTGCCCGAAACACCGGTGGAGAATGTCGCGGCCCTGTACGAGACGGTCCGGGAGTTTGGCGCTTACTAGGCGAGGCGCCGGCATATCCGGTGCCCGATCTCGTGGACTCAAGGAGGAGACATGAAACGGTTTGGACAGATCATTGGGGTCAAGCCCGAGACGTTGGACAGGTACAAGGCGTACCACGCGGCCGTCTGGCCCGAGATATTGGACATGATCAGCCAGTGCAACATCCGCAACTACTCCATCTTCTACAAGGATCACAAGCTGTTTGCCTATTTCGAGTACGTGGGCGACGACTTTGACGCCGACATGGCCAAAATGGCGGCCGACCCGAAGACCCAGGAATGGTGGGACATCATGATGCCCATGCAGGAGCCGGTCGAAACCCGCGCGGAGGGCGAATGGTGGGCCACGATGGAAGAGGTGTTTCACACCGACTAGCTGGCGGCCGTTCTGGCCAACCGAGAGACACAACCTTGCCGAGGGGGAGACAATGGAGCGAACAGCAAACTGCCTGGCCAAGCTGGACCGGATGAACAAGACTCTGCGCCACCAGGAGCCAGACCGCGTGCCGGTGAGCGACTTTTTCTGGGGCAGCTTTTTGGAGAGGTGGCGCCGGGACTTGGGCCTGGCCCCCGATACCGACATCTACAAGTACTATGACCTGGACTGGATCGTTACCGTGCCCAACATGGATCCCCACATCCGGCAGTTCGATGTCCTGAAAGAGACGGACGAGGAAGTGGTGGTCCGCACCGGGTTCGAGGCCGTGATCCGGAAAAAGTTCGCGGACCCTATGCCCGCCTTCCTGGAGTTCGAGACCAACACCCTGGAAAAGCTGGCAGCCTTCCGCTTTGACGATCCGTGGGACCAGAGGCGCTATTGTGCCAGCGGCGACAATCAGGTGGGGGGCGTCGGGGACGGCTTTGCCCGCAACCTGCCACCCTGGGTCGACGGCGTGAAGGATCTGCACCCCGACTTTCCGGTGTACGGCAGTGTATGCGAGGGGCATGAGATGCTGTGGCGCACCATCGGCTCCGAGCGAGTGATGCTGTGGATCGGGCTCTATCCCGACGAGGTGGGCCGCTTTGTCGAGCGCCTCAACGAGTTCAACCTCGAGATCGCCAAGGCCCAGATCGAGGCCGCCGCCGGGCTGCTGGACGGGATGGTCATCTGGGGCGACGTGGCCTACCGCAAGGACATGTTCTTTTCGCCTGCCTACTGGCGCAAGTACTTCAAGCCGGGGGTCAAGGCCATCGTCGATGCCTGCCACGAGCGCGGGCTGCCCGTCATCTACCACGGCTGCGGTAACGTCAAGCGCATCCTGGAGGACTTTGTCGAGGTCGGCGTCGACGCCTACAACCCGCTGGAGGCCAAGGCCGGGCTGGACGTCGTCGATCTGCGGCGGCAATACGGTCACCGCCTGGGCTTCTGCGGCAACATGAACGTCATGGAGTGGGCCGACTGCACGCCGGAGTTGCTCAAGCCCATCGTCCTGCGCAAGCTGAATGCGGCCAAGGGAGGCGGCTGGATCTTTCAGTCGGACCACTCGGTACCCAGCAACGTCTCGGGTCAAAACTATGAATACGTCGTCAACCTGGTGCGCGAGTATGGCCGCTACCCGCTGCAGCTGGGTGAGTACGACATCCCGGATCTAGGCTGAGGCACGGTTCAGGAAGATGAACCTTCAACACCTGTTGCCGCACCAGTTCAAGACCGCCGTCGACGAGGGCTGGCCGCTGCTGGTGCCCACCGGCTGCATCGAGTACCACGGGCCGCACATGGCGCTCGGCCTGGACACCATCCTGGTCGAAGAGCTGTTGAACCGGGTGGCGCAGCGCGCCAACGCCGTGGTGGCGCCGCCCTTCTGGTACGGGCCGACAGGCTATGCCGTCACCGGGCCCGACCAGGGCACGGTGGACGTCTCGACGGAGCGCTTTGGCCGCCACGTCCACGACGTGTTGGCCAGTTTCTGCGCCATGGGTTTCCAGTGGATCATTATCTGCGTCCATCACCAACAGATGGACGGCCCTGGGTCGCTGGCCATTCGCCAGGCCGCGGCCGAGGTGACATTCGAGGGGGCACACGCCGAGCGGGGCGACGGCTGGTGGGGACGCGCGCCATTGCCGGCAGGCGACCGCGTGTTCGAGCGCATCCAGGTTTGGCCCTCTGTGCTGCCCGCCGCAGCCAAACAGGGCGTCGAGATGGCCGATCACGCCGGCTTTTACGAAACGTCGCTCCTCATGGCTGCGCGTGACGATCTGGTAGAGATGGACCGGCTGGGCATGGGCGCCCCCTGGTACTGTACCGTGCCCGATCGCCGGGCGCGAGAAGCGAGCGTCGCCGACGGCGAGCGCATGTGGGCAGCCATGGTCGATGCCTGGCTGGCAGAGCTGGGTGCCATGCTCCGCCCCAGGCGGCCGGCACCCAAAGACGTCACCGTGCGGGGCATATTCTAGCCGCTCCCGGCCGAGCACACGGCCGGCTGTGAAGTCCGTGCCGGGCTGCGTCCCGGCCGACAGGGACACAGCGTGCAACGAATCGCACATACCCAGGCCGAGGGGATGGAGAAAGGAGGTCGAGATCCAAGGACGAGGACGACAGGTTCGACGATGACCGGTCAGACAAACAAAAGGGAGGATAAGGAATTGACCATGTCCGAGAAAAGGAAACTGACGCGACGTGATTTTCTGAAGGCAGCCGGGATCGCCACCGGCGCATCGGCCGTGCTGGCAGCCTGCGGCCCCGCGGCGCCCGAGCCGACCGCCGTCCCGGTCGCCACCCAGGCGCCGGCGGCGACGGCGGTGCCAACCGTGGTGAGCGGGGAAGGAAAATTCCCGGGCGTGACCGTGCGCATGCACGCCATCAGCGGCGCGAACTATGACGAGCTGTACAAGCTCATCCCCTCGTGGGAAGAAAAGACCGGCGCCAAAGTCGAGATCGTCTTCAAGGGGAACGGCTTCGAGACGGACAAGCGCCTGGTACAGGACTTTGCCGCGGGCACGGTGAACTATGACGTGTGCTGGGACCACAGCAGCTTTTTCTCCCAGTACGTCAAGGCCGACGGCCTGGAGCCGCTGGACAACTACTTTAGCGCCGAAGACCTGGCCGACTTTATTCCCAGCCTCCTGGACGCCACCCGGCGCGACGGCAAGCTGTGGGTCATGCCCCGCCACTTTGACATCTCTTGCACCCACTACCGCACCGACCTCATGGACAAGGCGCCCGAAACCTGGGACGAATTCAAGCAGGTGGCCCTGGACATCACCAAGAACAACCCGGGCGTCTTTGGCACCCAGTTCGCGGGCAAAGAGGAAGCCCTCACCGGCCGCTTCTACGAAGTGCTCACCGCCGAGGGCGGGCAGCTCTTTGACGACAAGTGGGAGCCGATCTTTAACCAGGCCCCCGGGGTCAAGGCCGCGACCATGTTTGCCGAGCTGTACGACGCTGGCGCCATGCCGCCCGACATGACCAACTTTCTGTGGGAAGACGTGGCCCAGCAATGGGTAAACGGCATCATCGGCATGTACACCGAGTGGTACGGTTGGTACAGCTACTTCCAGGACCCCTCCGCCAGCAAGGTGGCAGGCAAGTTCGACCTAGCCCGCCAGCCCAAGGGCGACGGCGGCATCTACAGTGGGTGGGCCGGCCATCACGGGTTCTCTATCACCAAGGCCGCGCAGAACAAGGAAGCCGCCGCCGACCTGATCAAGCACCTGACCAGCGTCGAAGGCAACGAGATGGAAGCCGCCCTCGGCATCCTCATCTCGCGCCAGAGCGTTTGGGACAAGATCATTGCCGAGGCTGCCAACTCCAGCGATCCGTTGGCCAAGAAGCGCCTGGAGCTCGCGCTGCTCCAAGCCCAGGAGGACTTTAAGACGCCGCCCCTGATCGCCGAGTGGCTGCCGCTGTCCAACATCCTCTACCCCGTCGTGCAGCAGATCATCCTCGGCGACGTGGAGCCGCAGGAGGGCCTGGACAACGCAGCACAACAGGCCCGCGACATGATGAAGGGCGCCGGCTACTATGGCTAGGCCATAGGCCGGGTTCCGCGCGGAACCTTACCCTGGCTGGGCGGCAGCGGGTGCCGCCCGGCCAGGAGGCTATCTCAGCCGGGGAAGGGGATTATGACCACCCTCCAAGCAGAAGCGAAGATTGCCATGCCGAAACGGCGGCGCGGGCTTCAGTTGAGCGAGCGGCACCTGCCCATCGCCCTGCTGATGCCGGGCCTGCTGGTCCTGCTGTTGGTTGTGGGCTTTCCCATGGCCTATTCGCTGTACCTGAGCTTCACCAACTTTAACCTCAGCTCGCCCAGCACCATAGCTTTCATCGGCCTGCAGAATTATATCGACCTGTTGTTCCACGACCCCCTCTTCTGGAAAGCGTTCGGGCGCACCGTGCTGTTCATCAGCCTGGCGGTAAATATCGAGTTCCTCATCGGCCTGGGGATCGCCCAGCTAATGGCCCGGGCCATTCGCGGTCAGAGCCTGGCCCGCACGCTCATGATGATGCCCATGATGTTTGCCCCGATCCTGGTCGGCTTCCAATTCAAGTGGTTCTTTAACGCGCAGGTGGGCATCGTCAACAACTTTTTGTACACAATCACGGGCGAACCGCACTTTATCGCGTGGATGATCGAAAAACCACTGGGATTTCTCACTATCCTGGCCGCCGAGCTGTGGATGAGCACGCCGTTCATGGTCGTCATCCTGGAGGCGGGCATCCTGTCGCTGCCGACCGAGCCCTTTGAGGCGGCGGAGGTGGACGGCGCCTCTGCCTGGCAGAGATTCAAGCACCTGACCCTGCCCATGCTGATGCCTTTTGTCTATACCGCCATGGCCATCCGCTCGCTGGACATTGCGCGGGCCTACGATGTGGTGAGCATCATGACCGGCGGCGGCCCGGCCAACCGCACCGAGCTGATCTGGACCTATGTCAACCGCCTGGCGTTTACCGGCAAGGAGTTTGGACTGGGCTCGGCGATGTCCTATATCACCGTCGTGCTCAGTTTTACGTTCACCTACATGTTCTTTCGCAACATCACGAAAAGTCGTTGGGCGGGAGGGACCGGAGAATGAGCGCTGGCAGAACCTCCAGGAGACGTTCCCGCCGCGTGCGACTTAACGACGTCGTCAACGACGTCCTGCTGTGGGCCATCCTCTTTTTCTTTTTCATTCCCGCCCTGTGGATCATCCTCACCTCGTTCCGGGTGCGGTCCGAGATCAATGCCCACCCACCCGTCTGGATCCCCCGCGAGTTCTCGCTGGATTCGTACAAGATCCTGTTTGGGATGCCCACGCCCGAGGGCGCCTTTGGCATGGGCGGCGAGATCCCTGTGGCCGACTATGCCCGCAACTAGCTGACGATCGCCCTGGTCAGCACCCTGTTTGCCCTCATCTTTGGCACACTGGCCGGGTACGTCTTTTCACGTTTCCGGTTCAGAGGCAAGAACGCAGTCTTTTTGGGGATGATGCTCGCCCGGGCCATTCCAGGCATTGCCCTTAGCCTGCCCCTGTTCATCCTGTTCGCCCGCACCGGCATGTCGGACACGGTCGTGGGCATGATCTTGATCTATGTGGCCATGAACGTGCCGTTCACGGCCTGGCTCATGGATGGCTTTTTCCGCGCCATCCCCCAGGAGCTGGACGAGGCCGCCCGCATCGACGGCTGCTCGGCCTGGGGCGCCTTCTTGCGCGTCGATCTACCCCTGTCGCTGCCCGGCGCGGCCGCGGCAGGCATCTTTGCCTTTCTCACGTCATGGAACGAGTTTGCCCTGGCCAACGCCATCACCCGCACGCCGGCATCGCGCACTTTTCCGCCGGCCCTGTTCGAGTTCACCGGCCAGTTCGTGTCCGACTGGCGCGGCATGACCGCCATGTCGGTATTGATGCTGATCCCTGCCGTCGTTTTCGTCGCCCTGGTGCAGCGCCAGTTGCTGCAAGGGCTGACTTCGGGCGCAACCAAAGGCTGATTTTCGGAGGAGAACATGACAATTGCCGCAATCTATCAAGCAGTAATGGAAGGCGATGCCCCCACGGCATCCGCCCAGACGCAGGCCGCCCTGGAAGCCGGGATCCCGGCGGGTTCCATTCTCACCCAGGGCTGTATCGCCGCCATGACCGAGGTGGGGCAGCTCTTTGAGCAGGGTGAGATGTTCGTGCCCGAGATGCTCATCGCCGCCCGGGCCATGCAGGGCGCCATGAACGTGCTCAAGCCCCACCTGGCCGAGGGCGACATCAAGTCCCCGGGCAAGGTCATCGTCGGCACCGTGGCCGGTGACCTGCACGACATTGGCAAGAACCTGGTGGGCATGATGCTGGAAGGCGCTGGGTTCGAGGTCATCGATCTGGGCACCGACGTGACCGCCGAGAAGTTTGTCCAGGCGGCCCGCGAGCAGAATGCCGACATCATCGGGATGTCGGCTCTGCTGACGACCACCATGCCGTCGATGCAGGCCACCGTCGAGGCGCTCACCGAGGCGGGGCTGCGCGACAAGGTCAAGATCCTGGTCGGCGGCGCGCCCGTCACCCAGGGATTCGCCGACAAGATCGGGGCCGATGGCTACGCGCCCGACGCCAGCAGCGCCACGCGCAAAGCCCGAGAACTCGTAAGCGCCGCCTGACGGCGGCTCAACCTGGTACCCGCCCGGCTGCGCAGCTTTGTGCGGCCGGGCGGCCCGGGACGCACAGGGAACGACACAGCATGCCGGGCATGATCTACAGGCCGTTGGGCAACACCGGGTTGAATGTCTCCATCGTGGGCTTTGGCGCCTCGCCGCTGGGCAACGAGTTTGGCCTGGCCG
>JBFYTF010000167.1:0-9728 GCA_041300865.1 Anaerolineae bacterium
AAGCGGGCACCTGCAGGCGGAGCGACGATCACTGCCACCGGCGGCTTGCCGGGCACGGTGAAGGGCTGGTCCGAAACGTCGCTGGTGGTGTGGAAACCGTCGGAGGCAAGCACCTTGATCAATGCCGAGGAGCTGCCGGGGACGGTCGTGAAGTCTACGGTATAGCTAGTCGCCGCAACATCCACGCCCATCGCCTTCCAGGTCGCGCCGTTATCCACGCTGTACAGCACGCTGTAGATCAACGCGTCGCCGTCGGGATCGCTGCCGGTCCACTGCAGGGTTTGCAGGCCGTCCAGTGTCAGGCCGGTGGCGTTGGGGAACTGCACCGCGACCGTGGGTGGATGGGCGCTGGCAGTGCGCGAAGATAGAACCTGGTTATCGCGATCCGTCAGATCGACCCGGGTCAGCCCGGCGGGATAGGGCACCGAAAGCACAAAGGATGCGATGGTGGGCGTATAGACCTCGCCCCCCTGCACCTCGGGCTCCAGGTATTTGTCGAAACCGTACCTGCCCAGTTCGGTTGTGCCGTTCTTCAGAACTACGTAGTAACTCGAGCCGGCGGGTGGGATCAGCTCGCTGCCGGACGCGTGATACAGCGGGTCGAGCTGCCCGGACTGGGTTGTCGTCGGGCTCACCTTGCCCGAGACCACCAGCACGTCCGTCGCAGCTTGGGGCTGGGCGGGTTGGGACACACTGCCGCCGCAGAACGCCCCCCACAAAGCTTGGTAACTGGCCGCCCTTGCCCAATCAGTCGGCTCCTGCAAGGGCGTCTCATACATAAAGTCCAGCAGGCCCTGGCCGGTCCCCGGTTTGATCGAGCGCTCATAGACGTCGAACCAGTGGTAGCCACTGGTCCATGCCATGTCAACCGATGGGGGATGGCTCAACCCGTATACGTGGCCGAGTTCGTGTGCCAACAGGGGGCGCCAGATGTTCAAGGGGCTGGTCTTTTTCTGTTGCACCCAAGCCACTTCACCCGGGATGTTGTCCGCCTGGCCATCCAGCCACGTTGAGGAGTTTTCCGGCAGCCAGGCGACCAGCTTGAGACCTTGCACGTTTGTTGGGTTGCTCAGGGGCAGCAGCTTCTGCAGCGCCTCGAGCAGCTCCTGGCTGTGTATGAGGGCCAACGCCGGATTGTCCTCGTCGCCGTCTATATCGGTGCGGCACGCCATGCCCACCCAGCCCTCGTAAAACAGCTCGTTGTCGGCGACCGGGTAGAACTTGCGCATGAACTCGTGGGCCAGGGCAATGTCGGCGTCCGGGCTGGCAGGCGATGCGCCCGGCGGTTCATAGAGCACCGGCATGTAGCGGATCTGGAGCGGAGCACAATCGGTCAGGGGCAGGTCCACCGAACGGGTGTTGTTGGCATAGTCTATCTCGTCGACCAGCTTTGTGTGGTTGACCTCAACTTCGAAGCGCAGCGCGTTGTTTAGAGTCCAGTGCCAGGGCAACTGGAAGTTCAACGTATCGTCGATCTGCTGCCAGTCGGGGGAGCGTTTGGCCGAGATGGCGCCCGCCATGTTGAACGGCATGCGCTCTCCCAACAGCGCATCACCGCTGTAGACCCGCAAGCGGCCGGTCACGCCCTCGATCGGTCCCGGGTCCGTGCCGATGTCGATATAGGCGCGCACGATTGTCCGTCGCCCCTGGACCAGTGGGATCGAGTTATGCAACTGCAGGCCCTGCGTCACCTCGACGTCGCGTACCCTGAGGTCGCGCCCGGACAGGCGCTCCACCGTCAGGTGTGCCCTTTGCCTCAGCGGGTAACGTAGACCATAGTCCTGCACTTCAACCTCGGTATCAAGGTCATACCGGAAGACGCCGTCGTCGTCGCTGATGAGGCCGCCCATTTGGTACGCGGGCAGGTACTCCAGGTAGTCAACGCCGTCCGTGTCAACCTCGTCACGCGTGAAGAGAGGATACCCGCACTGCTGGTCTTCGAAATGTGAAGCGATGGTGAACCCTCCCAGCGAAAGATTGAAAGCAGGTAGGATCCATTTGGTACCGATATATGGAGTGGGCTTCCAGGGCATGACCCCGTTGGGCCTGACCGGTCCGGCCCCCTGGTAGCGGCCAGGATCCAATATCTCAATCCGATCGTAGTACAACTCACGACCGCTGCCGTCGGTGCAGTAGAATTCCCACCGCTTGTCGACGAGATAGGTTCCCGTGTACTCGTTGGCGTAATACTCGGAGGTACCGTCGTCATAGAAGTTGACGACGATGCTGGCCGTGAAGTGAGTCTGCCGTATAATACGAGCAGCCCCCTCGGCGGCATCGGCCTCGACCGAGGCTTCCCAGGTGATCAGCCACGACTCGGCGAGAGCCTGGTCAACCTGGGCGTAGGCGGCAAGGGCTCCAGCGCCGGTAACCGACTTGGCGGACAACACTGCCACCCGGGCAAGAACCAGCAGAAGACTCGATCTCGTTTTCATCTCGGGCTCTTTTCCTCTTGAGAGGACACGCGGCTGTCTCTCTCGCTTTGCTCCATCAGGAAAACAAACAACTGCTCCAAACTGGAAAACCCAATGCGGGCCCTGGTGGATGGGTCTTCCAGGGAAGCCTGCCAATTGCCCGCAAGCGGCTCGCCCGTGCACCATAGTCGCAGGATGTACGAGCGGCTGCGGTTAGGTTGGTAGCCTTCAAGAGATCGTCGGATCTGTTCTTCCATTTGCGTCCGGTTTTGATGCCGTCGCTACGGCATGCCTTTCACCACCAGCGGCAGGTACAACTTTGCGCCGCCGCCCCCGCCGATGGTGCGGAAGGTCCACACATAGTCTGCTGCCAGTGCGTTTCCGGCCAGGTCCTTGATCCCCCGTGTGGCCCGCACCGTGTACACAGTGGCGGGCTCGAGCGGCTGGCGCAGCAGCGCGACGGCCTCGCCAGTCGTGCCGTTGTAG
Organism: Anaerolineae bacterium; assembly: GCA_041300865.1. Classification (GTDB taxonomy): domain Bacteria; phylum Chloroflexota; class Anaerolineae; order JAAYZQ01; family JAAYZQ01; genus JAAYZQ01. Next base: position 2,901 of record JBFYTF010000167.1, read on the forward strand.
GCTACGGTGACCGGGATGGCCGTGCCGTCCTCCTTGGCCAGCAGCAGCGTCGCCGCCGTAACTGTACTCGCATCGATGGGCTCGCTAAAGCCGGCGAACAGGTAGGGCACGTAGACCGGCCCCATCTCATCGGTGAAGGCCGGACCGGCCGGCAGGGGACCAAAGACCGAGTTGTTCTTGGGCCCCGTCCAGCCCACGGCCGGCGGCGTGTTGTCGGACGGGTCCGGCACCACGAGCAGCTCCACTTCGGCCGGACGGCTCTCGCCGACGGCGTTGCTGACACTGAACGTGAAGAGGTCCTGCCCGCTAAAGCCGGCAAACGGAGTGTACGTCAGCGCGGGCGCCGAGCCTGCCAGCGTGCCGCGGCCGGGCGGCTCGACGACCCGGAAAGTCAGGGGGCCTGACCCGGTATCGCGGCCGGCCAGGGTAATGGGCATGGAATGGCCGGCCTGCACCGTGACCTTGGCTGGCACGCCGACGACGGGCCAGATACTGTTCGCCACTTGGTTCGTCGGCGTTTCCTCGGGTACGCTGGGAAAGTAGACAGTTGCCTGATTGATGATGGGCGTGCCGCCGGGCAGGCCGGTGCGCAGGGCCACGGTGAAGGTGACCGAGCCACTCGCCGTGGGGCTGCCTTTCGGGCCGAGCTCCCCGATTTCCCACAGAATCGTGCGGCCGGCAGGCAGATACAAGCCGCCGTGGCCGATCTTGAGCGTGGTTTCGTCAAACTTGTCGCTCAACCAGTCCTCGACGTACACCCCGTAGGCGATCCCCTCGCCCACGTTCTCGTACTCCACAGTGTAAGGGACCACATCGCCGGGCAACAGGTCCCCGGCCGGCCCGTACTTGGCGTTCGGATCTCTGGCAATAGAGATCAGCGTGGTTTTTTCGCCGCAGCCGTCGGCCTCAGTGCAGTCCTCGCAGACCGGATTGGCCTTGTCATCAAAGTTGCACTTTTGATTGGGCTCACAGTCGTGCATCGGCGTGCCCCCAGGGTCGAATCTGCCGGTCTCTTTGTCGCAGGTTGAAAGCACGATACGATGTGGCGCCCGCCCGAAAACACTGGGGGGCCAATCGCAGGTCGCGATATCCTGGTCGCAGGTCCAGCGTGAGGGATCCTGCCGGCACTCCGATTCGCACTTGGATGCCGGGTCGCTGCCCGGTGGGACTATCGAGCCGCCACTGAACCAGCCCCTGATGTGATCAGAGATCGAGGTATCGGAGTTCAGTTCCAGGCAGTTGGCCGTGCAAGCTTCCGGGCTCGACCCGGCCCGCAGAGAGCTGGCGGCAGCGACAAGCGCGGGGTCGCGGGCCCCGCCGGCCAGGCCACCGGTGAACGCGATGGCGTCGGTGGCGCGATCGTAGATCATGTCGCCGAAGACGGTGCGCAGGGTCAGGCCGCTGGCGTCGACCAGGTAGGCCTGCACGATCTCCCCTTGCCGTACGATCTCCATGGACGCACTGCGGTCTGGCCGGTCCAGCCTGATCACGACGCGGCTCGTCCCCGCGGTGTAGGCGTAGCGCGCGGCGGAAGCGTAGACGAAACCGTCCGCCTCGCCCTGCGCAAAGAAAGCGTTCAAGACAGGGTATGCCTGGCGCTCGGCGGCTACCTCTGCCGGGGTCAGGGCCGTCCTGGAGAGCAGATGGAGAGGCTGGTAGGCCAGGTACGAAGCCAGGTCAAAGCGAGTCGGGGCCCAGTTCGACCCGCCCATGAGGGCGAGAACCGAATCGGCGCCGAGCAGCCCCCAAGAGTAGCGCACCCGCACCGCCACGGTGCCGCTGGCGCCGGGCGGCAGGGTTCCCAGGCGCCAGAACGCCTGGTGCCGCTCGGGCCAGTAGCCCCCGTCCCCCTCGGCGCTCGAGGCCGGGAAGGTTTCCTCGAAGGATGCGCCGTCGGGCAGTGCCAGCACCAGGACCGCGTCCTGGATCTCCTGGCCCGTCTCGTTGACGTAGACGGCCCCATAGATCACAGTCTGGCCGGGGCTGGCCGCGCTCGGCCCTGCCATCTGAAGTATCAGGCCGTCGAAGGGCACCGTGCCGGTGGGGATGCTCGTCAGCCAGGGGTCGAACAGGACGTGGTCGCTCACCGCGTTGCCCAGACCGCCGGGGTTCAGCGTGGGGTGGTACGGACCGCTGGCATCGCCCCACCACACGTTGCGGGCATCCACCGTCGAGGTGGTCCGGCTGTTGCGGACGCCAAAGAGGTTTCCCGAGATGTCGTTGTAGCGGAGCAGCGGGGGCGCCGCGGCGTCGACCACGACGCCGTCAGCCGCGGCGTGCCGGATGCTTGTATTGACGGCGACGACGGTGCCTGGGGATTGAAGCCTGAGTGCCGGCTCACCGGCGGCCCCGGCGTACTCGACGCTGCAATTGCGCAGGATGGCGCGCGAGCCAGTCCACTGCGAGACGCCCTTCCACGCCCCCGGCTGCGCCTGCTCGCCGGTCAACGTGATGGGCGCTTCCGCGGTGCCGAGCGCGTACAGGCCGGATCCGTCATACACCTGCACAAGTGCGGCGGCCGTGAACTCGAGCCGGGTTCCGGGCATCAGGGCCAGGAAGCCGCCACTTTGGATATACACGGTTCCGGCGCGCACCGTCGCGCCCGCATCTCCCAGATCCCATTGCACCGGCGAGTTGATCGTCCCGCTCGCAATGGACACGGCGTCCGTGCCGTTGCCCTGCAGCGTCAGGTTGCGATAGGACAGCGACGGGCCCGGTTGGTTGTGGTAGATAGCCACCCCGGCATTGTTTGTGACCGCCACCGTGTCCAGGTTGACCCTGGTGCCGGGAAGGGGCGTGACTTGAATGCCGTTGCTGGTGCTGTTCCGCACCGTCACGTGATCCAGGCTGGCGGAGGTGTAGTAGAGATGGACCAGCTTGCCTATTGACGCGCCATACCCGCCCCCTTCGATGGTCGCGTAGCTTATCCGGGAGTCGTCGCTGTCGTGCTGCGCGTTGCCCGAACCGATCTCGATCATCCCCCACGCCTGGGTCGCTCCCGGCAGCGGTGTGAAGGTGATGGGCTGGGCGGGCGTGCCCACCGCGGTCAAGCCGCCGGGGGCGTACAACGTGGCGCCCGCCTGGAGCTGCACCGTCACCCCGGGCTCCACGGTCAGCCGCGTGTTATCGGGGACCGTGATGTTGCCCAGAACCCGGTAAGTGTGGATCTCGGGCAGCCGGGCCCAGGTGCGGTTGCTGCCGAGGAACCCGGAGTTCCACTCGATCTCGCTGCGCGTGTTGCCGATCCACGTCACGTTGTCGAGCACCGTGTCCGGGTGCAGCCGCGCGGCGACAGCGTTGCCCTGCACCGTCGTGTCCCGCACGATGCTGCCCATGCCGCCCGTGCTCGTGCCTTCGACCTGCGCATAGATGCCGTAGCCGGCGTTCCCGGCGATCGTCAGCCCCTCCAGCAGCAGGCGACTGCTGCCACTGCTGCGGATGCCCTCGCCGCCGTTGCCCTGCACGGTGCTGTTCAGCACCTGGGAATCGCTGGCCGAGTTCAGGTCGACCCCCTCCGCACCGTTGCCGGTGATGGTCAGGTTGCTGAGCGCGATGCGCCCTGTGGCCACATACACGCCCTCCGAGCCATTGCCGCTGACCGAGCCCGTGTCCCACGACACGATAGAGTCGGTAGCCAGGTTGCCAACGTAGACGCCCTTGGTGCTGCTGTTGCGCAGCGTGAGGTGATCCAGGGTTGGGCCGCTCCTGTAGACGTAGAGCATCTGGCCGCCAGACCCGCCTTCCTCGATCGTCGCGTAGCTCACCCGCGAGGCGTCGCTGTCGCCGGTCACGCTGCCCCCGCCGATCTGGAGTGCCGCCCACGGCCCGGCCGCTCCGGCCATCCGCGTGAAGGTGATCGGCTGCGCGGGCGTGCCAACGGCCGAGAGGGCCCCATTCACGTACAGGACCATCCCCGCCTGGATGCCGACCGTGACGCCGGGCTCGACGGTGAGGGTGGTGTTGTCCGCCACCGTGACGTGGCTCAGCACCCGGTAGGTGTGGATCTCGGGCAGGCGCGCCCAGGTGCGGTTGCTGTTGATCCGCCCGGTGATCCACTCGATCTCACTGCGCGTGTTGCCGGTCCAGGTTACGTTCTCCAGCAAAGTGTCCGGGTGCAGCCGCCCCGCCACGCCGTTGCCCTGCACGGTCGCGCTGCGCAGGATGCTGCCCTCGCCATTGGACTGAATGTAGATGCCGGTGCCGGCATTTCCGGCGATGGTCAGGTCCTGCAGCAACAGGCGATCGCTGCCGCTGGTGTTGATCCCGTGGCCGCCGTTGTCCTGCACGGTGCTGTTCAGGAGTTGCGAATCGTCGGCCGAGCTTATCTCGACCCCATCGCCGACGTTGTCCATTACGGTCAGGTTGCTGAGCGCCACGCGCCCCGTGTACACATACACGCCCTCCCAGCCGTTGCCGGTCACCGTGCCCGTGTCCCAGGACAGGGTCGAGCCGGCGGGCACGCCCGTGGCATAGAGGCCCCTGGTGCTGCTGTTGCGCACCGTGAGGTGATCCAGGGTCGCCGCGCTGTTGTAGACATAGAGCATTTGCGCGCCAGTCCCGCCACCCTCGATCGTCGCATAGCTGATCTGAGAGCCATTGCTGTCGCCGTTCACGGTGCCACCGCCGATCTGGACCTGCCCCCACGCCCCGGTCGCCCCGGTCATGCGCGTGAACGTGATCGGCTGGGCGGGTGTACCCACGGCCAGCAGCGTCCCATACACCCACAGGCCTCTCCCGGCATTGATCTCGACCGTCACCCCGGGCTCGATCGTCAGCGTCACGTTGTCGCGCACGGTCACGTTCTGGGTCTGGAGGATGTAGGGGCTGCCGGCCAGCGTCCAGGTCGTGTCCGTCGTGATCTCGCCCCCCACAATGGTTGCCGCCACCATTTGAGCAGGCGCCGGGCCGGCCGACGCCCTGTCGCCCGCCAGAAGCAGGCACAGCGCCAGGAGCAGGAAAACCAGCAGGCCCACCGTCGTTAGCAGACTCGTTCTCGTTTTCATTTCAACCTCCTTGTTCAATGCCCTCCAATGACGAGGGGCAGGTAGACCCGAATCATGTCCTGGACCATGATGGCGCGCTCCCTGGTGTTGGTATTGGTCCCGCCCGGGCCGCTAACGCTCAGCCCAACGGTGTAGACGCCTTCCGCCGCGTAGGTGTGCGTGGGGTTGCCGCAGCTGCTGCTCGCGCCCCCATCGCCAAAAGTCCAGGCACAGGTATCATAGTCACCCGTCGATTGATTCGTGAAGGTAACCAAGAGGGGCGGGATACCAGAGGTGGGACTGGCGGCAAAGGCAGCCAGCGCGGGCTCGTAGACGGTAATATAGCCCGCGCTAGTGCGCGTATCTGTGCCCTCTGGACCGGTCACCGTCAACACCACGGTATAGACGCCCTTGGTCGTGTACGTGTGGCTCGGGTTGCCGCAGCTCGTGCTTGTGCCGCCGTCGCCAAAGGTCCACGTGCACGTCTCATAGTCCCCGGTGGACTGGTTGGTGAACTGCACGGCCAGGGGGCTGACACCGGAGGTCGGCGCAGCGACGAACTCCGCATGCGGCGGCTGCGCGACATAGGTCGGCCCCCAGGCAGGGCGCCCGGCGTTGTCGACGAGCTGGTGCAGGTCCGAGCCGTTGAGGTTCACAATCCACAGGCTGATCGTCGGATGAGATGAATCCCCCCAGCGCTCGAAAACGATCTGCTGGCCGTCAGGCGAGATGCTGAACGCGTGAGCCCTGTCATCGCCGAAATCGGTCAACCGGGTGAGCGGTTCAGGGTCGCCGAAATCGTACCGAAAGATGTTGGCGACGAACCTAAAGAGGCCATCGTCCCAGTACTTGGCGGTAAAGAGGAAACCGGACCCGTCAGGCAGCCATTCGATGTCCCACACCACCTGGGCATCATCGTTGTAGATATTCACCAGTTTCGTGCCACCAGACATGTTCCCCAGGCTGTTCAGGTAGATCCCGTCGATGTTGTCCGCTATCGGGCTGAGCATCGAGTAGTAGAGATACTGATCCTTTGTCGCGGCAGTCGGGCCCCAAGCCACCATGCCGGGCGCTGCATACTCTACCACGGGGAGCTTTTCGCCGATGGAGCCATAGCGTGGCACGGCGGGAATGTGGCTGATGTCGGAGTAGGTCCGCATGCCATAGGCGATGTCTGAGCCGTCGGCCTTCCAGGAGACCTTGCCGGCGCCAAAGAACCGGATGCCGGACTCGGACGAGATGACAAGGTTCCCTCCGGCTACCGTCTCACCCGGCTGGACGTCTGCCAGGGGCGCAGACGCAAAGACACGGTACAGCCCAGAGATACCGATGGCGGGCTGTGGGATTCCCGGTCCGAAATCGGCGACGTTGTTGAATGTCATCGTGCCGCTGCCGAGCACGGTCTGGAGTCCCGGTGCGCCCGCCACGTAGACCTGTACAAAGTCACTTGTCAACTTGGTGACGTTGACCGTCACCGAGCCCTTGGGCAGTGCGGCCAGCTCGGCGCAGGCCGGCGCGTTGGTGACGCGCCGGTAGCCGGTGCCGTTGTAGCGGATGGCATAAACGTCGGTCTGGTACCACGAACACGCCTCCTCGTGTTGGCTGGAGAAAGCCAGCTCTCGGCCGTCGGGCCGCCAGGCCAGGTCGAACGCTGCCCACGTCGTGAGCGGCTGAGGAGCGGTCCAGAGCACATCGAGGTCCGTGCCCTCAGGCGAGATGAGGCGAATATTGTAGGTTGGAGCGTCCACATAGGCGATGACCCCCTCGCCTGCTGCCACACCGGGCATGGCCTGCGTGGGGATCTCGGATCGCCCTTCCCGGGCAGGCCGTGCGGCTGCCAGGTCCA
>JBFYTF010000180.1:0-2936 GCA_041300865.1 Anaerolineae bacterium
CCGGGCGGGCCACCATCCGCCCGATCATGAACATCCCCCTGCCCGCGCGTTTCGTCTTTGTCCACAACGCCGGGCGCGACTATCGCCACTACATCGAAGCGACGTGGTTTGGCCTGCCGCTGCTCAAGGTGAACGAAGGCTACGTCGATGGCGCCAGCTTCTTCGAGGCGCCCATGGGCACCATCGTGGACGACCCACACCAGAACCAGGCCGCGAATCTCGCCGTCTGGGCAGAAGGTGCCTGGTTCCCAGCTTTCATGGTCACCGACCCCCGTGCCCGTTGGGCGCCCGTCGACGAGGAGACGGCGCTCCTGTACGTGCCGTTCGAGGCCGAGGAGGACACGTTCGTCGTCCGCTTCGACCCCCAGACGGGCCTGATGACCAGCATGGAGGCCATGCGCTACCGCGACACGGGCGAGGGCAGCAAAAAGATCCTGTGGATCGCCGGGAACGAAGAGGGCCCCACCCTCCCCGGCAGCAAGCTCTCGGCCGTCGGCTCGGCCACCTGGCTGGACCAGGGCCGGCCGTGGGCGGTGTTCACCATCGAGGACACCGTCTACAACGTGGACGTCGGCGAGTACATCCGGCAGCGAGGGCGGTAAGGCATTTTTATGCGACTTTAACCCCGCTCCTCTTGACAGGTCCGCAGGCGCCTGCTATAATAGTAGCTGTGATAGCAACTACTATGGGTAGGAGGCGAGATGAGCGAGCCCGTCGCGCAGCTGCGAGACCTTGGATTTAGCGAATATGAAGCGCGTGCCTACCTGGCCCTGCTGCACAAGAGCCCGCTGAACGGCTATGAAGTGGCCAAAGAGGCAGGGCTGCCCCGCGCCAACGTCTACGGCGTGCTTCAAAAGCTCGAGGATCGGCGGGCGATTGTTCGCGTCGACGGAGCAGAAGGGACGCGGTACGCACCGGTCCCGTCCGACGAGCTGGTGCAGCAGCTCCACGAGCGCTACGACGAGACCCTGCAAGCCGCGCGCAGCAGTTTGCGTGCGGCGAGCAAGCCCCCCGAGTACGACTATGTGGCCAACGTCCGGGGTGCCTCCGCGCTCCTGGCCCATGCCGCGGCCCTCGTCGACGCGGCCGAGGAACGCTTGACGCTTGCCCTGTGGCCGCCCGAGGCCCAGGCGCTCACGGATAACGTGGCGCGCGCTCAGGCCCGCGGTGTGGCGATCACGACGTTGTGCCTGGCCGCCTGCCCCCAGGAGTGCGGCGCCTGCCGCGGGCACATCCATCGCTACAGCGTCCAGCCCGACGATTCTGCCCGCTGGCTGGTCGTCGTGGCCGACGGCGCTGAAGTGCTGACGGGACAGATGGGACCCGGGCAAGAAGCCCAGGCCATCCGCACCCGCCAGCCTCTCCTGGTCGATCTGTCTTCCTGGTTCGTCCGCCACAGCATCGCTCTGGCCGCCCTGCTCGCCGACCTGGGGGGCCGCCTACCTGCCCTGCTCAAGCCCGAGACCCTGAGGATCCTGGCCTCGGCCGGTCCCGGCGGTCAAGAGGGCGACTGGCTGGCAACCATGACGCAGCTCCTGCAGTCCGGCCAGAAACAGGTTCCATCGTGAGCATTCGCCTGGCCGCCCCCCTGGCGACGTCCAGGATACGACAGGCCTGCCGGCTGGGGCGGCCGCAACACCTCTGAAGGAGGAACAAAATGAACCCTTCACGCAGTAGAATGACACCCATGGCGCGAGTTCTGCTCGTCGCAGCCCTCGTTGCCGGCATCGTCGGAGCGTCGCTGGCCGTTACGGCAACTGCCGGGCCAGAGGCGCAGGCGAAAGCGGACAAAGTCTCAAAGCTCGAGTTTCACGACGCAATGCGCAAGCTGTGGGAAGACCATGTGACCTGGACGCGCTTGTACATTGTCAGTGCCGCGGCCGATCTGCCCGACCAAGGGCTGGTGGCTGAGCGCCTGCTGCGCAACCAGACCGACATCGGCAATGCCGTCAAGCCGTTCTATGGCGACGAAGCCGGCGAACAACTGACAGCCCTGCTCGAGGAGCACATCCTCATCGCCACTGAGGTGATTGACGCAGCGAAAGCAGGCGACCAAGCCGCTTTTGAGGACGCCAACGACCGCTGGTATGTCAACGCCGACGAGATCGCCTTGTTCTTGAGCAGCGCGAATCCCAAGAACTGGCCGCTGGAAGAGGTGCAGGCAGGCATGAAGATGCACCTGGACCTGACGCTCCAGGAGGCGTCCAACCGCCTCCAGGGCAACTTTGAGGCCGACATCCAGGACTATGATGCCGTCCACGATCACATTCTCGGGCTCGCCGACCTGCTGAGCGACGGGATCATGAGGCAGTTCCCGTCCCGTTTCAACTAACACACCCCCCGGGAGGCGTCCGGCAAGTGCCGGGCGCCTCCCCCACACCACGGGCGCAGGACAGTGCGTGCCGGGGCGTGGTCCCGAGTAAAGGAGAAAACATGCACGAGTATCGATACCTTATTGTCGGCGGTGGCATGGCAGCCGACGCTGCCGTGCAGGGCATCCGCGAGGTCGACCCGGAGGGTTCCATCGGGCTGATCGGCGCCGAGTCGCACGCGCCCTACAACCGCCCGCCCCTGAGCAAGGGATTGTGGAAGGGCAAGCCCCTCGACGGCATCTGGCGGGGCACGGAAGGCAGGAACGTCGCGCTGCACCTGGATCGCCGGGTGGCGGCACTTGATCTCGAGAGGAAGCGGGTGCGCGAGGTGGAAGGCGACGTTCACGGCTATGACAGGCTGCTCCTGGCCACGGGGGGCACTCCCCGGCGGCTGCCCTTCGGCGACGACCAGATCATCTACTTCCGGACGGTGGACGATTACCACCGGCTGCGGGCACTGGCCGGCGAGGGGCGGCGCCTGGCCGTCATCGGCGGCGGCTTCATCGGGTCGGAAGTGGCCGCGGCCCTGGCCATGAACGGGCACGAAGTGGTGCTGATCTTCCC